>NZ_JBJGYJ010000006.1:0-188077 GCF_054049935.1 Geodermatophilus sp. SYSU D00742
GACCCGTCGGCGTGACGCCGACGGGTCCCCTCCGCTCAGACGAGGGCCGGGAGGGCGAACCGGGGCTCGGCGCCGGCCCTCCCCATCGCCAGGTCGGCGGCGAGCTCACCGACGAGGGCGGCGAACTTCGCGCCGTGGCCCGAGCACGGCGAGACGACGACCACCGGGCCGGCCCGGTCGAGCAGGAAGTCCTCGGTCGGGGTCACGGTGTAGAGGCAGCTGGCCTCGGCCACCGGCTCGGGGTCGAGGCCGGGCAGGGACTCCGCCACGTACCGGACGACGCGCTCCCGGGACGCCGGGTCGACGACGCCGTCCCGGCCCGACGCCGTGGTCGGCGTGCCGCCGTCGTGCTGGGCGACCTTGAACGCCGGCTCGGGCCCACCGTCGGCGCCGGAGGGCAGCCCGAACAGCTGGAGCTCCCCCTTGTGCACGAACGTCGGCCAGGCCACGGAGGCGTCCCGCCGCCGGAAGTGGAACACCTGCTGCTGGGTCACCGTCAGCGGCGGCAGCCCCAGCGGCACGCCGACCGACCGCGCCAGCTCCGGCAGCCACGGGCCGGCGGCGAGCACCACCCGGTCGGCCACGACCGCCGGTCCGTCGGTGCCCACCAGGACGCCGTCCCCGTGGGGCTCGACGGCGACGACCCGGGTCCGCCCGAGCACCGTCCCGCCGAGCTCCCCCACCCGGCGCACCCACGCGGCGACCGCGGCGTCGGCGTCGAGCACCGCCGCCTCCGGGTGGAACAGCACCGGCCCGTCGAAGCGCATCCCCGGCCAGCGCGCCTCGGCCTCGGCGGCGGGGAGCAGCTCGTGCCGCACGCCCTCGCGCTGCATGAGCTCCGCCAGGCCGGCCGGGTCGCGCGCCGCCCCGTGGTCGAGGCCGCCGGTGGTCTGCAGCAGTGGGACCCCGAGGTCGGACTCGGCCTCGGCCCAGCGGTCGAACGCCCGGCTGGTCAGCCGCACGTAGAACGGGTCGGCGTAGGCCCGCCGGATGATCCGCGAGGTGCCGTGCGAGCTGCCGCGCCGGTGCCCGGGGTCGAGCGCCTCGACCAGCGCGACCGACACCCCCCGGCGGGCCAGCTCCCACGCGGCAGCGGCGCCCATCAGCCCGGCCCCGACGACCGCGACCTCGACCCGCAGGTCCCTCACCGGCCCGGGACCCACGAGGTGCCGGCCAGCGGCACCCGCGCCATGGCCGCGGCCTCGATGGTGAGAGCGACGAGGTCCTCGGGCTCCAGCGAGTGCAGGTGGGCCTTGCCGCAGGCCCGGGCGATGATCTGGGCCTCCATCGTCATCACCCGGATGAAGTTGGCCAGCCGCCGCCCGCCGACGACCGGGTCCAGGCGCTGGGCCAGCTCGTCGTCCTGGGTGGTGATGCCGGCGGGGTCGCGCCCGGCCTGCCAGTCGTCGTAGAAGCCGGCCGCCGAGCCCAGCGCCCGGTACTCCTCGTCCAGGTGCGGGGAGTTGTCGCCGAGCGCGATGAGCGCGGCGGTGCCGATCGCGACGGCGTCCGCACCGAGGGCCATGCACTTGGCGAGGTCGGCGCCGTTGCGGATGCCGCCGGAGACCACCAGCTGGACCTGCCGGTGCAGGCCCTCCTCCTGCAGCGCCTGCACCGCCTGGGGCAGCGCGGCCAGCGTCGGGATGCCGACGTGCTCGATGAACACGTCCTGCGTCGCGGCGGTGCCGCCCTGCATGCCGTCGAGCACGATGACGTCGGCCCCGGCCTTGGCCGCCAGCTTCACGTCGTAGTAGGTCCGGCTGGCGCCGATCTTGACGTAGACCGGCTTCTCCCAGTCGGTGATCTCCCGCAGCTCCCGGATCTTGATCTCCAGGTCGTCGGGGCCGGTCCAGTCGGGGTGCCGGCAGGCGCTGCGCTGGTCGACGCCGATGGGCAGGGTGCGCATCCCGGCGACCCGCTCGGTGATCTTCTGGCCGAGCAGCATGCCGCCACCGCCGGGCTTGGCGCCCTGCCCGAGCACGACCTCGATCGCGTCGGCCATGCGCAGGTGGTCGGGGTTCATGCCGTACCGCGAGGGCAGGTACTGGTAGACCAGGTGCTTGGACTGACCGCGCTCCTCCTCGGTCATCCCGCCGTCCCCGGTGGTGGTCGACGTCCCCACCTCGCTGGCGCCACGGCCGAGGGCCTCCTTCGCCCGGCCGGAGAGCGCGCCGAAGCTCATCCCGGCGATGGTCACCGGGGTGGACAGGTGCAGCGGGTAGGTGGCGTTGCGGTCACCGAGGACGACGTCGGTGTCGCACCGCTCGCGGTAGCCCTCGAGCGGGTAGCGCGACATCGACGCCCCGAGGAAGAGCAGGTCGTCGAAGTGCGGGACGCGGCGCTTGGCGCCGCCACCGCGGATGTCGTAGATGCCGGTCTCGGCGGCGCGCTGGATGTCGGCGATGGTGGCGCGGTCGAAGGTGGCCGACTCACGAAGCGTCATGTGGGGCTCCTCAGTACGCCGAGGCGTTGTCGACGTGGAAGTTGTAGAGGCGGCGGGCCGAGCCGTAGCGGCGGAAGTCCCGCGGGTCGGCGTCCAGACCGGCGGCGGCGAGCAGGCCGGCGAGCTCGGCCAGGTGCTCCTCGCGCACCTCCTTCTCGACGCAGTCCGCACCGAGCGAGGCGACCGAGCCGGCCACGTAGATGCGGGCCTCGTAGAGGGAGTCGCCGAGCGCGTCGCCGGCGTCCCCGCAGACCACCAGCCGGCCGGCCTGACCCATGAAGGCGCTCATGTGGCCGACGTCGCCGCCGACGACGATGTCCACGCCCTTCATCGAGATGCCGCAGCGCGCCGCGGCGGATCCCTCGACCACGAGCAGTCCGCCGTGCGCGGTGGCCCCGGCCGACTGGGAGGCGTTGCCGCGCACCCGCACGGTGCCGCTCATCATGTTCTCCGCGACGCCGACCCCGGCGTTGCCCTCGACGGTCACCGTCGCGGACTTGTTCATCCCGGCGCAGTAGTAACCGGCGTGCCCCTCGATCCGGACGTCGACGTCGGCGTCCAGGCCGACGGCGAGGCTGTGCCGGCCGTCGGGGTGCGTGACCCGCCAGGACGGCGCCTTGTCGGCGACGTCGCGGGCGTGCAGCGCGGCGTTGAGCTCGCGGACGCTGGTCACCGACAGGTCGACGACGGCGGGCTCGGCCGGCTCCACCGGGGCGAAGTCGAGGGACGTGCTCAGCGCTGCCATGCGTAGACCTCTTCCGGCTCGGGCTCGAAGATGCGGGCGTCGTCGATGCCGGGCAGGCCGGCCAGGGCGCGGTACTCCGAGGCCATCGCGACCCACTGCGGGGTCTCGGCGACGACCGCGGGCTTGCAGGCGATGGCGTCGCGGACGACGGCGAAGCTGTCCCTGGTGGACACCAGCAGCGTGTAGAAGCCGTCGAACCGCTCGCACAGCAGCTTCAGCGACGTCGACAGGTCGTACCCGGCGGCCAGCTGCGCGGCGACGAACCGGGCGCCGACCTCGGAGTCGTTGTCGCTGTCGAACACCGCACCGGCGGCCCTGAGCTCGCGCCGGATGGTGGCGTGGTTGGCGAACGAGCCGTTGTGCACCAGGCACTGGTCGGTGCCGACGGAGAACGGGTGGCAGTGCGCGGGGGTGACGGCCGACTCGGTCGCCATCCGGGTGTGCGCGACGCCCTGCCAGCCCTGCGCCGCGGGGAGGCCGAACGCGGCGGCCAGCGCCTGCGGGGAGCCCACGCCCTTGAGGACGGCGACCTCCTCGCCGGCGCCGATGACGAGGGCGCCCGGCACCGCCTCCCGGACGGCGGCGGTCAGGGTGGTGGGGTCGGTCGCGGCGTGCACGACCAGCGTCTGGCCGGCGTCGACGACCTCGGCCTCCGCCAGTTCCGCGCGCACCGCCGTCGCGACGTCGTCGGCCGTCCGGTCGCCGGCCAGCAGCGAGACGGTGGACCGGCCCGGCGGGGACCAGCGCGGGTCGCCGTAGACGGCGACACCGGCGGAGTCCGGGCCGCGCTCGGTGACCTGGCACAGCATCCCGGTCAGCAGCTCGCCGAGCCGGGGGTACAGGGAGGGCTCCCGCAGGTGGAGCCCGACGATCCCGCACATGGGTGGGCGTTCCTCTCTCGGTACTGGGCGTCGGAGGTGCCGTGCACCTCCGCGGACGGGCGCGGGGAGGGTCAGAAGGCGGTCACGTAGCGGTCGACCTCCCAGGGGGTCACCTGGCCGTGCCACTCGAAGAACTCGTCGCGCTTGAGGTCGGCGAAGTAGCCGGCCACGCCCGGGCCGGCCGCGTCGAGCGCGCCGGCGACGACCGGGTCGGCCTCCATCGCCTCCACCGCGTGCAGCAGCGTCGGCGGGAGGGGGCTGCTGCAGGTGGCGCCGGGGTCGCCCGGGTCCAGCCCGCGGCGGACGCCGTCCAGCCCGGCGGCGAGCGCGGCGGCCGCGGCCAGGTAGGGGTTGGCCGAGCCGTCGCCGCCGCGCAGCTCGACCCGGTTGCCGTCGGGCACCCGCAGCAGGTGGGTGCGGTCGTTGCCGCCGTAGGTCGCCGTCCGCGGGGACCAGGTCGCCCCCGACCGGGTGGAGCTCGCCCCGGTGCGCTTGTACGCGTTGACGGTCGGGGCGAGCACCGCCTGCAGCCCGCACGCGTGCTCGAGCAGGCCGGCGACGAACGAGTAGGCCAGCGGGGAGAGGCCCAGCCCGCGCGGGTCGTCGGCGTCGGGGAAGGCCGCCTGCCCGTCGCGCCACAGCGACAGGTGCATGTGCAGGCCGCTGCCGGTCCGGTCGGTGAACGGCTTGCCCATGAAGGTCGCCGTCATCCCGCGCTGCTCGGCCAGCACGCTGAGCAGGTACCGGAGGGTGACCACCCGGTCGGCGGTGGTCAGGGCGTCGGCGTAGGCGAAGTTCTGCTCGAACTGGCCGTTGCCGTCCTCGTGGTCGTTGGCGTAGTTGCCCCACCCCAGGGAGTTGATCGCCTTGGAGACCTCGGTGAGGTGGTCGTACATGCGCGTGAGGTCACGGGCGTCGTAGCAGGGCCGCGACGCGGTGTCCTTGGGGTCGGCCGGGCGCAGCGCGCCGTCCGGGCCGCGCTCGACGAGGAAGTACTCGACCTCGGCGCCGACCCTGAGCTCCAGGCCGAGCTCGGCCGCGCGGGCCAGCTGCGCCTTGAGCACCACCCGCGGCGCGTAGGGCCAGGGCCGGCCCTCCACGTGCGGGTCGCAGTGGACGATCGCCAGGCCGGGCCTGATGAACGGGACCGGCATGTAGGACGACGGGTCGGGGATCGCCACGAGGTCGGGGTCCCGCGGCTGCTGACCCATCGCGCCGACCGCGTAACCGGCGAACCCGACGCCCTCGGCCTGCAGCTCCTCGACCGCCTCGATGGGCACGAGCTTGGCGCACGGCTTGCCGGTGAGGTCGACGAACAGGGCCATGACGAACTCGATGCCGTCGGCGCGGGCCCGGGTGGCCAGATCGGACTCGACGGCGGTGGCCGGCCTCGGCACGGGCGGTGCCTCGGGGCGGGTGGCGGTGAGCGACACGGGAGCCTCCTGGCGTTGCGTCCACTGTGGTGAACTCTTGTCGCCCATGAGTAAACGGTCCACTCGTTTCCCGACGGTTACGGAGCCGCTGTCTTTGTGTTGCCGGGCGACGCGGGCGACGCGGTGGCAGCACAGCTCCACGGCGACTCCACGGCGGGCCCGGGCGGCACCGGTCAGCGACACACCGGAGGCCGGCCCCGCGGCGCGGGACCGGCCTCCGGTGGGTCGAGCGCACGCGTCAGCCGGCCGTGCCGGCCTCGCGGGGCGCGGAGCTCGCGACCAGCCGCTCCGCGGAGGCGACGACCGCCTCGGGGGTCGGCTTGGCGCCGGGGGTCTGCACGCCGCCCTCGAGGTCGTAGGCGACCTCGGCGTGCTGGTCGAGGTCGATGCCGGCGACCTCGGCCTCCTTCGACAGCCGCAGGCCGATCGTCTTCTGCAGCGCGGAGGCGATCAGCCACGTGACCACGAACGAGTAGCCGATCACGGCGACCACGGCGACCGCCTGGGTGCCCAGCAGGCCCAGCCCACCCCCGTAGAGGAGCCCGTCCCTGCCACTGGGGGCCTCCGCCGAGCCGAGCAGCCCCACGAGCAGCGTGCCGATGACGCCACCCACGAGGTGCACGCCGACGACGTCGAGCGCGTCGTCGTAGCCGAGGCGGTACTTCAGCGAGATGGCCAGCGGGCAGACCGCGCCGGCGACCGCACCGACGGCGAAGGCGCCCATCGGGGTGACCGCGCCGCAGGCGGGGGTGATGGCGACCAGCCCGGCGATCGCGCCGGACATGGCCCCCAGCGTGGTCGCGTGCCCGTCCCGCAACCGCTCGACCAGCAGCCAGGCGAGCAGCGCGGCACAGGTGGCGTTGAAGGTGTTCAGCATGACCACCGAGGCGCTGTTGCCCGCCGCCAGCGCGGAGCCGCCGTTGAAGCCGAACCAGCCGAAGAACAGGATCCCGGCGCCGAGCACGACGAAGGGCAGGCTGTTCGGCCGGGCCTGACGCGGCCACCCGGCTCGCTTGCCCACGACGAGCACCAGGGCCAGCGCGGCCACACCGGCGTTGACGTGGACGGCGGTGCCGCCGGCGAAGTCCACCGCGCCCAGGCGGTTGGCGATCCAGCCGCCCACGGTGCTCCCGTCCGCGGCGTCGAACGCGAAGACCCAGTGCGCGACGGGCATGTACACCAGGGCCGCCCAGAGGCCTGCGAAGACCAGCCACGGCCCGAAGCGCACCCGGTCGGAGACGGCTCCGGCGATCAGTGCGGTGGTGATCGTGATGAAGAGGGCCTGGAAGACCGCGACCAGCGCCGGTGGCAGCGCGGCCTCCGGGTCCTCGGCCAGGAAGTCGCCGAGCCCCGCGTAGGTCGTGAGGTCACCGAGCAGGCCCGCCCCTCCGTAGGAGTCCCCGAACACGGCGGAGTAGCCGAAGAGCGTCCACAGGACGCCGACCACCGCGACGGCCCCGAAGACCATCATGATCATGTTGAGGACCCCGCGGGACCCCACCATGCCGCCGTAGAAGAGCGCCAGTCCGGGGATCATGAGGGCGACGGCCATCGTTGCGGCCAGGATGAATGCAGTGCTGCCGACGTCCACGGCACGCCTTTCGTCTACTGGGGGTTGTCGCTGTCGCCGGGGAGTAGACGGTCGACGTGTTGCCGTGGCGGTCTCCTGACGTGACGTTCCGGTGACATCGGGCGCGTCGCCCCTCCGCGGTGCCGCGGCCGGCCCGCGGGCCCGTCCCGCGGGACCGGCGCGCGCCCGGCACCGCCGCCTTCCGGTGGTCACCGACTTGTTACAGCGCGGACACCCACCGTTGCGTCCACTGCCGTTACATGTCGTCCACCCACAGGAGCCGTCATCCCGACCGGTTCCGCCGCGAGGAGGCCGACACATGGCAATGGACACGATCGTCTTCGGACACGCCACCGGCACGTACGAGGGACTGCCGAGCATGGAGGTCGCCGGCGTCAACGCCTTCATCGGCGACACGTTCGCCAACCCCGGGGGCTCGGAGCTGTGCTCCGGGTTCTTCGAGCTCCTGGCCGGCGAGCCGCTGGAGTACACCTACACGTACGACGAGATGAAGGTCGTCGTCGAGGGGGAGTTCCACCTCACCGACCTCGACAGCGGCGAGCAGGTCGTCGCACGCCCCAAGGACGTGCTCTTCTTCCCCAAGGGCTCCCGCATCCGGTTCGAGACGCCCGAGCGCGCGCTGGGCTTCTACACCGGTCAGCGGTCGTTCGCCCCCTGATCCGGCATGGGCATCGAGCACACCAGCGTGCCCCGGTGGGACGCCGTCCCCCCGGCCGTGCCGAGCGGTGCCCGCAGCCTGGCACTGCTGGCGCTGGGTCCTGACGCGGAGGACGTCGTCGCCTCCTGGGAGGCGACGGCACGCAGCAGCGGCACCCCGGTGAGCGTCCTGCGGGTCGCCGGCTGCGAGGACGCGCTGCCGTGGCTGGAGGCGGAGACGGCGCAGGCCGTCGTCGGCTGGAGGTTGCTCGTGGCGGGCCCGGAGGCCGAC
The DNA here is from genome assembly GCF_054049935.1 of Geodermatophilus sp. SYSU D00742. Lineage (NCBI taxonomy): Bacteria > Bacillati > Actinomycetota > Actinomycetes > Geodermatophilales > Geodermatophilaceae > Geodermatophilus > Geodermatophilus sp. SYSU D00742. The sequence goes on from NZ_JBJGYJ010000006.1 coordinate 8,022, forward strand.
GTCCTCCGGGCCCGTGCCCGGGTCCTGGCGCTGGGCGCCGTCCCGGCCGAGATCCTCCCGTTCGTCACCGGGGTGCCCCTCCGACGGGTGCACTGCGCCCACTGCGACACCGAGACGGAGACGACAGCACCGGTGGACGGCACCTGCACGTGCAGCGGCTGCGGCCGCACCCTGCACGTCTACCACCACGTGTCCCGGCGCATGGGCGCCTACCTCGGGTACATGATCGACGCCGAGGACGCCGACCCCGTGGCCGTGCTCGGGGCGACGGCATGACGGCCGTGGCCCTGCCGGCCCGGGCGCCGGCCGGCGCACCCGCCCGGCGGGGACCGCTCGAGCTGCGCGTGGCCGCCGTCCGGGCGGCGGCGGCGGGGATCCGGTCGGTCACCCTGGTGGCCGGCGACGGGAGCGCCCTGCCCGGGTACCCCCCGGGCAGCCACCTCGTGCTGGCCTGCGGCGAGCGCCGCAACGCCTACTCCCTCACCGGCTCCGGGGTGGCGCCGGAGGAGTACACGATCTCCGTCCTGCTGTGCCCGGACGGCACCGGTGGCTCCCGGTGGGTCCACCAGCTGCAGGTGGGTGACGCGGTGGCCGCCGACCCGCCCCGCAGCGCCTTCCCGCCGGTCGCCACCGCACGCCACCACCTGCTCGTCGCCGGCGGCATCGGCGTGACCCCCATGCTGTCGCACGCCCGCGCCGCGGTGCGGTGGCGGCGCTCCTTCACCCTCCTCTACGGGTACCGGCCGGGCGCCGGTGCCCACCTGGCCGAACTGCGGGAGTTGGCCGGCCCCCGGCTCGAGGAGCACCCGGACGTCGCGACGTTCCTGCCCCGCATCGAGTCCGCCCTGGGCTCGGCGCCACTGGGCACGCACCTCTACGTCTGCGGGCCCACCCCCCTGCTGGACTTCGTCCTGGAGCGCGCCGAGCGCCTCGGCTGGCCGGAGGACCGGGTGCACACCGAACGCTTCTCCGCCGCCGCGCTGGACCCCGGCGACCCCTTCGACGTCCGGCTGGCCCGCTCCGGGCGACGGATCGCCGTCCCCTCCGGCGTGAGCCTGCTCGAGGCCCTGGAACGCGGCGGCGTCCCCGTGCCCAACCTGTGCCGGCAGGGGGTCTGCGGCGAGTGCCGCGTGCCCGTCCTCGCCGGCCGCCCCCTCCACCGCGACCTCTTCCTCAGCGAGGAGGAGAAGGCCGCTGCCGACAGCGTCATGTGCTGCGTCTCGCGCAGCACCGGCCCCTCCCTGGAGCTCGACCTGTGACCACGACCGACCCGCGCGTGTGGGCGCTGCCCGAGCGCATCACCGCGTTCCCCTTCCCCTTCCCGACCGACCGCTACCGGTACAGCACCAACGTCGAACCCGCGGTCGCCCCCACACCGACCGCGGCCGGCAGCTGGGGCGCGCACGTCCTGCACGTCGACGACTGCTACGAGGCCGACAGCGCCGAGTGCCGGGCCGTCCTGGCCGCGGACCCGTCGCGGTGGCAGGAGCTGCCGCACATGAGACCGGCGTCCTGGGACGCGATGCTCTACGTGATGGGCGAGCTCCAGCGGGCCCGTCCCGACGCCTTCCGGCTCGAGCGCCGCGGCGGGGACACGTGGCACTGGCGCAACGAGCTGCTGGACGTCGAGCAGGAGTTCGTCCTCGGCGAGGACGCCACGCTGCCCACCGACCCCCTGCGGTTCGTCGCGCCGCAGGTGCAGGACGACCTGGTCCTCCTCGACCAGCGTGAAGGGGCCCTGTGGGCCGATGCCGGCGTCGTGACCGCGGCCGCGGACTGGTCCATGCGCTTCGACGTCGGCATGAGCTTCCCGGAGATCCACGGCCCGGTCCCGCGCGTCCACCCGGCCGGGGTGATCGACCGGGCCCACCGGTTCCTCATGCGCCTGCAGCCCGGCGAGGCCTACCGGCGCACGAACTGGACGATGACCGTGGGCCGGCGGCTGGACACCGCGACCGAGACCTATCCCGAGTGGGGCCCGGACCGGCGGCTGGTGCTGTCGGAGGACCTCGGCACCCGCCTGCACCTGCGGGTCGAGGTCCAGCACCTGGTGCGCCTGCCCAGCTCCGGCACCGTGCTGTTCCTCATCCGCACGTACCTCCTCCCCCTCGCCGACATCGCCCTCGTGCCGGCCTGGCGGGACCGGCTCGCCGCCGTCCTGGAGGAGCTGCCACAGGACATGGCCGACTACAAGGGCATCTCCCGCTACCGGCACGCCGCGGCCGAGTGGCTGAGGAGCGCGACGTGACGACGCTGCTGCCCCCGGCCAGGCAGACCAGCGTCCCGACGTGGCCGGACGCCCCCCCACCCCTCGACCTGACCGGGCGGTCGTTCCTCGTCGTGCAGCTGGGCCCGGGCTCCGCGGACGTCGCCGACGGCTGGCTGCGCCAGGCCGGGGACGCCGGCCGGCCTGCGCAGCTGTGGCTCCTCGACGGCTGGGCGGCGGGCCGGGCCGATGACCTGGAGCAGCGGCTCGGGACGCTCCGTGTCGGATCCCGGCTGGCCGTCGCCGGACCCGAGGCCGACGTCCTCCTCCTGACCGCGCAGGCGCGCTCCCTCGGACTGGTCCCGGAGGAGATCACCGCCTTCGCCGTCGGCCGCGACCGGATCAGCGTCTTCTGCGTCCACTGCGAGGCCACGTCCCGGCTGGCCGCAGCCGCCGGCGACGAGGTCACCTGCCCGGGTTGCCGGCGGCGTCTGGAGGTGCACGAGCACGTCTCGGGTCACCGCGGCAGCTACCTCGCCTCCGCGATCGCCGCGCCGGGAGGGCACGGATGAGCGCTCGGGCCACCGTCCAGCTGCGGGTCGCACGGGTCGAGCAGCTCACCGCGGACGTCCGGCAGATCGTCCTCGAGCACCCCGGGGGCCGGCGGCTGACCGGGTACACGCCCGGCAGCCACCTCGTGGTGACCGCCGGCGGCAGACGCAACGCCTACTCCCTCACCGGCTCCGGCGTCGAGCCGGCCGACTACCGCATCTCGGTGCTGCGCACCGGTGACGGCCAGGGCTCGGCGTGGCTGCACGACAGGGTGTCCGCCGGGGACCTGCTCACCGTCGAGGGACCCCGCTCGACGTTCCCCCTCGAGTTCGCGTCGGGGAAGGCCCTGCTCGTCGCGGCGGGGATCGGCGTGACGCCGATCCTGTCGCACCTCGAGGCAGCGCGGCTCTGGGGCCGTCCGGTCGAGGTCGTCTACGGCTACCGCCGTGGCGCGGCGGCGCACCTGGAACGGGTGCGCGAGCTGGCCGGCGACGACCTCGTCGAGGTGGAGGGACGGGACGCGCTCGCCGCCGTCCTCCGCGACCGGCTGACCCGGCAGCCGTGGGGCACCCACGCCTACGCCTGCGGCCCGGCCGGCGTCCTCGACCTGTTCACCGAGACGGCCCGGAACGCCGGCTGGCCGCCGGTCCGCGTGCACGTGGAGCACTTCCGGGCTCCCGAGCAGGCCCCGGGCCGGCCCTTCGCCGCCGTGCTGCGCCGCAGCGGCCGCCGGCTGGCCGTCCCGAGCGGCACCAGCCTGCTCGAGGCCGCGCTCGAGGCCGGCGTCGAGGTGCCCCACATGTGCCGGCAGGGGGTCTGCGGCCAGTGCGTCGTCCCCGTGGTCGCCGGCCGCGTGGAGCACCGCGACCTCGTCCTCGACGACGCCGACAGGCAGACCCACACCAGCATGCTCGCCTGCGTCTCGCGGGCGGCCGACCCCGTCCTGGAGCTCGACCTGTGAACGACCTGTCCCGCCTGCCCTGGCCCTTCTCCCCCGGCGAGCGTGCCTTCCGGTACGCGGTCAACGTCGAGCCCGCCCGACGACGGGTCGAGACACCCGCCGGCCACTGGGGCGCACACGTCGTCGACCTCGGCGAGGACTACCAGGAGCAGATGCTCCTGCGCCGGGACATCCTGGCCCGGGACCCCGGACGGCGCCAGGTCCTCCCCCACATGGAGCCGGCCTGCTGGGACATGCTGCTGTACCTGCTGCGCGAGCTGGTGTCCGCCCGGCCCGACGCCATGCACCTCGAGGAGCACCGGGGCGCGCGCCGGGCGTTCTCGTGGCGCAACGACCTGCTCGGCATCGAGCAGGACTTCGTGCTGGGGGACCCGGCCACCCTGCCCACCGACCCGCTGACCTGGATCGCCTGCCAGGTGCCCGACGACATCCTGATGGTCAGCGACCGGGGCGGCCGGCTGTGGTTCGACGCCGCGCTGGTGACCTGGGCGGCCGCGTGGTCGGTGAAGTTCGACGTCGGCATGCACCTCGACGAGATCCACGGGCCCGTTCCCCGGCTCAACGAGGAGGGCGTCACGAGCCGGGCCACGCGCTTCATGCGCAGCCTCACGTCGGACCAGACCTATCGCCGGGTCAACTGGACCTTCTCCGCCCACGGCTCGCCCCGCCGGGACATCAGCCTGGAGACCAAGCCCGACTGGGACACCGACATCCCGCACCTGGTCCGGGACGGCGACTACGGCCGGCTGCAGCTGCGGATCGAGCTGGAGCACCTGACCCGGCTGCCCTTGACCGGCACGCTCACGTTCAACATCCGCACCTACATGGCGCCGCTCTCGGCGATCGCCGCCATCCCGGAGTGGGGCGAGCAGCTGGCCGCCATCGTCGCCGAACTGCCCGACGACATCGCCGAGTACAAGGGCATCGCCCCGTACCGGGCCGAGGCGGTGGCGTGGCTGACCGACGCCACCCGGACGTCCCGGGCGGCGGCATAGCCGCGCCGGGGCCCCGCCCGGCGCCTCGCGGCGGCGCCCCGGACACCGTCCACCCACCCGGGCCGGGGGCCGCCCCCCGCGGGGTGGACCGGCCCGGCGTGGACGTCGCCCGGACCTATGCTCGCCGGATGGAGGTCCCCCACGGCGTCGGTACCCCCGACGAGGCCCCGAGCGGTCATCTCGAGGACGTCATCGCCCTCCGCGTCCGGGAGTTCCGCCTGGCCAAGGGCATCTCCCTGGCCGAGCTGGCGCGGTTGACCGGCATGAGCAAGGCGATGCTGTCGAAGATCGAGAACGCGCAGACCTCGTGCAGCCTGTCCAGCCTGGCCCGGCTGGCCGAGGCGTTGGCCGTGCCGGTCACCGCACTGTTCCGCGGGCTGGACGCCGAGCGCGAGGCGGTGTTCACCCCCGCCGGGCACGGCGCGCAGATCGTCCGGCGCGGGAGCAACGTGGGCCACCTGTACCAGCTGCTGGGGTCACTGCGCGGCGAGCACAAGCGCCTCGAGCCGCTGCTGGTCACCCTCACCGAGGCCAGCGAGGTCTTCCCGCTGTTCCAGCACCCCGGCACCGAGTTCCTGTACATGCTGGAGGGGGTCATGGTCTACGGGCACGGCGAGGCCAGGTACGAGATGCACCCCGGCGACTCGCTCGTGTTCGACGGCGAGGGTCCGCACGGGCCGGCCGAGCTGGTCGAGCTGCCGATCCGGTTCCTGACGGTCACCGGCTACGGGCACGTCGTCTGAGAGCCGACCCCGTCCTCCCCGTGGTCGCAGGCTCGCGGCGGTGCCCCGGACCGGGCCGCGACGTCGTCCTGACCGGGCGGGCCGCATGAACCTCGGCTCGAGCGGGCACCCCGGGATCCCATCGGACCCACCCGGGAGGCCCCCGTGTCCGCACCCACCCGCCGCCGCTGGCGCACCGCCGCCGCGGGCTTCACCATCGCGATCGCCGCCGTCACCGCCGCCGGCTGCGGCAGCGACGTCGTCGACGACGACGTCCAGCAGGACGTCGAGCAGGGCGTCGACGACGCCGAGCGTGAGGTCGAGGACGCCACGGACGGTGAGGACAGCGACGGCTGAGCACACCTCCTCCCCGCGTGACCGGGAGGCGCGCGGGGTAGGGCGGGCGCGATGAGCACCGACGCGACGACGACCTCGACCACCCGCGCCCAGCGGCTGGACCGGCTGCCGTTCACCCGCGAGCACGGCCGCCTCGTCGTCGGCTCCGGCGTCGGCTGGGCGCTGGACGCGATGGACGTCGGCCTCATCTCCTTCGTGATGGCCGCCCTCGCCGTCCAGTGGTCCCTGAGCCCGACGGAGCTGTCGTGGATCGGCTCGATCGGCTTCGTCGGCATGGCGCTGGGCGCGACCCTCGGCGGGCTGCTGGCCGACCGGATCGGCCGCCGCCAGGTCTTCGCGCTGACCCTGCTGGTCTTCGGCCTGGCCACCGGCGCCGCCGCGCTGGCGTGGTCGGTCGGGGCGTTGCTGGTCTTCCGCTTCCTCATCGGTCTGGGCCTGGGCGCCGAGCTGCCGGTGGCCTCCACGCTGGTCAGCGAGTACGCGCCGGCGCGGGTGCGTGGCCGGGTGGTCGTGGCGCTGGAGGCGTTCTGGGCGGTCGGCTGGCTGCTCGCCGCGCTGATCGGCTACTTCGTCGTCCCGCGCAGCGACGCGGGCTGGCGGTGGGCGCTGGCGCTGGGCGCCGTCCCGGCGGTCTACGCCGTCGTGGTGCGCCGGGGACTGCCCGAGTCGGTGCGCTTCCTGGAGCTGCGCGGCCGGGTCGACGAGGCCGAGGCCGCGGTGCGCCGCTTCGAGTCCGCGGCCGGGGTGCCGCCGGTGCCGTCGACGACGCCGGAGCCGGCGTCCCCTCCCGGCCCCGGGGCACTGTGGGTCCGGGGGACCCGCGGCCGCACGGCGGCGCTGTGGACGGTGTGGTTCGGCATCAACTTCGCCTACTACGGCGCCTTCATCTGGCTGCCCACCCTGCTGGTGGCCTCGGGCTTCTCGCTGGTCCGCTCCTTCGGCTTCACCCTGCTCATCACCCTGGCCCAGCTGCCCGGGTACGCCGCCGCTGCGGTGCTCATCGAGCGGTGGGGTCGCCGGCCGACCCTGGTGGTGTTCCTCCTCGGCTCCGCGGCGGGCGCCGGGCTGTTCGCGCTGGCCGACGGCGACACCGCGGTGCTCGTCACCGGCATGGTGCTGTCCTTCTTCAACCTCGGCGCCTGGGGGGCGGTCTACGCGGTGACGCCGGAGGTCTACCCCACCGCGCTGCGCGGCACCGGCGCCGGCGCCGCGGCGGGGTTCGGCCGGATCGCCTCGATCGCCGCCCCGCTGTGCGTGCCGCCGCTGCTGGACGCCGGCGGCAACGGCCTGGTGTTCGGCACCTTCGCCGCGTTCTTCGTGGTCACCGCCGCGGCCTCGTGGGCGCTGCCCGAGCAGCGCGGCCGGGCCCTGGAGGACGTCGCGACGGCGTAGTCCCGACCGCCCCCCGCGGCGCCCGGGTTCACCGGCCGTCCTGCGGGTAGCCGCCCGGTATGGAACGACTGACCCGGGACCACCTCCAGGGCCTGACGGTCGCCGTCACCGGCGCCACCGGCAACGTCGGGACGGCGCTGCTGCGCCGGCTGACCGCACCGGGCAGCGGTGTGGCCGAGGTGCGCGGGCTGGCCCGCCGCCGGCCGCCGGACGGCGCGCCGTACGACGGCGTCCGGTGGTTCCCGGCCGACCTCGGGGAGACCCGCAGCGAGCACGTGCTGACCCGGTTCCTCGAGGGCGCCGACGCGGTGGTGCACCTGGCGTGGGCGCTGCAGCCGGGCCGGCAACCCGAGCGGCTGCACCGGGTGAACGTGGAGGGCACCCGGCGGGTGGCCCGGGCCGCCGCGGCGGCCGGGGTGACCCAGTTCGTGCACATGTCCTCCCTCGGGGCCTACGCCGCCGGCTCCGGAGGGCAGAAGGTCACCGAGGACTGGCCGACCACCGGCATCCCGAGCTCCCAGTACAGCCGGGACAAGTCCGAGGCCGAGCGCGTGGTGCGGGAGCTCCTGGGCCGGCGCGCGGACACCACCCTGACCGTGGTGCGGCCGACCCTCGTGCTCCAGCCGGCGGCCAGCAGCGAGATCGGCCGCTACTTCCTCGGCCCGCTGCTGTTCGGCGCCGCGCGCCTGGTGCCCGGTGCGGTCGCCCGGCTGCTGCCCCTGCCGCTGCCGTCGGTGCACGTGTCGTTCGTCCACGCCGACGACGTCGCCGACCTGCTCGGCCGGGTGCTGGACCGCCGTGCGCCCGGCCCGTTCAACGTGGCCGCCGAGCCGGTCATGGACGCCGACGACATCGCCCGGGCGCTGGGCACGATCCGGGTGCCGGTGCCGGCCCTGGTGCTGCGGACGGCACTGTCGGCGGCGTTCCACGCGCACGTGGTGCCGACCGAGCCCGGCTGGCTGGACCTCGGCACGCAGGCGCCGGCGCTGGACACCACCCGGGCCCGCAAGCTGCTGGACTGGGCGCCGTTCCACAAGGGCGACGACGTGCTCACCCAGTTCGTGGCCGCGCTGGGCCGCGGCGAGGGGGCGCCGGGGCCGCTGCTGCGCCCGGCCGGCGGCCCGGAGCGGGATCCCGCCGGCGACCCGGCCAACGCCCCGGGCCCCCGGGCGAACTAGTCGCCGGACCGGTCCTCGCGGGCGGTCCAGGCGGCGATCGGCCGGCCGGTCGGGGCGAACACACCGGCCGCCCGCTCCGGCCGCAGCGCCACGAACAGGCCCTCGGCCTCGGCCAGCACGCTGTCCGGGGCGTCCTCGGCGACCAGCCGCGCGGTCGCCGGGGTCCTCCGGCCGTCGGCCTCCCCCGCCTCCGCGGCCACCAGCAGCGGGACGCCCAGGGGCACGGGACGGCGGTAGCGCACGGTGAGCGTCGCGGTGAGGCCGCCGCGCCCGGCGGCGCGCACGGCGCGGGCGAGGACGTGGTCGAGCAGGGTCGCGACCACCCCGCCGTGCACCAGCCCGGGCGGGCCCTCGTGCGCCTTGCCCACGGTGACCCGACCGGTGGCGCGGCCGTCGGGGGTGTCGGTCGCCTCCAGCGGTGGGGCGACCGGGCTGCCCGGTCCGTACACCGGGCTGTACCAGCGCTCCCCCAGCTCCGGGTCGTCGACGGAGGCCACCTCGTGCAGCCCACGCGACCGGGCCCGCAGCCGGGCGGTGAGCCGGCGGGCGGCGTCCGCGACGGCGGCGAGCTCCTCGGCCGGCACCTCGGTGCGGACGGCGGCGTCGACGAGCTCCCGCAGCGCCGTCCCGAGCTCCCCGACGACCTCCCGGCGCGCGGAGCGCCCGGCCGGCGACAGCTCAGCCACGGGGCATGCCCGCGGCGCGGAGCAGCCCACCGCCGATGATCACCCGCTGCACCTCGCTGGTGCCCTCGTACAGCCGGTAGAGCCGGGCGTCGCGGTAGAACCGCTCCACCGGGGTGGTGCGCAGGTACCCGAGTCCGCCGTGCACCTGCACCGCCCGGTCGACGGCGCGGCCGACCATCTCGGTGCAGAAGAGCTTCGCCGACGACGGCCCGACCGCGGTGTCCTCGCCGGTGTCGTAGCGGGCCGCGACGTCGCGCACCATCGCCCGGCCGGCCAGCAGCTCGGCGTGCATGTCGGCGAGGTGGGCCTGCACCAGCTGGAACCGCCCGATCGGCGCCCCGCCCTGCCGGGCGGTGGCCGCGTAGGCCACGGACTCGTCCAGCACCCGCTGGGCCATGCCGACGCAGAGGGCGGCGATGTGCAGCCGGCCGCGGGAGAGCACGGTGAGCGCCTTGGCGTAGCCGCGGCCCTCCTCACCGATCAGCGCGTCGGCGGGGACCCGGACGTCGTCCAGGAACACCTCGGCGGTCCAGGCGCCGGACTGGCCCATCTTCCGGTCGTGCGGGCCGACGGTCAGCCCCGGCGTCCGCGCGTCGACGACGAAGCTGGAGATCCCGCGGCCGCCCTCCTCGGCGGGGTCGCTGCGGGCGAAGACGACGAACAGGTCGGCCAGCGGGGCGTTGGTGATGTAGCGCTTGCTGCCGTTGAGCACCCACTGGTCGCCGTCGCGCCGGGCGGTGGTGCGCAGTCCGGCGGGGTCGGACCCGGCCTCGGCCTCGGTGAGGGCGAAGGAGCCGATGAGCTCCCCGGAGGCCAGCCGGGGGAGGTAGGCCTCCTTCTGGGCCGCACTGCCGAACTTCGCCACGACCTGGCCGGCGATGCCGTTGTTGGTGCCGAACAGCGACCGGAACGCCGGCGTCGTGTAGCCGAACTCGAAGGCCAGCTCGACGTCCTCGGCCATGGTCACGCCGAGCCCGCCGTACTCCTCGGGCAGCGCGTACCCGAACAGCCCCATCTCCGCAGCCCGCGCCCGCAGCTCGTCGGGGATGCGGTCCTCCTCCTCGATCCGCTCCTCGAGCGGGATCACGACGTCCCGCACCAGCTGCCGGACGGCGTCCCTGACCTGCCTGAAGTCCTCGGCGTCCACGCCGCCATGCTGCCGCGCCCCCCGCCGGTCCGCCCCGGCGGGTCCAGCGCGACACGCCAGCGCACAGCGGAGTTGCCCCAGCACTCGCTGTTGTGGCGGCGGGCCGCCGGAACTACCGTCGGCGGCAGCCGTTCGAGCCCGTGACGGCCGCTGCACAACCCGCCGGAGAGCCCGTGCCGCACCTGCAGGTCGTCCTCGTCCCCGCTCCCGACCAGGTCGTCGTCCGGGTCACCGGCGACGCGGAGGTCTCCACCGTGGGCCGGCTGACCTCCGCCCTGCAGCAGGCCGCCCGGTTCGGCACCGGCCGGGTCGTGGTCGACGTCGCCGGCACGCGGTTCCGGGACTGCTCCGGACTGCACGCGCTCACCGTCTTCACCGACACGCTGGCGCCCGCGGGCCGCCAGTGCCGCGTGGTCGGCGCCCCCGCGGACACCCGGCGGCTGGTGCGGACCGCGGGGCTCGCCGACCGGCTCGAGCTCGACGGGCCACTGGGTGGCGAGGACCCGGTGCGGCCGGCCGCGACCGACCTCCCGCACCCGCCACCGGCCGAGCCCGCCGCCCCCCGCCGCGCCGTCACCCTCCGGCAGGTGCGGCCGGCGCGACGGTGCGAGGAGCGGCCGGCCCGGCGGCGGGCCCGCGTCGGGGTGCTGCGCCGCTGGCGGTGACCCCCTGGGACCCGGTGGCCCGCCGCGGCGTGCCGGTGGACGGGTAGGTCACTGCCCAGGACGGACGTGTCAGCGGGTGCGACCGTGGTCATGGACCCTCCGGGGAAGCGGGCTCCGCCGGCCGGGTGCCGTCGGGGCGCTCCCCGCGCCGGCGAGGACGACCGGGGTTGCTCTTCCGCGATGCGACCGCCGAGACAGGAGGCCCCCATGGGCGAGATCGTGGTGCTCCGGCACGGGCAGACCGAGTGGAGCCTCAGCGGCCAGCACACCGGGGTGACCGACCTCCCGCTGCTCCCCGAGGGGGAGGAACAGGCCCGCCGGCTGGCCGGCCGGCTCGGGCACCGGACCTTCGCCGAGGTCTGGGTGAGCCCCCGGCAGCGGGCCCGGCGGACCGCCGAGCTGGCCGGGCTGACCCCCACCGGCACCGACGAGGACCTCGTCGAGCTCGACTACGGCGCCTACGAGGGCCGGACGACGGCGGAGATCAGCGAGGAGCTGGGCCGCGAGTGGTCGATCTGGGTGGACGGCGCGGTCGCCGGCGACACCCCGGGTGAGTCCCTGGCCGACGTCGGCGCACGGGTGGACCGGGTGCTGGAGCGGGCACGGGCCGTGCTGTCCGACGGCGACGTCATGCTCGTCGCCCACGGCCACGTCCTGCGGGTGCTGACCGCCCGGTGGCTCGGCCTGGACCCGGCGGCGGGCCGCCTGTTCGCCCTGCCCGCCGGCTCCTACGGGATCCTCGGCCACGAGCACCGCCGCCCGGTGCTCACCGGATGGGGCCTGCGCTGACCCAGGCGTCAGCGGCACCCGCGCGGCGCGGAGCCGCGCCCGTCATCCGTCCCCGGCCGACGCGTCTCGAGTGGTGTGACCACAGGTGCGGCGGTGCGCGGGCGCGACGCTGCGACGGCAGGGTCCTTCGGACCCCCCGGAACACGTCGTCGGGCCCGCGCGCACCGGTGCGGCCGCGCGCACGCTGCGGGAGTGGTCAGCCGACGATCACCGGGCGGGCACCCGGGCGGCCGGAGCGCGGCGGACGGCCGTCCCGTGCCCCGCCGGGGGCGGCGGGACCGGACGCCCGAACAACCAGCCCTGACCCAGGTCGGCGCCCAGGTCGGTGACCTCCTCGGCCACCTGCTCGCTCTCCACGCCCACGGCGACGACGTGCGCGCCCAGCCGGTGGGCCAGCTCGGCCACCGACCGCACCATCGTCCGCGCGCCCTCGTCGGGCAGGGCCTGCACCAGGGCCCTGCCGAGCTTGACGACGTCCGGGCGCACGGTGGACAGCAGGGAGCGGCTCGACCAGCCGGCTGCGACGTCGTCCAGGGCGACCCGCCAGCCCAGCGAGCGGTAGTGCTCGAGCACCGACAGCAGGTGGCCCCGGTCCGCGACGGCCGACGCCTCCCCCACCTCCACGACCAGCCGGCCCGGCTCGATGCCGGCCTCGTGCAGCGCCGCCTCGGTGGAGGCCAGGCTGGCCTGCGGGCGGACGACCGACGCCGGGTCGGAGTTGACGAACAGGTCCGCGTGGCCCAGCCAGGGAGCCGCTCCGGCGATGGCCGACTCCCGGCCGATCCGGTCCAGCCGCGGCAGCCAGCCGGCGGACTCGGCGACGAAGAAGAGGTCCTCACCGCCCACCTCCCGGCCGTCCACCAGGCCGTGCAGCAGGGCCTCGTGGGCGACGACCGACCGGTCGGACAGGCGGACGATCGGCTGGTACACCGACCACAGCTCGGCCTCGGCGAGGACGCCGATCTCGGCGGTCACCCCGCGGCGGGCCAGCTCCACGGCGAGCGTCGGCGCGCTCAGCAGCCGGGCGGTCAGCGCCGGTCCCTGGGCCGGGGGGTCGGTCGCGACGCGCACGTGCTCGGCCTCGGCGGTGGTCAGCTCCCGGGCGAGCCGCCGGAACAGGCGGTCGACGCCGCGGCCGCCGTCCTCGTCGGTGAGGTCGAGCAGGTCCGGTCCGCCGGCCACCACGAGTCCGGCCGCACGCGCGGCGCGGGCCACCTCCGCCAGCAGGTCCCCGTCCGTGCTGCCCAGGAGCACCCGGCCGGCGTGCCCGGGGACGTGCCAGTACTCCCGGCGTCGGGCCCTGCCGTCGGTGTGCACCACGCCAGCAGGATGACCGAGCCGACCCGCGGGGGCGGACAGGCGCGCGGGCACGCGGAACCCCTCCACTTCCGAACACGTTGCACGCCTGTCGGGCGTCATCAACTTGAATGTCTAAGGTCAGCCCCATGGTCGCACCACAGATGACGGATCCGCCGCGGTCCACCCGGGGCGGACGCCCGCGTGATCCCAGCCGCGACGAGGTGATCCGGGCGGCCATCCTGCGGCTGCTGGCCGAGGTCGGGTACGCCGCGCTGACGATGGACGCCGTCGCTTCCGAGGCGGGCGTCGGGAAGGCGACGATCTACCGCCGCTGGCGGACCAAGCAGGACCTGGTCGTGGACACGATCGCCGACATGAGCCGCGTCATGGCCGTGCCCGCCGACACCGGCACCATCGAGGGCGACCTGCGCGCACTGATGCACCAGGTGGCCCGGGCCACCTCGAGCGCCGCCGGTGCGGCGATCCGTTCCCTGCTGCCGGCGATGCAGCACCAGCCGGCGTTGGTCGAGGCCTTCCGCTCCGGCCCGCTGGCGGTGTGGCGGTCCGCCTACGCGCAGATGTGGGCGCGCGCCGAGGCCCGCGGCGAGGTCCGCCCGGGGCTGGCGCAGTCGGTGACCGCCGAGGCCACGAGCGCGCTGATCGTGCAGCGGTGGCTGCTCACCGGTGAGCCGGTGGACGACGCGTACGTCGAGCGCGTGCTCGAGGTCGTGGTGCTGCCGCTGATCGCCAACGCGCGGCCGGAGGCCTGAGCCTCCCGCCGCGCGGCGGCGGGTCAGTCGTCGCGGTGCCGGACCTTCTGGACGACGACGAGGGTGACCAGCAGGCCCAGCGCGCCGACGGCGGCCATGCCGGCCGGCGTCTGCAGGAAGTGCTGGACGGCGGCCTGCCCCTTGGCCCTGAGGCGCTGCGGGCTGCTCCGGTAGACCAGCTGGTCCAGGGTGGCCGCCAGCGACTCACGGGCGGCGTCGATCTCCAGCTGGATCTGTCGAGGGTCGCGAGGCACGGGCGACAGCCTGCCAGACGCGGCGCGGTCCAGCGCGTTCCCGTCGGTCGGGCGCACCCGCACGGGCGATCCGCCGCCCCGGCTCCCCCCTGGACCGCGGCCTCCTAGACTCGGCCCCCGAGCGGGAGTGGTGTAACGGCAGCCACGCCAGACTTAGGATCTGGTGCCCTCGGGCGTGGGGGTTCGACTCCCCCCTCCCGCACGTCGCCCCGCCGTGTGCGGTGCCGGGGGGATCGGCAGCAGCGACAGCGACCAGGGGCCGCCGCGGGTGGTCCCGCGCCGCCCGGCGGCACCCCCGGACGGCCCGTCCGTCCCCCGATCGGGTCGTGGTCGCACCGGAGCACTCCGGCCCCGGGCCGCACCTGCCGACGAGTTCCCGGAACCCCTGCCGCACCCGGCGTCCGGCCGGGGGTCGCCCCGGTCGCCGGCTGACTCACCCGTCCGGGTGACGACCGGCAGCCCCCGCTCGACCCGGGTTCCCGACGTACCGACTCCCTTCCCGTGACACTCCCCTCCTCGCCGGCGGTGACCTCCGCCCCGACGGCACCCGGCGCGGCCCTGCCGCCCCGCGAGCGCCGGCTGGGGGACGTCCTCGTCGAGCAGGGTGTGCTGACCCGGACCCAGCTCGCCGACGCGCTCCGCCAGCACCAGCTGGTGGGCGAACCCCTCGGTGCCGTGCTCCTCGCCCGCGGCCTGGTGACCCGCCGGCAGCTGTACGTGGCCCTCGCCGACGTGTGGGGCGCGGACATGACGTTCGTCGACCCCGTCGAGGTCGACCCCGACCTGGCACGGCTGTTCCCCTCCGCGGTGCTCGCCCGCGAGGTGTGGGTACCGCTGCAGGTGGAGCAGGACGCCGACGGCGAGCCGCAGGTCGTCGTCGCCACCGCCGGCCGCCCGTCGGCGCACGTCGCGCAGGAGGTCGTGCGGCGCACCGGCATCCAGCGGGTGCGCCAGGTGGTCACCACCGACTGGGACGTGCAGCGCGCGCTGCGCACCGTCTGGCGCGACGAGCTCGTGCACGACGCGGTGCGCTCCCTGGCCGAGCGGCGTCCCGACGAGTCGGCCTCGAGGGTCTTCGTCCGGCCGCAGGTCGCCCTCGGGGCCACCCTGGCCGTCGGCACGACCGTCTGCGCGGTCCTGTGGTCCTCGGCCACGGTGTCCTGGCTGGTCACCGTCGTGAACGTCGCCCTCGCCCTCGCCGTCGGCACGAAGGCGCTGATCAGCACCGTGGGCACCGCCTACGAGACCGTCGAACAGGTGACCGACGGCGAGGTCGCGGCGCTGCGGGACACCGACCTGCCCCGGTACACGATCCTCGTGCCGGTCTACCAGGAGGCCGGCATCGTCGGCCTCCTCATGCGCAACCTCGCCGCGCTGGACTACCCGCGGGAGAAGCTGGAGATCCTGCTGCTGCTGGAGGAGGACGACCCCGAGACGCTGAGCGCCGCACTCGCCGCCGCGCCCCCGGACCTCGTCCGCATCGTCGTCGTCCCGCACTCGCTGCCCAGGACCAAGCCGCGGGCGTGCAACGTCGGCCTGGCCTTCGCCCGCGGCGAGTTCGTCGTCATCTACGACGCCGAGGACCGCCCGGACCCCGACCAGCTGAAGAAGTCGCTGATCGCCTTCCGCAAGGGCGGCGAGGACCTGGTGTGCGTGCAGGCCGCGCTGAACTACTTCAACGCCCGGGAGAACCTGCTGACCCGCATGTTCACCCTCGAGTACTCCTCGTGGTTCGACTACACGCTGGCCGGCCTGGACAAGCTGCGGCTGCCGATCCCGTTGGGCGGCACGAGCAACCACTTCCGCACCGACCTGCTCCGCCGGCTCGGCGGCTGGGACCCGTACAACGTCACCGAGGACGCCGACCTGGGCATCCGCGCCTCGGCCCGCGGGCACCGCGTCGCGGTCGTCAACTCGACGACCTACGAAGAGGCCAACATGGCCGTCGGCAACTGGATCCGGCAGCGCAGCCGCTGGATCAAGGGCTACATGCAGACGGTGCTGGTGCACACGCGGCACCCCGTGCGCCTGGTGCGCACGGTCGGACTGCGGCAGACCCTCGGCTTCGCGCTGCTCATCGGCGGCACGCCGCTGGTGTTCCTGGTCACCCCGTGGCTGTACGCGCTCTTCCTCGCCGACCTGCTGCTGCCCGGCGTGATCGTGCCGGACCTGCCGGAGTGGCTGACCCTGGTCAGCCTGGCCAACCTGCTGTTCGGCAACGGCGTGATCATCTACCTGTCGCTGCTCGCCGGCTTCAAGCGGCGCAGCTACGACCTCGTGCCCTTCGCGCTGCTGTCACCGTTCTACTGGCTGCTGCACTCCGTCGCGTCGTACAAGGCCGCCTGGCAGCTGCTGACCAGGCCCTTCTACTGGGAGAAGACCCGGCACGGGCTCTCGGCCCACGTCCAGGGCCCGGGGGCGCCGGCCGCCGCGGCCGCGGAGGCGACGCGCTCCCAGGCGCCGACGCGGGCGCCGGCGGGCGCCGGCCGCCACGCGGCCGCCGACGGCCACGGCCGCCTGGCCTGGACCGACATCGCACCGGAGGTGCAGTCGTGACCACGACCCAGCTGCCGGCGACCGGCCGGCCGGAGGAGACCTGGGCGGTGCGCCCGCCGCGGGTCGACCTGCGGCGGGTCTTCGGCGTCTGCGGCCTGGTGCTCGCCGCCGAGATCCCGCTGATGCTGCTCATGGGCAACTCGTGGGTCGAGGCCCTGCTCCCCGGATACGCGATCCTCATGGTGACCTTCGGGGCCGTCTTCTGCCTCGCCGCGGTCACCGTCGCCGGCTTCACCGTCGGTGCTGCCGCCGCGGGCCTGCTGCCGCTCGGTGTCGTCGGCCTGCTGCCCGTGCTCGGCGGGGCGGCCCTGCTGGCCCTGCTCTGCGGGGTCGCACCGGGCTGGGCGCGCGTCGAGGCCTGGCAGGCCGCCCGCTCGGTGGCGCTGACCGCGGGTGAGGAGGCCGCCGTGGCGCGCACCGCGCTGCCGCTCACCGGCCGGCACCGGGTCACCGGCCCGCGCCGGCGGCTCACCTTCCGGCCGGACCGGGCGTTCGCGGCGTTCGTGGTGCTGGCCTTCCCGCCGTCGATCACGGCGGTGTCGCTGTGGTTCGTCGGCTGGGTGGCGGAGCGCTGAGCCATGGCGGACGTCGATGTGACCGGCGCGGACCGCGCAGGAGGGGGCGGCCGGCTCCGGCTGGGCCTTCTTGCGGGTTCCTTGCGGAACCCGGGCGCTGACGCTGCGGCGGCCACGCCAGAGTCGGACGCGTCCCCGGGAGGTCCGGGGACCGAGGTCCGACCGGGAGGCACCGTGGGGATCGACCAGGTGCGCCGGCGTGTCCCCCGACGGGGCGGCGCCCTCCTGGGCGCGCTGGTTGTGCTCTGCGTGTCCGCTGCCCTGGCCGGTGGTGGCACGTTCGGTCTGTTCACCGACCCGGCGACGACCAGCCCGAACATCGGCGCAGCCAGGATCGACATCAGCCTGAGCACCCCCGGAGGGCCCCCCGTGCCGTTCAGCGGCACCGGCTTCTACCCGGGCAGCTCGGTCAGCCAGGACATCGCACTCAAGAACGAGGGCGGCGCCGCCATCGGCGGTGTCCGACTGACCACGTCGGCCACCTCCCCGAACCTGCTCACCACCGACCCGGTCAACGGCCTGCAGCTGACCCTGACCTACTGCAGCCAGCGGTGGACCGAGGGCGGTAGCGCCTCGGCGCCGACGTTCACCTGCGGCAACAACTCGGCGTACACGGTCTACTCGGGGCCCTTCCTGACCGACAGCACGCTCACGAGTCTGGGCACTCTGAGCAGCGCAGCACAGCTGCTCATCACCGTCTCCCTGCCGGCGACGGCGGACAACCGCTTCCAGGGTCTGCAGGCCTCCCTCGGCCTCGCCTTCCGCGCCCAGCAGGTGGAGGGCCGGGTCCGGTGACGGTGCTCGTCGAGGCGGAGCCGGGGACCCGACCCGAGGTCGGGTCCTTGCGGATTCCTTGCGCCGACCGGGCGGGGATCGTGCGGCCGACCCCGCATCGTGGACCCCGTCGCCGGGAGAGCCCCGGCCCCGCGACCGACCGAGGAGGTGAGGACGTGAGCACCAGCGCCCGCCGTCACCAGACGGTGCGCAAGATCCTCGCGTCCCTCGCCGTCATCGGCGCGGCCGCTGCGGTGGCCGGCCTCGGCACCTACGGCGCCTTCACCGACAGGACCCCCGCGCTGACCACGACCGTGCAGACGGCCACCCTCGGCCTGGACCTCGTCCAGCCCAGCGGCGCCGTGCCGATCCCCGCCAGTGTCAGCAACTTCGTGCCCGGTGACTCGATGACACGCGCGGTCGACCTGGTGAACACCGGGGCCCCGGCGCTGTCCTCCGTGCGGCTGGCCATCACGGCCGGCACGTCGAACCTGCTCACCACCGACACGGTCAACGGCCTGCGGCTGTCGGTCCGCACGTGCTCGGCGGCCTGGACGCAGGGCGGGACGTCGTCGGCGCCGACCTACAGCTGCCCGGGCACCGAGTCGACCCTGCACGACGGGCCGATCAGCGGTACGTACACGCTGAGCTCCCCCGCCAGCCTGGCGCCGCAGGGCAGGGACCACTTCGTCTTCGCGATCTCCCTGCCGACGTCCGCCGACAACCGGTTCCAGAGGCTGTCGTCGACCGTGAACCTGACCTTCACCGGCACCCAGGTCGCCGGTCAGGCGCGCTGACCCGTGACATCGGCCACCCGGGAGGAACGACCATGACCGCGATCCGACGGACCCTGCTGCTCACCGCCGCGACCGCCGCCGCCGTCGCCGTCGCCGCGGTCCCGGCGCAGGCGCTGTTCGAGGACGTGGAGAACCACAGCGGCAGCGTGGCGACCGCGACCGTGGCTCCGCCCACGAACGTCACGGTGGCCACGACCTGCGACGGCGTGTCCGCGTCCATGACGGTGTCCTGGACCGGCAGCACCAACGCGCGGCGCACCGGCTACCGCGTCACCCTGACCAGCCCGGGCCTGTCCTCCCCCGTCGTGCGGGACACCGCCACCTCGGTCACCACGGTCACCGTGGTCGCCGACCAGGCCGCCGTCGACGGCACGGGCACCTTCGTCGTCGAGACCCTCACGAACACGACGTGGACCGGGGTCTCGGCCCCGACGTCGCCGGTGACGTGTCCTCCGGCTCCGACCCCCACCGCGGCGCCCGAGCCGGCCCCGGCTCCGGCGGAGACGACGACCTCGGCGCCCACCGACTCCACGACCACCACGGACGGCGCCGCCGTCCCGCAGTGAGCGGCGTCGTCGCCGGGGCCGAGCCGGCGGGGGCTCCCGCCGGGTGCGGTCAGCGGGGCCCGAGGAGCTCGGCGATCAGGGGGACCAGCGCCGAGAAGGCCTGACCACGGTGGCTGCGCGCGTCCTTCTCCGCCGGGGTCAGCTCGGCCGCGGTGAGCTCCAGCCCGTCGGGTTGGAACACCGGGTCGTAGCCGAACCCGTTGCTGCCGCGCTCCTCCCGGACGACGCGGCCGCGCCAGGAGCGCTCCAGCACCCGCTCGGCGCCACCCGGCGTCACGATGGCGGCCGCGCAGACGAACGCCCCGCCCCGCCGCTCGTCGGGGACGTCGGCCAGCTGGCCCAGCAGCAGCGCGGTGTTGGCCTCGTCGTCCCCGTGCCGGCCCGACCACCGGGCACTCAGCACCCCCGGCATGCCGTTGAGCGCGTCCACGGTCAACCCGGAGTCGTCGGCCACCGCGGGCAGGCCCGTGTACCGGACCGCCTCGCGGGCCTTGAGCAGCGCGTTCTCCGCGAACGTCACGCCGGTCTCGGGCGCCTCGGGGTACTCCTCGACGTCCCGCAGGCCGACGACCTCCACCCCCGGGACGGCGGAGTGCAGCAGCCGCCGGAGCTCGGCCAGCTTGCCCGGGTTGCGGGTGGCCAGCAGCAGGCGGGTGCTCACCGGGCGCCCACGGGCCGGGCCAGCGCCTCGGCCTGCAGGCGGGTCAGCTCGGCACAGCCGGCCACCGCCAGGTCCAGCAGCGCGTCGAGCGTCGTCCGGTCGAAGACGCCGTTCTCCGCGGTGCCCTGCACCTCCACGAAGCTGCCGTCCCCGGTGCACACGACGTTCATGTCGGTGCCGGCGCGCACGTCCTCCTCGTAGGCGAGGTCCAGCCGCGGCTGCCCGTCGATCACGCCCACGCTCACCGCGGCCACCGACTGCACCACCGCCCGGGGCCGGGCCAGCTTCCGGCGGGCACCCAGCCAGGAGACGGCGTCCGCGAGCGCGACGTAGGCACCGGTGATCGCCGCGGTCCGGGTGCCGCCGTCGGCCTGCAGCACGTCGCAGTCGATGGCGATGCTGTTCTCCCCCAGCGCGGCGAGGTCGATCGAGGCGCGCAGCGACCGGCCGATCAGCCGGCTGATCTCGTGGGTGCGGCCCCCGATGCGGCCCTTGACCGACTCGCGGTCGCTGCGGGTGTGGGTGGCCCGCGGCAGCATCGAGTACTCGGCGGTCACCCACCCCAGCCCCGAGCCCTTGCGCCAGCGCGGCACCCCCTCGGTCACGCTGGCCGCGCACAGCACGCGGGTCCGGCCGAACTCCACGAGCACCGACCCCTCGGCGTGGTCCAGCCAGCTGCGGGTGATCGTCACGGGGCGGAGCTGGTCGGCCGCCCGACCGTCGTCGCGGGTCTTCGCGGGTGTCGCCGTCACGGGGGCCGAGGGTAGTGCGGCAGGGCGCCCACCGACCGGGCCGGGCAGGATCACCGCATGCGATCGGAGCTGCGAGCGGTCCGCACCGGCGGCGTGCCCACCGTCGTCGACCTCACCGACGAGTGCGCCGACTTCGTGCGCGCCGAGGGCGACGGACTGCTGCACGTGTTCGTGCCGCACGCGACGGCCGGGGTGGCGATCATCGAGACGGGGTCGGGCAGCGACGAGGACCTGCTGGCCCAGGTGGACGTCCTCCTCCCCCGCGACGACCGCTGGCGGCACCGCCACGGCAGCCCCGGGCACGGCCGCGACCACGTGCTGCCCGCCTTCGTCCCGCCGCACGCGAGCGTCCCGGTGCTGGAGGGACGGTTGCAGCTGGGCACCTGGCAGCGGATCTGCTTCGTCGACACGAACACCGACAACCCGCAGCGGCACGTGCGGCTGTCGTTCCTCCCCGGCTGACCCTCCTCCGCGCGGGGTGCTCCCCGTGGAGGGGCGTGGGACGGGCACGGCAGGATGCCGGGCATGACCGACACCGACAGCGGCACCGACACGGCCCCCGTCCGCCTCGCCCCCGGCGACCCGGCGCCGGGGTTCACGCTGCCCGACGCGGACGGCAACCCGGTCTCCCTCGCCGACCACCGCGGACGCCGGGTGATCGTCTACTGCTACCCGGCCGCCCTCACCCCGGGGTGCACCACCCAGGCCGTCGACTTCACCGCCGCCGCCGGCGAGCTCGCCGAGGCGGGGCTGGACATCATCGGCGTCTCCCCCGACCCGCCGGAGAAGCTGCTGCGCTTCCGCGAGGAGGAGGGCCTGGGCATCACGCTGGTCTCCGACGTCGACAAGGAGGTGCTGCGGGCCTACGGCGCGTTCGGGCCGAAGAAGCTCTACGGCAAGGAGGTCGTCGGCGTGATCCGCTCGACCTTCATCGTCGACGCCGAGGGCCGCATCGAGAAGGCCTCCTACAACGTCAAGGCCACCGGGCACGTCGCCAAGCTGCGCCGGGAGCTGGGCCTGGGCTGACACCGCCACCCCCGGGCCGGCCCGTGACCCGGCCGGCCCGGCGGCCGTGGACGGCAGCACCCCCGGTGGACGGTGCGCCGGGGTGTCAGTCCCCCTCGTCGGCGCGACGGGCGCGGGCCCGGCGGCGCCCCTCGTGCATCGCCTGCACCCGCGCGACCGGGATGGTGTGCCCCTCGGCGACCAGGTCGCCCGGCAGCTCCTGCGGGTCCGGCAGCAGCGCCGTCCACGGGTCGCCGTCCCCCAGCCGCTCGCCCGCCGTCCGGACGGTGACCTCGCCCGGGCGCACCGCCGGGAGGTCCTCCCACGCCACCGGCGCCGACACCGGCAGGCCCGGGCGCACCCGCGGGCTGTAGGCGGCGACGATCGTCGAGGAGTACGACCGCGTGGAGTCGAGGAAGACGCGGTCGTGCCGGTCGGCCTTGATGTAGGCCGTCGTCGCCAGCTCCGGGTCCAGCCGCTCGGCCCGCGCCGCCAGGGCCCGGGTCGCGGCGGCGGCGTCGTCGGCGTGGGCGCCGCGCACCGGCACCACGACGTGCACGCCCTTGGAGCCGCTGGTCTTCACCGCCCCGGCCAGCCCCGCATCGGCGAGGGCGGTGCGCACCAGCTCCGCCGCGCGCACCACCACCTCGAACCCGGCCCCCTCGGGTGGGTCGAGGTCCAGGACGATCCCCGTCGGCTCCTCCCCGCCGGCCGGCACGAACGGCACGTGGAACTCCACCGCCCGCTGGTTGGCCAGCCACAAAAGGGTCCGCCGGTCGTCGCAGAGCACCTGGTGCACCTCGCGGTGCGCGCCCTGGGACCACACCGCGACGGTGCGCACCCACTCCGGGGCGCCCTTGGCGACGTTGCGCTGCATGAACGGCTGCTGCCCCGGGCGCACCCGCACCACCGACAGCGGGCGGCCGGCGAGCAGCGGGACGAGCCGGTCGGCGAACGCATCCAGGTGGTCGACCAGATCGCCCTTGGTCACGCCGAGCCCGTCACCCAGTGGCGCGTCCAGGCTGGTCAGCCGGACGCCGTCCCGTTCGTCGTCGACCACCGGCCCACCGTGCCCGGCCGCGCACGCCCCGGCAAGGGGAGGTCCTGGCTCAGCGCAGCGGGTCCTGGCCGGCCGTCGACCGCCGGCCGGGACCCGGCCCGACCGGCGCGGCCGGTCGTGCGACCCGCCCTGCCCCTTCAGACGTCGTAGGTGGCGCCGGGCTCCACGAGCGCGCTCTCGGTGAACACCGCGCGCGCGTCGGACAGCTGGGCCTCGCGGTCGATCCAGGGCGGCACGTGGGTGAGCAGCAGCCGGCCGACCCCGGCCGCGGCGGCGTGCTCACCGGCCTCCCGGCCGCTCAGGTGCAGGGCCGGCGGCAGCCCCGGGACGTCGGGGTGCGCGGCCTCGGCCAGCAGGACGTCGGCGTCTCGGGCCAGCTCGACCACGGCGTCGCTGGCGCCGGTGTCCCCGGTGTAGACCAGGGACCGGCCGCCGGCGGTCAGCCGGATCGCGTAGCACTCGACGGGGTGCGCGGTCCGGGCCAGCTCGGCGGTGAACGGCCCCAGCTCCAGCCGGCCGGCGCCGACGGGGATGAAGTCGAAGACGTCGGTGAGCCCCTCGCCGTCCATGTCGTAGGCCAGGGCCAGCCGGCGCTCGGCGCCGACCGGGGCGTACATCGGCACCAGCTGCCGGGTGGAGCGACCGGAGTAGCGGTGCCAGACGACGAAGGGCGCGACGTCCAGGCAGTGGTCGGCGTGCAGGTGGGAGAGGAAGACCGCGTCGACCGTCGCCGGGTCGGCCAGCCCCTGCAGGGAGCCGAAGGAGCCGTTGCCGAGGTCGAGGAGCAGCCGGAAGCCGTCGTGCTCCACGAGGTAGCAGGACGCGGGCGACTGCGGCCCGGGCCCGCTGCCGGAGCAGCCGACGATCGTGAGCCTCACGCGGTGTCCCGCGGCCGGTCGACTGTCCCAGGCACGCGGGTCAGGCTAGCGGGCGGCCCGGGGAGACGGCGCTCACGCCCAGAGCTGGCCCTCCAGCGCGGAGGTCGCCTCCTCCAGCGTGCCGGCGTACGCACCGGTGGACAGGTACTTCCAGCCGCCGTCGCAGACGATGAAGACGATGTCGGCCCGGCGTCCGGCCGCCACCTCCTTGTCCGCGATGCCCAGCGCGGCGTGCAGGATCGCGCCGGTCGAGATGCCGGCGAAGATGCCCTCCTGCTCGACCAGCTGGCGGGTCCGGCGGACGGCGTCCTGGGGACCGACGCTGAACCGGGAGTCCAGCAACTCCGGGTCGTAGAGCTCCGGCACGAAACCCTCGTCGATGTTGCGCAGCCCGTAGACCAGCTCGCCGTAGCGGGGCTCGGCGGCGATCACCCGCACCTCGGGCTTCTTCTCCCGCAGGTAGCGGGAGACCCCCATGAGCGTGCCGGTCGTGCCGAGGCCCGCGACGAAGTGCGTGATCGACGGCAGGTCGGCGAGGATCTCCGGGCCGGTGCCGGTGTAGTGCGCCTCGGCGTTGGCCGGGTTGCCGTACTGGTAGAGCATCACCCAGTCGTCGTGCTCGGCGGCCAGCCCCTTGGCCACGGCGACGGCCTGGTTGGAGCCGCCGGCCGCCGGGGAGCTGATGATCTGGGCGCCGTACATCTCCAGCAGCTGACGCCGCTCGATCGAGGTGTTCTCCGGCATGACGCAGATCAGCCGGTAGCCCCGCTGCCGGGCCACCATCGCCAGCGAGATCCCGGTGTTCCCGCTCGTCGGCTCGAGGATGGTGTCGCCCGGCTTGAGCTTCCCCTCCTTCTCGGCCGCCTCGATCATCGAGATCGCGGCGCGGTCCTTGATGGAGCCGGTGGGGTTGTGGTCCTCCAGCTTGGCCCACAGCCGGACGTCAGGGGCCGGCGACAGGCTCGGCAGCCCCACCAGCGGGGTGTTGCCGAGCGAGTCGACGAGGGAGGCGAAGCGGGCCATCGGGGTGCTCTTCCGGGAGACGGGTGGGGGCGGACGCCGAGCGGGCGCTCAGCAGCCGCCGGCGACCGCCGGGAGGATCGTGACGGAGTCGCCGTCCTTGACCTGGGTGTCGAGCGCACCGGTGAAGCGGACGTCCTCGTCGTTGACGTAGACGTTGACGAAGCGGTGCAGCTTGCCCTCCTCGGTGACGAGGCGGTTCTTCAGGCCGGGGTGCTTGGCGTCGAGGTCGTCGACGAGCGCGCCCAGGGTGTCACCGGTGCCCTCGACGGTCTTGTTGCCGCCGGTGTGGGTGCGCAGGATGGTCGGGATCCGGACCTCGATGGCCATGGCGTGCTGTTCTCCTCTGGAGCGGGGGGATGGCGGGCCCGCCGGCAGGCGGCGGGTCGTGCGTCTGGACGGGGGAACGCCCGCTCACCGCGGGGCATTCCTCGGGGCCCCGTCCCGGACACCGCCCCGGGCTTCCGGGGGGTGGGAGGACGGGGCCCTCTCTCAGTCGTAGACGACCGTCGTCGGTGAGTGGCCGAACAGGTAGGACTCGACGACCTCGACGTCCTCCTCGCTCACCTCGCCGTCGACGATACGGAAGCTGCGGAACTCGACCTCGTCGCCGGCCAGCCCGGTCTGCTCGCCGTGGTGCCGCGTGGAGACGAGCACGTAGTGGGCGTTGGGCTCGGACGCGTAGGCGATGTCGGTCCGCGAGGGGTAGGCCTCGGTGGCGGTGTGCGAGTGG
Organism: Geodermatophilus sp. SYSU D00742; assembly: GCF_054049935.1. Classification (NCBI taxonomy): domain Bacteria; kingdom Bacillati; phylum Actinomycetota; class Actinomycetes; order Geodermatophilales; family Geodermatophilaceae; genus Geodermatophilus; species Geodermatophilus sp. SYSU D00742. The sequence continues at coordinate 33,372 of NZ_JBJGYJ010000006.1, forward strand.
TAGATGACCACCGGCTCCTCGTCCCGGTCGTCCATCTCCCGGTACAGCCGCAGCAGGTCCCCGGAGTCGAACTCGTAGAACGTGGGCGACCGCGCGGCGTTGAGCATCGGGATGAAGCGCTGCGGGCGGTCGCTGCCCTCGGGGCCGGCGACGACGCCACAGGCCTCGTCCGGGTGGTCCTCCCGGGCGTGGGCCACGATGGCGTCGTAGGTCGCGCGGTCGATGCGCAGCACGGCCCCAGTCTAGGAGGCCCCCCTGCTCGCACCGCTCGCGGGCTCACGGCGGGCCCCGCAGGCGGCCGTTCCGGTACGTCACCGGCTCGGGGCGGTCGCCGCACGGCCGCCCGATACGGTCCTCCCCGTGGTGTCCTCCCTGCTCGTCGCCGTCGGCGTCCTGCTGATGGCGCCCCCGGCGCTGACCCTCGGGCTCGGCGGGGTGGGGCGGCGCAGCGGCCACTACAGCAGCGACGCCGCGGCCGACCGGGCGTCGCTGGCGCTGCTCGTCGCGCTGCGCGCGCTGGTGCTGCTGCTGGTCTCCGCGCTCTCGGCGGTCGTGCTGGTCTCGACGATCGGTGCGGCGGTCCGCGGCGTCGAGCTGCACGGGATGGTCTACGTCTTCTTCGTCCTCGACGCGCTGCTCGTGGCGCTGGTCCTGCTCACCTTCGGCCGGCGCGACCGGCGACGAGCGCGTCGACGAGTGAGCCCTGGACGCCGGTGAGCCAGTAGTAGACCGCCAGCTGCTGGCCCTCCTCGGAGGAGAGGTCCTCCGGCGGCTCGCTGTCGGCCTCGATCCCGAGCCGGGTGCCCATCGCCAGGCGCAGGTCGTTGGTGGTGCGCAGCCAGGCCTGTGCCTGGTCGGTGTCCAGCCGGACGGCGCCGCCGTCGGCGGGCAGCGTGGCCCGCACCGTGGCCAGGTCGTCGCCCTTGCCCGACGCCAGCGCGTCCCGGGTGAGCTCCCGGTACTCGTCGGCCAGCTGCCGGTCACCGCGGTGCCCCTCGGGGAACAGCCGCGCGAGGACGGGGTCGGAACCGGCGTCGGCCGCGTCGGCGTCCAGCAGCTGCTCCAGCTGGTCCAGCAGCAGGCCGACGATGCTCACCTCGGCCTCGTCGAACCGGGCCACGAGCTCGTCGCCGCGGCGGCGGAAGGGCTTCACGCGGGCCCGCTCACGTGTCCCGCTGGAAACTGGCCCACAACCCGTAGGCGTGCAGCCGGTTGGTGTCGTGCTCCATCCGCTCGCGGGGGCCGGAGCTCACGATCGCCTTGCCCTCGTGGTGCACCTCGAGCATGAGCGCGGTCGCCGTCGCCTCGTCGTAGCCGAACAGTTCCTGGAACACGTAGGTCACGTACGTCATGAGGTTGACCGGGTCGTCCCAGACGATGGTCACCCAGGGCCGGTCGAGGTCGCCGCGCTCCTCGACCGTGGTCTCCGGCGTCCGTGTCGGCGCAAGTGGTCCGCCCACCCCCCCACCTTAGGACGCCGCCGCCCGACGGGTCGCGCCCGGCGCAGCCGCCTACGCTCCGGTGCCATGCCGACGGGTCCTGCTCTGCTCACCGACCGGTACGAGCTCACGATGGTCGCCGCCGCCCTCGCCGACGGGACCGCCCACCGCGACTGCGTCTTCGAGGTCTTCGCCCGCCGCCTGCCGCACGGCCGCCGGTACGGCGTCGTCGCCGGCACCGGCCGGCTGCTGGAGGAGCTGCCCCGGTTCCACTTCTCCGACGAGGACCTCGCCACCCTGCGGGACCAGGGGCTCACCGACGCCCGGCTGCTGGACTGGCTGGCCGGCTTCTCCTTCAGCGGGGACGTCGAGGGCTACGCCGAGGGGGAGTTCTTCTTCCCCGGCTCCCCGGTGCTCACCGTGCGCGCCTCCTTCGCCGAGGGCGTGCTGCTGGAGACGCTGATCCTGTCGGTCCTCAACCACGACAGCGCGATCGCCTCGGCCGCCGCGCGCATGGTCGCCGCCGCGTGCGAGCGGCCCTGCATCGAGATGGGCTCCCGGCGCACCCACGAGCAGGCCGCCGTCGCCGCCGCCCGCGCCGCCCACCTGGTCGGGTTCGGCGCCACCTCCAACCTGGAGGCCGGCCGCCGCTACGGCGTCCCGACCGCGGGCACCAGCGCGCACGCCTTCACCCTCCTGCACGACGACGAGGCCGCCGCCTTCCGCGCGCAGGTCGCCGCCCTCGGCGTCGGCACCACCCTGCTGGTCGACACCTACGACGTCGACCAGGGCATCCGGACGGCGATCAAGGTGGCCGGCCCGGAGCTCGGCGCGATCCGGCTGGACTCCGGAGACCTGCCCACGCTGGCCACACACGCCCGGCAGCTGCTGGACGACCTCGGCGCCACGAAGACGAGGATCATCGTGACCAGCGACCTCGACGAGTACGCGATCGCGGGCCTGATGGCCGCACCGGTCGACGGCTACGGCGTGGGCACGTCCCTGGTCACCGGCTCCGGCGCCCCGACGGCCGGGATGGTCTACAAGCTGGTGGAGCGCGACGGCGTCCCGGTGGCGAAGAGGTCCGAGGGCAAGAACTCCGTGGGCGGCCGCAAGCACGCCGTCCGCCGGCACGACGCCGACGGGACGGCGACCGCCGAGGTGGTCTGCAGCGGCCCGATCACCCCCGAGGACGGCGACCGGCAGCTGGTCGTGGAGCTCGTGCGCGGGGGCCGGGTGTGTGACCCGGCGTCGCCGCGGGAGGCCCTGGCCGCGGCCAGGGCGCACCACGAGCGGGTGCGCGCCGCGCTGCCCCAGGAGGCGTGGGCGCTGTCGCGCGGCGACTGCGCGATCGAGACGGTGACGGCCTGAGGGAGGGCTCCAGGATGACCCGCGCACTGGTGGTGGTCGACGTGCAGAACGACTTCTGCGAGGGCGGCAGCCTCGCCGTGGCCGGCGGCGAGGCGGTGGCCGGTGCGATCACCGAGCACGTCCACCGGCACGCCGGCGACTACGCCCACGTGGTGGCCACCCGGGACCACCACGTGGACCCGGGCGGTCACTTCGCCGAGGCGCCGGACTTCGTCGAGACCTGGCCCCGGCACTGCGTCGTCGGCACCGGCGGCGTGGAGTTGCACCCCCGCCTGGACCGGGAACCCCTCGAGGCGGTGTTCGACAAGGGCGAGTACGCCGCCGCCTACTCCGGCTTCGAGGGCCGGGCCGACGGGGTGCCGCTGGCGGACTGGCTGCGCCGTCACGACGTCGACGCCGTGGACGTCGTCGGCATCGCCACCGACCACTGCGTCCGCGCCACCGCACTGGACGCCGTCCGGGAGGGCTTCACCACCCGCGTGCTGCTGCCGCTGACCGCCGGCGTCGCGCCGGAGACCACCGCGGCCGCCCTCGACCACCTCCGCGCCGCCGGCGTCGAGCTCGAGGGCTCGGTGCACCGGGCCGGCTGAGGACCTCGGCGCGGTACCCGGCCGGCCGGCCGGCGGCCGGAGCCGCGACGGACGCGCCACGACCGGGGACGGCAGCCGACCGTGCGGACCGGTCGCGGGGGCCCGGAGGGTCCCCCGATCAGGACACGGGCAGCTGCTCAGCGACGGTCGGGGACGGCACCCGGCCGCGATTTCGTCCGGAGGACGACCGTGTCACCGGGAGGACGACGCGGGTACCGCGTCGAGCACCTCGTCGCGCGTGAAGCCGAGCACCTGCAGGACGGCGTCCAGGTAGGGCTGGTTCAGCGCGGTGTGCGCCTGCTCGCGGACGTAGGGCTTGGCGTTGAAGGCGATGCCCAGCCCGGCGGCGTTGAGCATGTCCAGGTCGTTCGCGCCGTCCCCCACCGCCACCGTCTGGTCCAGCGGGATCCCGTACTCGTCGGCGAAGCGGGCCAGCGCGCGCGCCTTGCCGGCCCGGTCGACGATCTCCCCCACCAGGCCACCGGTGAGTCGCCCGTCGGCCACCTCCAGGGTGTTGGCGGCGGCGAAGTCCAGCCCGAGCTCCGCGGCGAGCGGGTCGGTGATCTGGGTGAAGCCGCCGCTGACGATGCCGCAGCGGAAGCCGAGCCGCTTGAGCGTCCGGATGAGGGTCCGCGCGCCCGGGGTGAGCACCAGGTGCTCGCGCACCTCGTCGAGCACCGAGACCGGCAGCCCGGCGAGGGCGCCGACCCGGGCCCGCAGCGACTCGGCGAAGTCCAGCTCGCCGTTCATCGCCGCGGCGGTGATGCGGGCGACCTCCGAGGCGCGCCCGGCGCGGGCCGCCAGCTCGTCGATGACCTCGCCACGGACGAGCGTGGAGTCGACGTCGAGCACGATCAGCCGCTTGCTGCGGCGGGCCAGGCCCACCTGCTCCACGGCGATGTCGGCACCGGTGGCGGCGGCCACGGACGCGAGGGCGGTGCGCAGCTCGGTGGACTCGGCACCGCTGACGGTGAGCTCGAAGCTGGTGACGGGGTAGTCCGACAGCCGGCGGATGGCGTCGATGTTGCCGCCGATGCCGGCGATCGCCGAGGCCGCACCGGCCACCGCGGCGGGCGGGACGGGACGGCCGAGCACGATCACGTGGTGCGCCCGGCCGGTCGGGCGGTCCTGCTCGTCGATCGGGTCCACCTGCACCTGCATGCCGGTCGCCTCGGCGACGTCGGCCCCCAGGCGGCCCAGCCGCGCCAGGAACGCCGCCCGGTCCACGGGCGGACCGCCGTCCAGCGCGACGGCGGTGACCTCCACACCCAGCACGAGCTGACCGTGGACCACGACCTGCTCGACGTCGGCCACCTCGATCGCCCGCCGTCCGTCCCCGGCCTCGGCGAGGGCGGTGAACAGCCGCGCGGTCACGCCCGGGTGGTCCACCCCGGTGACGGTCAGCAGCGCGCGGGGGTCCGCGGGGAAGGGGTCGGACGGCGTCGGGAGGGTGGGGTGGTGCGGCACGGCGCCATCGTGCCCCACCGGTGTGCGGCGCCCGTGGCCCGCCCCGGACGCGGCGACGCCCCGCCGGCCGGGTGGCCGACGGGGCGTCGTCGTGGTGTGCCCTGGGGGTCGTTCAGCTCGGGTCGGGGTCGTTCGGCCCCTGCCGCCGGCCCTCGGTGAGGCCCACGTTGCTGACCCCGCCGTACGGCTCGTGCCGCTTGCCGGCGTGTGCCTCCTGCTGGAGACGCTCGAGCAGGTGCGGGTAGTGCGCCTCGAACGCCGGCCGCTCCGAGCGGATCTTCGGGATCTCGGTGAAGTTGTGCCGCGGCGGCGGGGACGACGTCGCCCACTCCAGCGAGTTCCCGTGGCCCCAGGGGTCGTCGCGCACCGCGAGGGCCCCGAACCGCCAGGACTTGAAGACGTTGTAGAGGAACGGGATCGTCGAGGCGCCGAGCACGAACGAGAAGATCGTCGAGACCGTGTTCAGCGTGGTCCACCCGTCGGTGGGCAGGTAGTTGACGTAGCGGCGCGGCATGCCCTCGTTGCCCAGCCAGTGCTGGACGAGGAACGTGCCGTGGAAGCCGATGAAGGTCAGCCAGAAGTGCAGCTTGCCCAGCCGCTCGTCCATCATCCGGCCGCACATCTTCGGGAACCAGAAGTAGATCCCGGCGTAGGCCGCGAACACCACGGTGCCGAAGACCACGTAGTGGAAGTGCGCGACGACGAAGTAGCTGTCGGACACGTGCCAGTCCAGCGGCGGCGAGGCCAGCAGGACGCCGGTGAGACCGCCCAGCAGGAAGGTGACCATGAAGCCGACGGAAAACAGCATCGGCGTCTCGAAGGTCAGCTGACCCCGCCACATGGTGCCGATCCAGTTGAAGAACTTGATGCCGGTCGGCACGGCGATCAGGTAGGTCAGGAAGGCGAAGAAGGGCAGCAGCACCGCGCCGGTCGCGTACATGTGGTGCGCCCACACGGTCAGCGACAGGCCACCGATGGCCAGGGTGGCGAAGACCATGCCCTTGTAGCCGAACAGCGGCTTGCGACTGAACACCGGGATGATCTCGGTGATGATGCCGAAGAACGGCAGCGCGATGATGTAGACCTCGGGGTGGCCGAAGAACCAGAACAGGTGCTGCCACAGCAGCGGCCCGCCGTTCTCCTCCGAGTAGATCAGCGCGCCGAGGTTCCGGTCGGCCAGCAGGGCCAGCAGCGCGGCCGTGAGGATCGGGAAGGCCAGCAGGATCAGCACGCTGGTGACCAGCGCGTTCCAGGTGAAGATCGGCATCCGGAACAGCGTCATGCCCGGGGCGCGCAGGCAGACGATCGTGGCGATGAAGTTGACGCCACCGAGGATCGTCCCCAGACCGCTGACGGCCAGGCCGGTGATCCAGAGGTTCCCGCCGGCACCCGGGGAGTTCGTCGCGTCGGACAGCGGCGTGTAGGCCGTCCAGCCGAAGTCCGCGGCGCCACCGGGGGTCAGGAAGCCGGACAGGGCCACGATCGACCCGAGCAGGAACAGCCAGTACGAGAAGGCGTTCAGCCGGGGGAACGCGACGTCGGGGGCGCCGATCTGCAGCGGCATGATCAGGTTGCCGAACGCGAAGAACAGCGGCGTCGCGAACATCAGCAGCATCACCGTGCCGTGCATGGTGAACAGCTGGTTGTACTGCTCCGGGGAGAGGAACTGCAGACCCGGCTGGGCCAGCTCCCCACGGATGAGCATGGCCATCAGCCCGCCCAGCAGGAACCATGCGAACGAGGTGGCCAGGTACATGAGGCCGATGGTCTTGTGGTCGGTGGTCCGCAGCAGATTCGAGAGCCGCGAACCCTTCTCGACCTCGCGAGCCGGGCTCGGCCGGCTCACGATCGGCGCCGGTGCGATCGTCACGGCCGCGAGCTTAGACGGTGCCCCGGCGGAGCCTCCTGTCGACGGTGGGGGCGCGCCGGGGGCCCGAGCCCGGGCGCCCGCTGCCGCGGCCGCCGCCGTTGCGGAACCGTGACCTGGACCGGAGCGCTCAGCCGGTCCGCACCCAGCTGGTCACGTCCACCGACACGGTCACCGCCGACCGTTCCGGGAGCCGGGCGACGGCGGCGGCCAGCGCGCCCGGCGTCAGGTGCCGGGCGTGCGGGCCCATGCCGACAAGGGTGGTGACCGCGGCCCGGTCCAGCTCGATCCGCTCCCGGTGACCGGCCGTGGCGACCGGCCGCAGGTGCGGCTCCAGGGTCGCGGCCAGGCGCCGCGACTTGTCCGGGTCCACCCGCAGCAGCCCCAGCGGCTCGACCAGCTCGGCCAGGTGGTCGTCGGCCGGGGTGACGACCACCAGCCGTCCGCCCGGGCGCAGCACGCGGGCGGTCTCGGGCCCGTTGCGCGGGGCGAAGACGACGAGCACCCGGCCGACGGCGGCGTCCCGCACGGGGAGCCGCGTCCAGGTGTCGGCGACGACGGCGACCGCCCGCGGGTGGGCGCCGGCCGCCCGCCGCGCCGCGTACCGGGAGGAGTCCAGGACCACACCGACCGCGTCGGGCAGCCGGTCGAGGACCCCGGCCAGGTGCTGCCCCGTGCCGCCGCCGAGGTCCAGCAGGGTCGCCGGCGGGCCGTCGTCCCCCGCGACGACGGCGTCGGCCAGGGCGCCGGTGATGCCGGCGTAGTGCCCGGCGGCCAGGAACGCGACCCGGTCGGCGACCATCTCCGCCGTGTCACCCGACGGCGGCACGTGACCCGGCGGCAGCAGCGTGACGTGTCCCTGCCGGGCGCGGTCGAACGCGTGGCCCGCGGAGCACCGCAGGCCGGCGTCGCCCGGCAGGGCGTCCACCGGCGCGCCGCACGCCGGGCAGGCCAGCAGCTCCACGGCGCGCGCGGGCCACGGCCGGCGGGCGCTCACCGGGCCGGCACCACGTCGTCGCGCCGCGAGGCCGGGGTCCCGCGGCGTTCCGCGGCCCGGCCGGGCACGACGCCGACGGCGAGGGCGGCGGCGACGGCGCCCACGGCGAACGCGGCGGGGTACCCGGGGCCGTTCTCGACGAGCAGCGCGACCAGCGGCACGGTCGCCGCGGCGGCCACGTTCTGCGCGGTGTTGTGCGCGCCCAGGGCGCGGCCGGCCCAGCCGGTGCCGGCCTGCTCGGCCACCGAGGTGAACGCCACACCGTTGGGGCTCACCGTGACCACCGCGGCCAGCACCACGGCGACCGCGGCCGCGGCGGGGCCCAGGACCGTCGGGGTCAGGGCGGCGACCGCCGCGAGGAGGGCGCCGACGACGGCGCCGGCCAGGGCGGTCGAACGGAGCGGGCCGAGCCGGCTGCCCACCCGGTCCGACCACGCGCCGGCCCCCAGCCGGGCGGCGGCACCGCCGAGCTGGGTGACGGCGAGCAGCGTCCCGGCGGAGGTCGCCGCCCACCCGCCCTCCCGGACCAGGTAGTCGAAGGCGAAGGCGGCCACGACGAACTGGGGGACGACGAGCAGCGTGCTGGCCGCGTGCACCCGCCACAGCACCGGCGACCGGTAGGGCGAGGCGGCGCGGGGGCCACCGGCCGCCGGCTCCGGTCGCGCCGGGTCGCGGACCAGCACGCCGATCAGGACGGCGGCGAGCCCGCACCCGGCGGCGAGGGAGGCGAGCGCCCCACCGGTGCCGCCGTCGGCCAGCCGCGGCAGGACCAGCGCCGCCAGGCCGACGCCGATGGGCTGCCCCATCTGCCGGATCCCCATCGCCAGGCCCCGCCGGCGGGCGGGGAACCAGCCGAGCACCAGCCGCCCGCTGGCCGCGTGCACCGAGGCGCTGCCCGCCCCGGCCAGCAGCAGCCACAGCCCCAGGCCGACCGGCGTCCCCGACAGCGACGCACCGGTGAGCGCGGCCGCGGCGATCGCCAGGCCGGTGGTCAGCACGAGCCGCTCGCCGTGCCGGTCCGCGAGGGCACCCCAGGCCAGCAGGGTCAGCACGAGTCCCGCGGCGGGCGCGCTGACCAGCAGGCTGATCGCGGCCAGGCTCAGCCCCTGGGCCCGCAGCGCCACGGTGAGGAAGGGCAGCCCGCTCTGGGCGGCGCAGGCGGCGACGAGGCCGACCAGGCCCACGGCGAGATGGCGCCAGCGCGCGGCGGCGTCCTCCCCCGTCACCTCGGGACCGGGTGGAACGTCACGTCGTGGAGCGCGCCGTGCGCCGCCACGGCGGTGACGAACGTGCCGTGCGGCTGGCGACGCCGGTCGGTCGGCGACCCGGGGTTGAGCAGCCGCAGGCCGGTGTCGGCGGTGGTGTCCCAGGGGATGTGGCTGTGCCCGAAGACGAGCAGGTCGGTGTCGGGGAACCGGGCGGCGCAGCGGGCCTCCCGGCCCTTCCTGTCGCCGGTCTCGTGGACGACGGCGAGGCGGATCCCCTCGATCTGGGCGCGGGCCACCTCGGGCAGCCGCTCGCGCAGTGCCCCGTGGTCGTTGTTGCCGTGGACCGCGACCAGCCGGCGGGACCGTTCCTCGAGCCGGTCGAGCAGCGCGACGTCCACCCAGTCCCCCGCGTGCACGACGACGTCCGCGGCCTCGATCGCGGCCCACACGGGATGAGGTAGGTCACGCGCGCGCTTGGGGACGTGCGTGTCGGAGATGAACACCAGCGAAACCGGCACGTGCCCATGCTCGCAGGCGGCTAGGTTGCCAGCGCCCGACGACGGTGCCGTCCCCGTCCGCTCCCGCACGACCCCCGAAGGACACCCATGACCGACCCCACGTCCACGCGCGCCTCCGGCGCCGGCCACATCGGCGAGGAGCCGTACCCGAGGCGGTGGCTGGCCCTGGGGGTCATCGCCATGACCGTCCTGCTGGTCATCCTCGACGCGACCATCGTGAACATCGCGCTGCCGGCGGTCTCCACCGACCTGGGCATCACCGCGGCGAGCCAGCAGTGGATCGTCACCGCCTACACGCTCACCTTCGGCGGCTTCCTGCTGCTCGGCGGCCGCATCGCCGACTTCTGGGGCCGCAAGCGCACCTACCTGGTCGGCGCGGCCGGTTTCGCCATCGCCTCCGCCCTCGGCGGCATCGCGCAGAACGAGGGGATGCTGTTCGCCGCCCGGGCGCTGCAGGGCGTCTTCGGCGCGCTGCTGGCCCCAGCGTCGCTGGCGCTGCTCACCGTCCTGTTCACCGACCCCAGGGAACGGGCCAGGGCCTTCGGCGTCTACGGCGCCATCGCCGGCGGCGGCTCCGCGGTCGGCCTGCTGCTGGGCGGTGTGCTCACCGAGTACGCCGACTGGCGCTGGTGCTTCTGGGTGAACCTGCCCGTGGCGCTGCTGGCCGTCGTGCTGGCCGTCCCGATCGTCCCGGAGAGCAAGGCCCCCGGCGACACCCGCTACGACATCCCCGGCGCGGTGCTCGTCACCCTCGGCCTGGCCTCGATCGTCTACGGCTTCACCCGCGTCGCGGAGGCGTCGCAGACGAACTCCGTCGAGGCCGCGGAGGCCAACGCGCGGGCGGCCGCGCAGGGCACGCCCACGCTGGTCACGCCCGACAGCGGGTGGACCGACGGGCCCGCCTGGGTGTTCATCGTCGCCGGTCTCGTGCTCGTGGCGCTGTTCGTCCTGCTGGAGTTGCGCACCCGCAACCCACTGCTCCCGATGCGCATCGTCCTCGACCGCAACCGCGGTGGGGCCTACCTGACCTCGACGCTGGTGGGCGCCGGGCTCATCGGGGCGTTCTTCTTCCTGAGCCTGTACTTCCAGCAGGTGCTCGGCTACGAGCCGGTCGTCGCCGGCCTCGCCTCGCTGCCGACCACGCTCGGCGTCCTCGTCTCCGCCGGCGCGGCCAGCGCGCTGGTGCCGCGGATCGGGCCGAAGCCGCTCATGGTCCTGGGTGGGCTGCTCGCCGCCGCCGGGCTGTTCACGCTGTCCTTCGTCGGCCTGGACACGGGCTTCTGGCAGCTGCCCTTCCCCGGCCAGCTGCTCTTGGGCCTCGGCCTCGGCTTCACCTTCGTGCCGCTGTCGAACCTGGCGCTCGTCGGCGCCGGCGCGCACGACGCCGGGGCGGCCAGCGCCATGCTCAACGCCACGCAGCAGGTCGGCGCGTCCATCGGCACCGCCGTCCTGGCCTCGCTGTCGGTGGGCGCCATCAGCGCCTACACCGCGGACGCGCTGACCTCGGGCGGGGACCCGCAGGACCCGACCCTCGGCCTCACGGCCCAGGTGGAGGGGTACACGACGGCCTTCACGTGGGCCTCCGCGCTGCTGGTGCTCGGCGCACTGGTCTCCGCGGTGCTCATCAAGGCCACCAAGGAGGACCTCCCCGCCGAGGGCGACACCGTCGTCCACGTCGGCTGAGGTCCACCCCCCCGACCGACGTCGGTCACGGGGTCGTTGCCGGCGACACGGTGGGACCGCCGTGGGCGTCGGCGACGACCCCGTGCCCAGCGCGGGGCGCGGCGAGCTCAGCCGTCCCGGGAGGCGAGCGCCTTCAGGCGCTGGTTGTAGGCCTGCAGCTCGGCGTCCTCGGTGCGGACGGCGGCGCGGTCCATCCGCCTGGCGCGGCGCTCCTCGGAGCCCATCCACGAGAACAGCACGATCGCCATGACGAACACCGTGGGCAGTTCGCCGAAGGACCACGCGATGCTGCCGGCGGTGCCCTGGTCGGTGAGCGGGTCGACGCCCCAGCCGGACGGCGGGTGGGCGAAGGTCTCCACGACCAGCGCACTGGACATCATCACGGCGACGCCGAAGAAGGCGTGCAGCGGCATCGGGATGAGCAGCTCCAGCATCCGGCCGCCGTGTCCGGTGGTCCGGGGCCACGGGTCCTGGCCCAGGATCGGGCCGAAGAACAGCAGTCCGGTCACCGTGAAGTGGGCCAACATGAACTGGTGCCCGAACGGGTCGGCCATGAGCGCGTCGAAGACCGGCGTGAAGTAGACGCCGTAGAGGCTGGCCAGGAACAGCGGCAGCGTGAACGCCGGGTGGGAGACGAAGCGCGCCACCCGGCTGTGCAGGGCGTCGAGCAGCAGCGCCCGGGGGACGCCGGCCACTCCCCTGCCCCGGGGCAGCGTGCGCAGCGCGAGGGTGACCGGCGCGCCGAGCAGCAACAGGATCGGCGACACCATCGACAGGACCATGTGCTGGGCCATGTGCAGGCTGAACAGCACCATGCTGTAGCCGTCGAGCCAGGTGCCCGTGACGGAGAACAGGGAGAGGCAGCCGGCGGTCCAGGCCGCCGTCCGCCACCACGGCCAGGCCACCCCCGAGCGGCGCAGGACGACCAGCGCCACCAGGTAGCCCACGATGCCCAGCAGGCTCGCCACCGCCAGCACCGACCAGCCGTCCAGGTGCGGCAGGAACATCCGCCCCCAGGTCGGTGGCTCGCTGGGCACCCACATGCCCGAGTGCTGACCGTGCTCCACCGCTGCGCCTCCCAGTGCCGACTGCGCCTCCACTGTCCCACTGCGGCACCCGGGCGCGTGGCGCTGCGGGGTCCGCCGCGAGCCCGCGGGTGGCGGGGTAGGGAGCCTCCGTCAGTCGTGGACGGGCGTCTCGTGCCCGGCGTGGGCCGCCGCCTCCAGCTGGAACGTGCAGTGCGCCATGTCGAAGTGGTCCCCCAGGCAGGCGCACAGGGCGTCGAGCACCCGCCCGCCGTGGCCGGCCTCGAGGGCCTCGTCGGTGACGACGACGTGCGCGGAGAGCACCGGGGAGCCGGAGGTGATGGTCCAGGCGTGCAGGTCGTGCACGCCGACGACGCCGTCCACCGCGAGGATGTGCGCCCGTACCGAGTCCAGGTCCACGCCCCGCGGCGCGGCCTCCAGGAGGACGTCGCCGGCGTCGCGCAGCAGCGACCACGCCCGGGGCAGCACGAGCAGGCTGATGACGAGCGAGGCGACGGTGTCGGCCGGCGTCCAGCCGGTGGTGGCGATGACGACGGCGGCGACGACGACCGCCACCGAGCCCAGCGCGTCGGCCAGCACCTCGAGGTAGGCCCCGCGCACGTTGAGCGAGTCGCCGCGGCCGCGGTGCAGCAGGGCCAGCCCGCCCCCGTTGACGACCAGGCCCACGGCCGCGACGACGAGCATCACGCCGGAGCCGATGTCCGGCGGGTCGCCGATCCGACGTACGGCCTCGACGAACACGTAGACGGCGACACCGGCCAGCAGGAGCCCGTTGGCGACCGCGGCGAGGATCTCCACCCGCTGCCAGCCGAAGGTCCGCCGTCCCCGCGGTGGGCGCTGGGCCAGGGTCACCGCGCCGAGCGCGAGACCGATGCCCAGCGCGTCGGTGGCCATGTGCCCGGCGTCGGCCAGCAGGGCCAGTGAGCCGGAGACGAGCGCACCGGCGACCTCGGCGGCCATGACGGCGACGGTGAGCACGAGGACGACGGCCAGCCGGCGGCGGTGGGCCGCGGAGGCGGTGGCCGGGCCGTGGGACTGACCGTGGTCGTGACCCATCAGCGCCTCCTCCGTCCCGCGCGGCACACCGCGAGTGTGCCGCAACGCGTGACGCCCTCCGCCCGGACCGGCCGGGAGGAGGGCGTCACGTGGCCCCACTGGGAAGTCCCGCCCTGGGCCTGCGAGGGGGGGCGGGCAGCGGGGTCTGTCAGATCTGGACGCCGCGCTCCCGCAGCCACGGGAGGGGGTCGACCTTCTGGCCGTCGGGACCGCCGAGGCGCACCTCGAAGTGCAGGTGCGGGCCGGTGGACTGGCCGCGGTTGCCGAGCAGCGCGATCGTCTCGCCGGCACGGACGACCTGGCCGGGGGACACGAGGATCTCCTCCATGTGCCCGTAGACGGTGACGTCGCCGTTCTGGTGCTGGACGTAGACGACGTTGCCGTAGCCGCCGGCCGGGCCCGCCTCGAGGACGACGCCGTCCATGGCCGCGTACTCGGGGGTCCGCATGGGGGCGGCGAGGTCGATGCCGGCGTGCTGTCTGCCCCAGCGGGCACCGAAGGTGCTCGACAGCCGGGCACCGTCCACGGGGAGGACGGCGTCGGGCCGGGCGGCCTCTGCCGCGGCCTCGGCGGCGAGCCGGTCGGCCTCTGCCTGCACCTGCGCCGCGGCGGCCTGCTCGGCCTCACGAGCGGTCCGGCTCGCCGCCATCTCCTCGAGGCGCGCGGCGGCGTCGGAGACGCCGGCCTCGGGCTGCTGGTCCAGACCGAGCTCCGCCGCCACGCTGACCGAGGCGCTCTCCGCCTCGGCCGGGTCGGCCTGCGCCACCCGGTCGCCCAGGCTGAACAGCCCCAGGCCGGCGGCGCCCACGAGCGCGGCGGCGAGGTACGTCGCGGGCCGGCGGGGCGGCGCCGGCAGGCCCCGCCGGCGGTGCCGCCCGCGGCCGCCACCGGCGGGCACCGGCGTACCGGACCGCTCCGGCGCAGGGTCGGCGCCGTGCAGCCCGGGGAGGGTGTCGATCCCGGTGCGGGCGGCGGCCTCGGCCAGCCCGCTGAGGTCGGCGAGGTCGGCGACCCGGGCGAGCTCGCGCTGACCGGTCCCCGTCCGCTGCGCGTCCCCCGGGCGCGGCGACGGGATGGTGGTCTGCGTCGACGGCTCCCCCGCCGGTTCCTGCGTCCGCCGCGAGGACGGGACCGCGGCCGTGTCGAGGAGGGTCGGTCCACCCGGGACGGGTGCCGGCCCCTCGATGAGGAGACGGTCGTCGTGGAGCTGAGTCATACACCTGGCTTCCGTGGGGGACAGGACGTCGTGCGGTGCCCGGGGGAGCGGACGAGGTCCATGTAAACACGCCGTTATCTTTTCGTGATGATTCGACCGAGGGTCTGACCTGCGCTTTTGTGATCCCCGCCACAGGAATCCGCCCACGACGGTCATCTGCGCGTATAACGCCCGCTCCGGAGAGTGAGCGGCGCGCCGACGTCGGCGCGGGACACGCGCGATGCACGTCACGGCAGGGCAGGAGGGCTCCGTCGGAGCTCTCCGACCCGGATCCCGAGGAGCACATCCCCATGCGCGCAGTGACCTGGCACGGCCGGGCGGACGTCCGGGTGGACACCGTCCCCGACCCCACAATCCAGGACCCGACCGACGTCGTCGTCGAGGTGACCTCGAGCGGCATCTGCGGGTCCGACCTGCACCTGATCGAGGTGATGGCCCCCTTCATGACGGTGGGCGACGTGATGGGCCACGAGCCGATGGGCGTCGTCCGCGAGGTCGGGTCCGGGGTGAGCGCCGTGCGGCCCGGCGACCGGGTCGTCGTCCCCTTCAACATCTCCTGCGGCACGTGCTGGATGTGCTCGGAGGGACTGCACTCCCAGTGCGAGACGACGCAGAACCGCGACCAGGGCTTCGGCGCCTCCCTGTTCGGCTACACCAAGCTCTACGGGCACGTCCCCGGCGGGCAGGCGGAGTACCTGCGGGTGCCGTTCGGGAACACGCTGCCGATCAAGGTCCCCGACGGCCTGCCCGACGACCGGTTCGTCTACCTCTCCGACGTGCTCCCCACCGCCTGGCAGGCGGTCCAGTACGCCGCGGTCCCGGCCGGCGGCACGCTCCTGGTCCTGGGGCTGGGTCCGATCGGCGACATGTGCACCCGGATCGCCCACCACCTGGGCATCGAGAAGGTCTACGCCTCCGACGTCGTCCCGGAGCGGATCCAGCGCGCCGCGGCGCGCGGCACGAACGTCATCCGGTCGACGCGGAAGGACGACGTCGTCCAGGCCATCCAGGACGCGACCGACGGCCGCGGCGCCGACGCGGTCATCGACGCCGTCGGCATGGAGGCGCACGGCTCGCCGCTGGCCTCCTTCGCGCAGAAGGCGACCGCCGTCATCCCCGACGCGATCATGGAGCGGGTCATGCAGGTGGCCGGGGTGGACCGGCTCGCCGCCCTGAACACCGCGATCGACGCGGTCCGCCGCGGCGGCACGATCTCGCTGTCCGGCGTCTACGGCGGCGCGACCGACCCACTGCCGCTCATGCGGATGTTCGACAAGCAGATCCAGCTGCGCATGGGTCAGGCCAACGTGTGGCGCTGGGTGCCTGACATCCTGCCGATCCTCACCGAGGGCGACCCGCTGGGCGTCGACGACTTCGCCACCCACCACGTGCCGCTCGAGCAGGCACCCGAGGCCTACGCCAACTTCCGCGAGAAGAAGGACGGCGCGGTCAAGGTGCTCCTCAAGCCCTGACCTCCCGTGCGCACCCGCGGATGTGCCGCGTGCACGTCCGCGGGTGTGCGGGGTCTGTGAGGAGGCCCACCCGGGGTTCAGGGCATGCCGACGCGGGGCACTGCCTTGGCCTGGGAGAGGGTCGGTGCCGACCCCGGCAGGACGACGCAGTCCGCGCCCCACCCGTACTCGCCGTCGTCCCCTGGAGTCCTCCTCGTGCCCCGCGGTCTGCTCGCCCTCGCCATCGGTGCCTTCGGCATCGGCACCACCGAGTTCGTCGTCATGGGGATGCTGCCCCAGATCGCCGACGGCCTGGGGGTCTCGGTCTCCGCGGTGGGCATGCTGATCTCGGCCTACGCCATCGGTGTGGTCGTCGGCGCCCCGACGCTCACCGCGCTCGGGGTGCGCTTCTCCCCCCGCCAGACCCTCGTCGGCCTCATGGTCGTGTTCGTCGTCGGCAACGCGCTGTCGGCGGTCGCCCCCACCTACGAGACGCTGACCGCCGCGCGCGTCCTCACCGCGCTCTCCCACGGCGCCTTCTTCGGGGTCGGGGCCGTCGCCGCCCGCCGGCTGGTCACTCCCGACCGCGCCACGCGGGCGATCTCGCTGATGATCACCGGTCTGACCCTGGCCAACGTCATCGGCGTCCCGCTGGGCACCTTCGTGGCCCAGCAGACCAGCTGGCGGCTGGTGCTGGGCGCCATCGCGGTGATCGGTCTGGTGACCATCGCGTGCCTGCTGGCGTGGATGCCCGCGGACGTCGGCGAGCCCGGCGACCTGCGTGCCGAGCTGCACGCCTTCCGCCGCGGCCAGGTCTGGCTGGTGCTGGGCCTGACCATGGTGGGCTTCGCCGCGCTGTTCGCCGTCTACAGCTACGTCAGCCCGATCCTCACCGAGCTCGGCGGCATCCCCGAGGCGTGGGTGACCCCCGTGCTGGCCCTGTTCGGTGCCGGCACCACCGTGGGCACGCTGCTCGGTGGGCGCTTCGGCGACCGGTACGGCTTCTCCTTCGTCGCGGTCGGGCTGGTGGCCACCAGCGCCGTCCTGGTCGTCTTCGCCTTCCTCGCCCGCACCCCGGTGGCGGCGGTGGTGCTCCTGGTGCTGTTCGGGACGGTGTCCTTCGCGCTGGGCCCGGTCGTGCAGAACGGCGTGATCGAGGCGGCACAGGTGCGCGGCGGCAGCCTCGTCTCCGCGGCCAACCAGGGCGCGTTCAACATCGCCAACGCCCTCGGCGCCGCGCTCGGCGCCCTGGTCATCTCCGCGGGCCTGGGGTACACCGCACCGATGTGGGTGGGCGCCGTCCTCGCCCTGGTCGGGGCCGGTGTCGCCGTCCTGACGCAGGCGGTCAGCCGGCGGGCGGTCGATCCCGCCGCCGTCGCTGCGCTGCCGGCCCCGGAGGTCGTCGGCACCACCGCCTGACCGGCGCGCAGGCGGGGTAGGGGCCGCGGATGACGACGTTCACCGCGGAGCGGTCCGGACAGTTCCCCCTCGCCGGCCGGCCGGTGCACCGCATCGGCTACGGCGCGATGCAGCTCGCCGGCCCGCACGTCATGGGGCCGCCGGCAGACCGGGACGCCGCGGTCGCCGTCCTCCGCCGCGCGGTGGAACTCGGCGTGGACCACGTCGACACCAGCGACTACTACGGGCCGCACGTCACCAACGAGATCATCCGCGAGGCGCTGCACCCCTACCCCGACGAGCTGGTCGTCGTCACCAAGGTCGGCGCCCGCCGCACGCCGGACGGCGGGTGGCCGCCGGCCCTCTCCCCCGCGGAGCTGCGCTCGGCGGTCGAGGACAACTGCCGCAACCTCGGCGTCGATGTCCTCGACGTGGTGAACCTGCGGATGCCCGGGGCGCACGAGCCGGTGGAGCAGTCCCTGGTCGAGCCGTTCGAGGCGCTGGCTGCCCTGCAGCAGGAGGGGCTGATCCGGCACCTCGGGGTCAGCCACGTGACGACGCAGCAGCTGGCCGAGGCGCAGGCGATCGCGCCGGTGGTCTGCGTGCAGAACCACTACAACCTGGTGCACCGGGCCGACGACCCGATGATCGACGCGCTGGCCCGCGAGGGGATCCCCTACGTCCCCTACTTCCCGCTCGGCGGGTTCACCCCGCTGCAGTCGGCGGCGCTGGAGACGGTGGCCCGCCGGCTGGAGGCCACACCCATGCAGGTCGCGCTGGCCTGGCTGCTGGCCCGCAGCCCCAACCTGCTGCTCATCCCCGGCACGTCGTCGATCGCGCACCTGGAGGAGAACCTCGCCGCGGGCGCGCTGGTGCTCGGGCCGCGGGAGCTGGAGGAGCTCGACCGGATCGGTGGCACGCCGACGCCCTGAGGGCCCGGAGCCTCAGCGGCCGGGCGCAGGGCCGAGCACGCGGTCGAGGTGGGCGTTGGCCAGCACGCCCCCCGGGTCCAGCCGGTCGCGGACGGCGAGGAACTCGTCGAAGCGCGGGTAGCGCTCCCGCAGCACCGCGGCGTCCAGTCCGTGCAGCTTCCCCCAGTGCGGCCGGCCACCGACCTCCCCCGCGACCGCCTCCACCGCGGCGAACCACGGCCCGGGATCGGTGCCGGCCGGCACGTGCGCGGCGATGTAGGCGGTGTCGCGGCCGGACGCCGTCGACAGCGGGACGTCGTCGGCGGCGGCCAGCCGGACCTCCACCGGGAAGGCGGTGCGCCAGTCGCCGCCCTCGTGCACGCGGCGCAGCTCGGCGAGCACCGCGGGCGCGTCCCTGCGCGGGACGGCGTACTCCGTCTCGAGGAACCGCACCCGCCGGCGGCTCACGAACACGCGGTGCGAGTGGTCGGTCCAGCTGCGGGCACCCAGCGCCCGGGCCGAGACGCGGGCCAGCGGCGGCACCAGCGCCGGCACCCGCCGACCGGCCGCGACCACCCCGGCGAACGCGGCGTTGGCCAGGACCTCGTCGTCCCAGACCGCGCGCCAGCGCGGCAGCGGGTCCAGGCCCTCGGCCAGCGGCACCCGGGTGTTGCACTTCACCAGCGTCGCGTCGGTGTGCGGGAACCAGTAGAACTCGACGTGGTCGGTGCAGGTCATGAGCTCCTCGAAGCCCTCCAGCGCGGCGCTGAGCCGGCCGGGGCCCTCCACGGCGTGCAGCGCGAAGGCCGGCTCCGCCTGCAGGGTCACCGCGGTCACGACGCCGAGGGCGCCCAGGCCCACACGGGCGGCGCCGAAGACCTCCGGGTGGGAGGCGGTGTCACAGCGGAGCACCTCACCGGCCGGCGTCACCAGCTCGAGGCCGCGGACCTGGGTGGCCAGCCCGCCGAACCGGGCGCCGGTGCCGTGCGTGCCGGTCGCGAGCGCGCCGGCGACGGTCTGGCGGTCGATGTCGCCGAGGTTGGTCAGCGCCCAGCCGGTGCGGGCCAGCTCGGCGTTGAGCCGGTAGAGCGGCGTCCCGGCGCCGACGGTGACCAGGCCGCCGGCACCGACCGTGACGCCGCACAGCTCGTCGAGGACGACCTGCACCTCCTCCGGGCGGGCGATCGCGGAGAACGAGTGGCTGCTGCCCACCGGCCGCACCCGGCGTCCGGCCCCGGCGGCCGCGGTGAGGACCGCGACGACCTCCTCCACCGATGCGGGGTGCACCA
Organism: Geodermatophilus sp. SYSU D00742; assembly: GCF_054049935.1. Classification (NCBI taxonomy): domain Bacteria; kingdom Bacillati; phylum Actinomycetota; class Actinomycetes; order Geodermatophilales; family Geodermatophilaceae; genus Geodermatophilus; species Geodermatophilus sp. SYSU D00742. Next base: position 52,879 of record NZ_JBJGYJ010000006.1, read on the forward strand.
CCGCGGCCTCGGCCCGCTGGTTGCCCGACCAGTTGCGCCAGCGCGCGGTGCCTCCGGGCAACGTCGTCCGTGCGGCCACCCGGCCCTCCTCGACTCGGTCCCAGGGACTCTGCCCCGCCCGGAGTGTGCAGGTCAACGGCCTGATCGGGGTTGACGCCCCGCTGTCGGACGGCCACCCTCGCCGGGTGACCGCCGCGCCCCTGCTGCGCGCCGCGGCGACCCGGGCGCGGCTGGACCGTGCCACCGCCGGACTCGACCCGCCGCTGGCCCTCGTCGACCTCGACGCCCTCGACGCCAACGCCGGCGACCTGGTGGCCCGCGCCGGAGGTCGGCCGATCCGGGTCGCCAGCAAGTCGGTGCGCTGCCGGGCCGTGCTGCGCCGCGTGCTCTCCCGCCCCGGCTTCGCGGGGGTGCTTGCGTACTCGCTGGCCGAAGCCCTCTGGCTCACCGGCGGGGACGACCCGGTCACCGCGGACGCCGTCGTCGGCTACCCCTCGGTGGACCGGGGTGCGCTGCGCCGGCTGCTCGCCGACGAGGCGGCGGCGTCCCGGGTGACGCTCGTAGTGGACTCCCCCGACCACCTCGATGTCGTCGACGCCGTCGCCCCGCCCGGTCGGCGCCCCGCGGTGCGCGTGTGCCTGGACGTCGACGCGTCGCTGCGCGCCGCGGGGGGCCGGGTGCACGTGGGGGTGCGCCGCTCTCCCGTGCACGACCCGGCCGACGCCGCGGCCCTGGCCCGCACCGTGGTCGCCCGCCCGGGGTTCACGCTCGTCGGGATCATGGCCTACGAGGCGCAGATCGCCGGCGTGCCCGACGCGCCGCCGGGCCGGTGGGTGCGGGGCCTGGCCGTCCGCGGGATGCAGGCGGTCTCGGCGCGGGAGCTGGCCGGGCGGCGGGCCGCGGTGGTGGCGGCGGTCGGCGCCGTGGCGCCGCTGCGGTTCGTCAACGGTGGGGGCACCGGCAGCCTCGAGCGCACCGCGGCCGACCCGTCGGTGACCGAGCTGTCGGCCGGCTCCGGGCTCTACTGCCCGACGCTGTTCGACGGCTACCGGGCCTTCGCCGCCCGCCCCGCCGCGCTGTTCGCCCTCCCGGTGACCCGCGTCCCGACACCCGGGACGGTGACCGTGGCCGGGGGTGGGTGGGCGGCCTCCGGCCCGCCCGGCGAGGACCGGTTGCCCCGGCCGGTGTACCCCGCCCGGCTGCGGCTGTCGGGCGCCGAGGCGGCCGGTGAGGTGCAGACCCCGCTGCGCGGTCCGGACGCCGCCCGGCTGCGGGTGGGCGACCGCGTCTGGTTCCGGCACGCCAAGGCCGGGGAGCTGTGCGAGCACGTCGACGTCCTGCACACGCTGGCCGGCGACGTCCTCACCGGCGCCGTCCCGACCTACCGCGGCGAGGGCCGGGCGTTCGGCTGACGCGGCGGTCGTCGGTCCGGACCGGGGGACCCGATCCCGCCGACCGTGCCGCGGCGGGCGGCCTGCCCGTCGATCCACCGGCGGTGCGCCTCCCACGCCGGCTGCCGGGTCGTGCCACCCCGACGGTCAAGGGGGACTTCCTGCTCGCAGGGCCCGGGGCGGTACCCGCGAGGGAGCCGGCTCAGCGGGCGCGCTGCACCCGCGCCTCGTCGAACACCGGCTCCGGCGCCTCGTACACCCGACCGTCGGCACCGAAGACCAGGAACCGGTCGAAGGAGCGGGCGAACCAGCGGTCGTGGGTGACGGCGAGCACCGTCCCCTCGAACGCGGTCAGCGCCTCCTCCAGCGCCTCGGCCGAGAGCACGTCGAGGTTGTCGGTCGGCTCGTCGAGCAGCAGCAGGGTCGCGCCCGAGAGCTCCAGCAGCAGGATCTGGAACCGCGCCTGCTGGCCACCGGAGAGGGTCCGGAACGGCTGGTCGCCGGCGTCGGCCAGGCCGTAGCGGCGCAGCGCGGCCATCGCCCGGCCGCGGTCGACGCCCGCACGCCCCGGCTCGCCGTGCCACAGCAGGTCGACCGGGGTGCGCTCCTGCCAGTCCGGGTGGGCGTGGGTCTGGGCGAAGAACCCCGGCACCACCCGGGCACCCAGGCGCCACCCGCCGGCGTGGGCGACCTCCTGGCCGGCCAGCAGCCGCAGGAAGTGCGACTTGCCCGCGCCGTTCGCACCCAGGACGGCGACCCGGTCGCCGTACCAGACCTCGAGGTCGAACGGCCGCATCAGCCCGGACAGCTCCAGCTGCTCGGCCATCACCGCCCGCACCCCGGTGCGCCCACCCCGCAGGCGCATGGCCACCTTCTGCTCCGGCGGCCGGTCCGGAGGCGGGCCGGCCGCCTCGAACCTCGCCAGCCGGGTCTGCATCGCCCGGTAGCGCGAGGCCATGTCCGGGGAGTTGGCTGCCTGCTGCTGCAGCGTGCGCACCAGCTCGACCAGCCGCTCGTGCTCCTCGTCCCAGCGCCGGCGCAGCTCGGCCATCCGCTCGTGGCGGGCGGCGCGGGCGGCGGGGTAGCCGGTGAACCCGCCGCCGTGCACCCACGCCGTCCCGCCCTCCACGGTGACCACCCGGTCGGCGACGCGGGCCAGCAGCTCGCGGTCGTGGCTGACGAACAGCACCGTCTTGCGGGTCTCCAGCAACCGCTCCTCGAGCCAGCGCTTGCCCGGGACGTCGAGGTAGTTGTCCGGCTCGTCGAGCAGCAGCACCTGGTCGGGGCCGCGCAGCAGCGCCTCCAGGGCCAACCGCTTCTGCTCCCCGCCGGAGAGAGTGGACAGGTCGCGGTACTTGCAGCGCTCGTAGGGGATGCCGAGCGCGGCCACGGTCACGGCGTCCCAGGTGACCTCGGCCTCGTACCCGCCGGCGTCGCCCCACTGGCCCAGCGCCTCGGCGTAGGCCATCTGCGCGGTGTCGTCTTCGGTCTCCATGAGCGTCAGCTCGGCGGCCTCCACCGCCTCCCACGCCGACCGGACGGCGGGTGTGGCGAGATCCACGAGGAAGCGCTGCACCGTGGTGTCGTCACGGACCGAGCCGATGAACTGGCGCATCACGCCGAGCCCGCCGCTGCGGGCGACGGTGCCGGCCTCGGGCGCGAGGTCACCGGCGACGATCCGCAGCAGCGTGGTCTTGCCCGCGCCGTTCTCACCGACCAGCGCCGCCCGGGCGCCCTCCCCCACCCGGAAGGAGACGTCGTCGAGCAGCACCCGCCCGTCGGGGAGGGTGTGCCGGATGCCGGTCAGGTCGACGTAGCCCACCCGGACATCCTCCGGTCCACGGCAACCGGGTTGCGCCCCGGGCCGCAGCACCACCGTGCCCATGGCCCGCCGCTGCCCGAGGACGGGTCGCGGACGACCGCCGGCCGGCCCCGGCGGTCACCGCCTGTTCGGCGTCACGTCGGGGAGCCAGCCGAGGACGAGGTGGTCGGCAGGGCCGACGGCGTGCAGCCGGCCGGCGCGCACGGCGCCATCGGAGGGTCCGAGTGCGCTCCGAGGTCGACCCCCGGGCGCGCCGCTCAGTTCTCCGCCTCCAGCCGGGCCCGGGCCAGGCGCTCGACCAGCTCGGGCAGTGCGGTGGCCGGCACCCCACTGAGGTCGCGGCGGCAGTTGCGGACGACGGTGCCGATCACCTGCGGCCGCAGCCGGGCGCGGAACTCGTCGGCGAGACGGGCCACGGCCTGGTCGACGGCGGAGTCGTCGGTCAGCGTCATGCGGCGGGCCCTTCGCTCGGGGAAGACGGGAGAGCCGGACGGGTCCCCGTGGGTCGCGTTCCACCCAAGCTCCCGCCCCGGCCCGGCACCAGGGACCTTCGTCACGGGGGTTGCATCCCGGGACCAAGGTCCCCTGTCGGCGCCCCCTCCGGGCGCGCAGCATCGGGAACCGGACGCGAGGAGGTGCCAGGTGCCGTTCCACGACCGCCGCGACGCCGGACGGCGGCTCGCGCCGCTGCTGGAGCCGCTGCGCGGTTCCGACGTCGTCGTCCTCGGCCTGCCACGCGGCGGCGTGCCGGTGGCGTTCGAGGTGGCCCGCGCCCTCGGTGCACCGCTGGACGTCGTCGTGGTCCGCAAGCTGGGGGTGCCCACCCAGCCGGAGCTGGCCATGGGCGCCGTCGGCGAGGGCGGGGTCACCGTGGTCGACCAGCGGGTCGTGGCGATGGCCGGCGTCGGCCCCGACGACGTGGCCCGGGCCGAGGAGCGGGAACGGGCGGAGCTCGCCCGGCGCGCCCGGCGCTTCCGCGGGGACCGCCCACCGGTGCCGCTCGCCGGCCGGACGGCGGTCGTCGTGGACGACGGGATCGCCACCGGGTCCACGGCGCGGGCGGCCGGTGCCGTCGTGCGGGCCCAGGGCGCCGGCCGTGTCGTCCTCGCCTCGCCGGTGTGCGCCCGCGAGAGCGCCCGCGCCCTGGCCGGCGAGTTCGACGAGGTGGTGTGCCTGGAGGTGCCGCACCGGTTCGCCGCCGTCGGCCGGTTCTACGACGACTTCCGGCCCACCCCCGACGAGGAGGTGGTGGCGCTCCTGGAGGCGCCGCCCGTCCCGCCGTCCGGCGAGGTCACGGTCCCCGCCGGCGGGGTCGGCCTGGCCGGCACGCTCACGGTGCCGGAGGGCTCGACCGGGCTGGTCGTGTTCGTCCACGGCAGCGGGAGCAGCCGGCACAGCCCCCGCAACCGCTACGTGGCCGACGTCCTGCACCAGGCCGGCCTGGGCACCCTGCTGTTCGACCTGCTCACCGCCGAGGAGGACGGCGACCGGGCGGCGGTCTTCGATGTCGGGCTGCTGGCCGCCCGGCTGCGCGAGGTGACCGCGTGGCTGCGCGCCCTCCCCGGCTGCGGTGAGCTGCCGGTGGGGTACTTCGGCGCGAGCACCGGCGCCGCCGCCGCGCTCGAGGCCGCCGCGGACGACGGCGGGGTGCGGGCCGTGGTGTCCCGCGGCGGTCGCCCCGACCTGGCCGGGCCGCGGCTGGCCGCCGTCCGCGCGCCGACGCTGCTGGTGGTGGGCGGTGAGGACGAGCAGGTGCTCGAGCTCAACCGCGCGGCCCAGGCGCGGCTGCGGTGCGGCAGCCGGCTGGCCGTCGTCCCCGGCGCCGGCCACCTGTTCGAGGAGCCCGGCACGCTGGAGGCGGCCGCCGCGCTGGCCCGGGACTGGTTCCTCGAGCACCTCTGCGGGCCCGCCGGCGGTCAGGCCGCGGAGTAGCCGTTCCGCCCGGCCGCACTCGCCGCGACCGCGTCGCGCAGCAGCGTGCCGAGCTCCGCCGGGCGACTCGCCCCGGGATGGTGGAACTGCTCAGCCGAGGGCGATCGACAGCACCGTCGCGCCGGCCACCACGAGCATCGCGACCACGACCAGCGCGGCGACCAGCCTCCGCCGCCGCTGCGCCCGCGACCCACCGGCGCCACCCATCCCCATCACGGCCGGCAGGTTACCGCCCGGTGCCGACGGTGCGGGCCGCTCGCCGGCCCCAGAGGAGGGTGTCCAGCGCGGTCCCTGCGGGGGTCTCCCGGTGGACCTGCGCGAACCGGTCGACGTCGAGCAGCTCGGCCACCGGGGCCAGCCGCGCCACGCTGTGCAGGATCGCCGGGTCCTGCGGGCCGCCGACGCCCCGCGCCACGTTGTCGACGTCGTGACCCAGGACCAGCAGCCGGCCCCCGGGGCGCAGCCAGCCGACGGCGCGGCGCAGCAACGCGACGGTGTCGTCCTCGGGCAGGTGCAGGTAGGCGACGAGCACGAGGTCCAGCGAGCCGGCCGGCGCGTCCCAGGCCAGGACGTCGGCGGCCACCCACGTCACCCGCTCGGCGCCGGCCTGCTGGCGGCCGCGGGCCAGCCCGGTCGCGGAGAAGTCGACGGCGGTCACCCGCCAGCCGCGGGCGGCCAGCCACAGCGCGTGCCGGCCCTCCCCCGCGGCCAGGTCGACGGCCGTCCCCCGCGGCAGGCCGTCGAGCAGCTCGGCCACCAGCGCGTTGGGCTCCGCCGACCACTGCCGCTGCTCGGCGTAGCGCTGGTCCCAGTCCTGTGCCCGCACACGGGCAGTCTGTCAGTGGAGGACCATCCCCCCGGCCACGTTGAGCGCGTCCCCGGTCAGGTAGTCCGAGTCGCTGGAGGCCAGGAAGACCGCGGCGCGGGCGACGTCCCGCGGCTCCCCCAGCCGGCCCAGCGGTGACTGCGCCGTCCACGCGGCCACCTCGGTGCGGCTGCGCGCGGCGGCCTCCGCCGGCGGCAGCACGTGACCCGGGCACAGGCAGTTGACCGTGATGCCGTGCGGGCCGAGCTCCTGCGCCGCGGCCCGGGTGAGGGCCACCACCGAGGCCCGCGCCGCGGCGTGGTGCGCCGGCCCCCCGCCGCCCGGACCGCCCGCGCTCGTCACCGTGACCACCTTGCCGACGCAGTCGTCGCCGGGTGTGCGGAAGCCGACCATCGCGCACGCCGCGGCCTGGATCGCGCCGAGCATCGACTGGGTCGGGAGGGTGAAGGCGCCGCCGAGCTCCACGGGGTCCATCTCCAGCAGCGGCGCGTACCGCTGCTCGCCGGCGCAGGTGACCAGCACGTCGAGGCCGCCGAGCCCGGCCACCGCCTTCTCCATGGCCTCGCGGGTGTCCACGGGGTCGGCGAGGTCGACGCGGTAGGCCTTCCCGCCGACCTCCGCGGCCAGGCGGGCGGCGGCGTCCCCGCGCGGGTCGAGCACCGCCACCGTCGCCGCCTCGTCGGCGAAGGCGCGCACGATCGCCGCGCCGATGCCGTCGGCACCGCCGGTCACGACCGCCCGCCGTCCGGACAGCCGCCGTCCACGGGGGCGGAGCGGGGCGGGGTCGGCCGCGGGACGGGCCGGGTCTGACTGGAGCTGGGGCATGAGCAGTCTCTCGTCGGGTGCAGTCCGGGGCCGCCCGTACCCACGGATCCCGTGTCCAGACGTGTCCCGGGTTCCGGACCCCGGCGTGCCGGAACCGTGACGCCGGGTGAGGGCATCGACCGCAACCACCCGGTCGGGCGACCCGTCCCGCCGCGCGGGACCGACCCCTCCTACCTAGCCTCGTAGTGACCAATCGAACACGAGGAGTCAGGGGGAGGCCGTGCCCGACGACGTCCCTCCCCTCGTGCGCACCCCTTCCCGGCTGCGCCGCCGGCTCGCCCGCGCCGCCCTGCTGGGCGGCTTCGGGATCGGCCTCTGGCTGGCCGCGGCGTCCGGCGCCTCGGCCGACGAGGGCACGCCGCCCACGCCGACAGGTGCAGGCGGCGCTCCGCTGCCGGTCCTCGCCCTCACCCCGACCGAGCTCTTCGGCACGGCCGCGCAGCCGGTGGTCGCGGCGACGACCTCCGCGGTCGTGGCGCCGGTGGCCGACGCCGTGGTCCCGGTGGCCGACGCCGTGGTCCCGGTGGCCGAGGCCCTGGCGCCGGTGGCGGCCGCCGTCCCGCCGGTGACCGAGGCCCTCTCTCCCGTGACCGGGGCCCTCCCGCCCGTGACCGGGGCCCTCCGTCCGGTCACGGACGTCGTCGAGCCGGTCACCGACGTCGTCCGACCGGGCGTGACCGGCCTCCCCCGCACGCCGGACGCCGTCGTGCCCCGTGCCGACGTCGACGCCGCGCAGCCGGCCCCGACCGCTGCACTCCAGGCGGTCGCCGCCCCTGCTGCGGTGCCGGCCGTCGCCGCGGCGACCGTGCCCGACGCCGGTCCCGCCTCCGGTGCGACCCCGCTGCGGGAGGTGCCCGCGGGCGCCGTCTCCCCGGGGCCGTCCCCCGCTCCGCTCTCGCCCGTCCCGGCGCCCCTCCCCGGTGCCGTGCCGGCCGTCCCGGCGACCAGCGGGTCCGCCGCCGGCGGCTCCGTGCCGGGCCCCGACGGCGGCACCGCCACGCTGCCCGCCGACGTCTCCGCCGGCGTCCTCACCGCCGCGGCCACGCGCTCCGGCGAGGCCCGCAACGCCCTCGGCGACGTCGCCGACGACCCCTCCGTCTCCCCGGACTGAGTGCGCCCGGCCGGCTCGCAGCCGGCACGGCAGCACCACCGGTCCCGTCCGGGGCCGGTGCACTCGGAACCGGAGAAGGAACCAGCCATGAACAGATGGGTACAGCGCGGCCTGCGCACCGCCCTGCTCACCGGGGGCCTGCTGGCCACCGGGACGGGGATCGCCGCGGCCGACGACAACGACCTGACCGCCGACCTGCTCGGCGTCACCGCCACCGTCCCGGTGCAGGACGGCACGGTCCTCGGCACGCCGGTCGTCACCGGCACCGGCGAGGAGCTGACCGTCGGCGCGGGGGCCGGGGACGGCCTCCAGCTCCCGGTCGACACCGACACCGCGCCGGGGACCACCGTCCTCGGCGACGGCGGCGTGAGCGTCCCGGTGCGGGTCACCGAGGCCGACGGCGCCCCGCCGGACCCGGCGGACGGCCTCACGGTCACCGTCCCGGTGAACACCTCCGGCGGCGGGACGGCCGGGACGACGGTGACCGCGCCGGTGGTCACCGGGGACCTCGGCGACGTCCTCGACGGCGACCCGCTGACCGGGGACGACATCGACGTCGACCTGGCCGAGCCGCTGCGGCCCGGGCCCGGCGGGGAGGGCCTGCTGCTCGACCTCGAGGACACGGTCACGATCGGCGACACCGACGGCACGACCGCGCGGGACACGGTCCTGGAGCTGCCGGCCGGCCTCGACGCCGACCGGCCCAGCACGGTGGCCCTGCCGCTGCCCGGAGGTCCCGGTTCCGGCGGCCCGCTGTCCCGCGTGGACGTCGACGTGACCGTCGGCGGGCTCCTCGGCGACGGCCACACCGGCCCCGGGCAGTCCGCGCCCGGGGACCCGGTCCTGAGCCTGCCGATCGACACCGGGGGCCTGCTCCCGGAGCTGCTCGGCGGGGACGCACTGCGGGAGGACACCGTCGACGTCGACCTCGGCGGCCTGCTCGGCGGCACGTCCGGCGACGGCTCGGCGATCGAGGTCCCGGTCGACGAGGGTGGGACCGGCACCGGCAGCGACCTGCTGGTCCGCGTCACCCTGCCGGTCGACCTCTCCGGCCTGCCGGCCCTCGAGGGTCAGGACGCCGGCGCGGGCGACGGGTCCGGCACGCCCGGAGACGGCGACGGGAACGGCCCGCCACACGACGGGAACGGGACCCCCGTCCCCGGGCGCGGCCACCCCGGCGCCGGTGGGACGGGCACCGTCCCCGCCGGCACCGGTGGGACCGGTGGGACCGGCACCGTCGCGCACGGCACCAGCGGGAGCGGCACCGGCCACACCCCTGACGCCGACCCGGCCTCGGGCGGCCACGACGGCGACTGCGGGGACGCCGGCACCGCGGCGGGCGTGAGCGTCGGCGGCCACACCGGCAACGGCTCGGCGACCGGGGGCACGACGTCCGGCGGCCCGGACGCCGCCGGCGCCCCGGGCCGCGGGGTCACGGGCAGCGGGGTCACGGGCAGCGGGGACGCCTGCGGCACCGGCACGCCGCAGGCCGTGGCGACGCAGCCGAGGTCGTCCGCGGGCCCGTCCGCCGGGCCGCTGGCCGCCACGGCCGGTGCCCTGGCCGTGGTCGCCGGTCTCCTGCTGGCGGCCGGCCGTGGCCGACCGGCCCGGAACCGGGCGTAGCACCCTCCCGGCGGCCCGGACGTCCGATGCGATCGGCGTCCGGGTCGCCGGCGTGCACGCCGCCGGCCGCGACGGCAGGGTGACGCCGTGAGTGAGCACCCCGCGGTCCGGCTCGTCCCGTTCCAGCCGGAGCACCTGCCCGCCGTCCTCCCCTGGTTCGACGCACCCGAGGTGCAGCGCCGGCTCGGTGGGCGGGAGTGGCCGGAGCGGGAACTGGCGCTGCGCACCACCACGTGGACCGAGGAGTTCCGCGGCCGGCGCGTGCTCCGCGGGCACTCCTTCGTCGTCCTGGACGCCGACGACCGCGTGGTCGGGCAGGTCGGCGGCGACGTCTACGACCGGTGGACGACGTGGGACCCGGAGCGGGAGCGCGTCCTGGACGAGGACGTCCGCCGCACGATGGGGGCCGCCTACGTCGTCGACCCGGAGCGGACCGGCCGCGGCTACGGGCGGGCCGCCCTGGCGGCGCTGGTCGCGGCGCCGGAGACCGCCGACGTCGAGCAGTTCGTGCTCGGCATCGAGCCGGACAACACCGCCAGCCTCCGCGCCGCGGCCGCCGCGGGGTTCCGCCCGCTGACCACCGAGCCCGACGCCGAGGAGCTGCTCTACCTGCACCTGCTGCGCTGAGCCCGGTCGTCGGACCCCCTGCCAGGCTGGGGGCGTGGCACCCGATCTCGCCCTGCTCCGGCTGGTGGCCCAGCGGCTGGCCGGCCCGCCGCTGCCCACACCGGGAGCGGTGGTCCGCCGGCTGACCTGCGTGCAGGCCCAGGAGCTGCCCGGTGCACTGACCTCGGTGGCCCTGCGGACGGCGCAGCGGTCGCGAGCCGCGGTCGAGGCGGCGCTCGACGCGGGCGAGGTCGTGCGCTCGTGGCCGATGCGGGGCACGCTGCACCTGGTCGCCGCCGACGACCTGCACTGGCTGCTGCACCTGCTCGGCCCCCGCGTGCTGGCCGGCGCCGCGCAGCGGCGGGCCGCCCTGGGCCTGAGCGACGCCGAGGTGGAGCGGGCCCGGGAGGTGGTCACCGCCGCGCTGGCCGGCGGCGGGCGGTGCGGCCGCAGGCAGCTGCTGGCCGCGGTCGCCGCCGGCGGGGTCCCCACCACCGGGCAGCGCGGCTACCACCTGCTCTGGTACCTGGCCCAGACCGGCACCCTGTGCCTGGGGCCGACCCGCGAGGGGGAGCAGCTGTTCGTGCTGCTCGACGAGTGGGTGCCCGCTCCCCGGCGCCCCGGCCGCGAGGAGGCGCTGGCCGAGCTGGCCCTGCGGTTCTTCACCGGCCACGGGCCCGCGACCGTCGCCGACCTTGCCCGCTGGGCCGGGCTGCCGGTGCGGGACGTCCGGGCCGGGCTGGCCGCGGTCCGGGTCCAGCTCGCCACGCTGGACGCCGACGGCCGCGAGTACCTCATGGCCCCCGAGACCCCGGACCTGCTGGCCGCGCACCGGGCCGACGCGCAGCGGGTGCTCCTGCTGCCCGGCTTCGACGAGTTCGTCCTCGGCTACGCCGACCGCAGCTGCGCGGTGCCGCCGGAGTTCGCCGAGCGCATCGTCCCCGGCCGCAACGGCGTCTTCCGGCCGACCGTCGTCGCCGGCGGCCGGGTGGTCGGCACCTGGCGCTGGACCGGCTCGGGCGCGCGGCGCCGGCTCGACGCCGAGCCGTTCACCGCCTTCGACGACGACGTGGCCGCGGCCCTGCCCGAGGTGGCCGCCGCCCTCCCGTGAGGGGTGAGCCGCCTGCCGTGGCGCGGGAGCCCGGTGGCCGTCGGCGGGCGACCGGGGAAGGCTCGGGGCCATGGAGTACACGCGTCTGGGCAGCACCGGCCTGCAGGTCTCGCGGATCTGCCTCGGGATGATGAGCTTCGGCGACCCGGCCCGCGGCAACCACCCGTGGAGCCTGCCGGAAGAGGACAGCCGCCGGCTGATCGAGAAGGCGATCGCCGCCGGCATCACCTTCTTCGACACCGCCAACGTGTACTCCGACGGGTCGAGCGAGGAGATCACCGGCCGCGCGATCCGCGACTTCGCCGACCGCGACGACGTCGTCCTCGCGACCAAGGTGCACGGCCGGATGCGGCCGGGCCCCAACGGCGCCGGGCTCTCCCGCAAGGCCGTCATCCGCGAGCTCGAGGACAGCCTCCGCCGGCTGGGAACCGACTACGTCGACCTGTACCAGATCCACCGCTGGGACCCGCACACGCCGATCGAGGAGACCCTCGAGGCGCTGGACTCCGTCGTCCGCTCGGGCAAGGTGCGCTACCTCGGGGCGTCGTCCATGTGGGCCTGGCAGTTCAGCAAGGCGCTGTACCTGGCCGGCGAGCACGGCTGGCACCGCTTCGTGTCGATGCAGGACCACTACAACCTCCTCAACCGCGAGGAGGAGCGGGAGATGCACCCGCTCTGCGCCGACCAGGGCATCGGCGTCATCCCGTGGAGCCCGCTGGCCCGCGGCAGGCTCACCCGCGACTGGGACGAGTCGACCGAGCGCTCCGCCACCGACGAGTTCGGCAAGCGGCTGTACGACGGGGACAGCGACCGGGCGATCGTGCAACGGGTCGCCGAGGTCGCCGCCGCCCGCGGTGTCCCCCGGGCGCAGGTCGCGCTGGCCTGGGTGCTGTCCAAGCCGGTGGTGACCGCACCGATCGTCGGCGTCACCAGGGACGCCCACCTCGACGACGCCGTCGCCGCGGTCGACCTCCAGCTCACCGACGAGGAGGTCGCGCGGCTGGAGGAGCCCTACACGCCGCACGCCGTCGCCGGCTTCTGAGCGAGGCCCCCGGCCCCACGGCTCGCGGGGCCCACGACGGGACCGTGCCGGGGGCTGGGGGCTCGGTGGGAGAGGGGGCTCAGCGGGAGAAGAGACGGGCCAGGAAGCCCTTCCTCTCCGGCTGCCAGCCGGCGTCGGCCAGCAGGTCGAACAGCGGTTGCTTGATGCGGGAGGTCTCGAACGAGTAGCTCCAGGTGTGCCCCGGCTGCCCGTGCGAGGTGGCCCGCAGCGCCGCTCCCCCACCCCACTGCTTGCCGATCGACCGGCCGCGGAACACCTGCTTCGACCCGCCGAAGGACACCGTCCCGCCGGAGGACCGGACGGTGCTCCCGCCCTCGGACCGGCGCTCCTCGACCGCGTAGGTGCCCGAGGTCTCGTCGAGGGTCACCGTGATCGCGTAGTGGACGTCGATCGTGCCGGCGGAGACCAGCCCCTGGTAGCCGACGTCGGCGACGTCCCAGGCGCCGACCACCCGGTTGCCCTCGCACGTGTAGGCGAAGGGCTGCCCTGGGCGGTTCAGCTCGGCGGTGACGCGGGCGCAGGTGTCGGCGGCGCTGAGTGGCACGGGAGTCCTCCTCGGTCGGTGGGGGGATCGGCGCCGCAGTGTGGAGGACCGGCCGCAGCGGGACCAGGGGGATCGGCGCTGCGTCCGCACCGGGCGGCGTCGCGCCCCCGACCCGCCGCCCCGTGCAGATCCGCGGATCCGCACGGGGCGACTCCGCGGATCTGCACGGTGGGGCTCAGCCGGCCGAGCGGCCGGCGATCTCCTCGAGGTCGTCGAGCACCAGCGAGGCGCCCAGCGGGCCGATGGCCAGGAACCACCGGTCGTCGCTGACCTCGAAGGCGCGGCCGTCCTGCACCGCGGACAGGCTCGACCACAGCCCGCCCCCGGTCACCTGACCGGCCGCGGTCTGCCCGTCCTCGCCGTAGGAGGCGTAGAAGAGCAGGTCGCCGTCGGCCTCCCCGATGTTCTCGGGGGCGACCTCCACGAAGGTCTCGGGAGTGCGCTGCAGCTCCGGCCGGGCGAAGCCGACGTCGGCCAGCACCGCGCCGATGAAGGAGCCCTCCCCGTAGAGCCGGACGGCGGTGCCGTCGAGGAAGCGCACCATGCTCACCTCGGTCGCCGCCGGGTCACCGAACAGCGCGCCGACCTCCGCGGCGCGCTCCTCGTGGGTCGCGAGCAGCTCCTCGGCCGCCTCGGACCGGTCGAGCGCCTCGCCGGCCAGCCGCAGGTTGTCCTGCCACGTCTCGCCGATCGCCTCGGCGAACACCGTCGGGGCGATCGCCGACAGCTGGTCGTAGATCTCGGTGTGCCGGACGGCGTTGGACAGGATGAGGTCGGGGGTGAGGGCGGCGATCGCCTCGAGGTCCGGCTCGGCGATGGTGCCGACGTTGGCGATCTCGGCGGGGTCGGCCCCGGCGTCCTCGATGTAGGCCGGCAGCTCGTCGCTGACCGACGTGCGCACCGCTCCCACGGGCGTCAGGCCGAGGGCCAGGACGGCGTCGAGCTCCCCGGTGTCCAGGACGACGACCCGCTCCGGGGTGCCCTCGATCTCCGTCGTCCCCGCCGCGTGCTCGACGGTGCGGGTCTCCGCGGCCGCGGTCGTCGCCGCCCCGCCCGCCGTCCCGCCGTCCCCGGCGCCGCAGCCGGCGAGCGCGAACCCCACCGCCACCGCGAGCACCCCTCCGCGGTACCGCCCGATCCCGTGCACAGTCGTCCTCCCTGGTCGCCGGACGATCCGGCACCCCGGGGGTGAACTTAGGGCAGCCTCACCTGACCTGGGGGACCGGGGTCACCGCCGCTCGACGACGAACACCGGGATCTCCCGGTCGGTGCGCTGCTGGTACACCGCGTACTCGGGGTAGGCGGCCACCGCGCGCTCCCACCACTGCGCCCTCTCCTCGCCGGTGACCTCGCGGGCGACGCCGTCCCACGGCTCGGGGCCGTCCTGCACGGTCACCTGGTCCGGGTGCGCCCGCACGTTGGCCACCCAGGCAGGGTCCTTGGGCGCGCCGCCGACCGAGCCGACCATCGCGTAGGCGCCCTCGTGCTCGACCCGCATGAGCGGCTGCTTGCGCACCTTCCCGCTCCTGGCGCCGCGGGTGCTGAAGACGACCACGGGCAGGCCGGTGTCCCGCAGGGTGTTGGCCTCGCGCCCTCCGGTGGCCTCGTAGCGCTCCACCTGGTCGCGGACCCACTGCTGGGTGCTGGGCTCGTACTCACCGGAGAGGGGCATGTCCCGAACCTAGGTCGCACACCCCCGCCGGGCACCCGGACGGCGTCGACGGGCCGGGAGCGGCGCGGGCCAGTAGCGTCCGGACCCCGAGGTCTGCTGCCGTGTGGAGGCGTGATGTCCGACCGCCAGCCGCCCGAGATGGCCCAGGTGGCCAGTGAGACCGGCGCCAAGAAGGTGCACCGCACCTGGGACCGCGTCCTGGTCAGCGCGTTCCTCGGCGGCGCCTACATCGCCTTCGGCGCCCTGGTGGCGATCACCGTCTCCTCCGGGCTGGCCCCCGAGACGTGGGGCACGCTGCCCACCCTCTTCATGGGCGCGGCCTTCACCCTCGGGCTGGTGCTGGTGCTCATCGCCGGGTCCGACCTCGCCACCGGCAACATGCTGCTGGTCCCGCTCGGTGCGATGCAGGGCCGGCTCAGCATGGGCGACGTCGCCAAGAACCTGACCCTGGTGCTGCTGGGCAACCTGCTCGGCGCGCTGTTCGTCGCCTACTTCCTCGCCGTCCAGACCGGGGTCATCGGCGCGCCCGGCGCCTCCGGCAGCGCCGCGCTCACCCACGAGCGGCTGGCGCAGATCGCCGAGGCCAAGGGGCTCCACGAGTCCCCCTGGCAGGTCTTCCTGCGCGGGGTCGGCTGCAACTGGCTGGTCTGCCTCGCGGTGTGGATGTCGCTGGCGGCGACCACGGTCTCCGGCAAGGTCCTGGCGATCTTCTTCCCGATCATGGCGTTCGTCGCGATGGGCTTCGACCACGTCGTGGCCAACATGTTCTTCCTGCCCGCCGCGGTCTTCGCCGGCGTCCCGGACATCGGCTGGGGTCACGTGCTGCTCAACTGGCTGATGGCCGGGCTGGGCAACCTGGTCGGAGCGGTGGTCTTCGTCGCGACGTCGTACTGGTACCTCTTCCTGCGCGACCAGCCGGCCGAGCAGCCCAGCCGGACGCCGACCGGCGGCGAGGCGCCCGAACGCGCATGACCCCGCGCCGGCCGGGGCACCGCCGCTGCGTACGGCACCGACCGACGGTGCCGGGGACCAGGAGAGCTCCCAGCCCATGAGGTACAGCGAAGGCGCCGATCTCGACACGTCCGGCGTCCAGGACCGTCGCGGCGGTGGCGGGCTGGGCGGCGGCCGCGGGCTGGCCGTCGGCGGCGGTGGGCTCGGGCTGGTCGGCGTGGTCGTCCTCGTGCTGTTCCAGCTGCTCGGCGGCGGCGGGGACGGCGGCACCGGTGCGGCGCTCGGCCAGCTGGGCAGCCTGGGCCAGGGCCAGACCGCCGACAACGGCCAGCTCGAGGAGCAGTGCCGGACCGGCGCGGACGCCAACGAGAGCGTCGACTGCGCCGTGGTCGCCGACATCGAGTCGATCCAGGACTACTGGACCGGCGTGCTCGGGGACCGCTACCAGCCGACCGTCACCGTCTTCTTCAACGGCTCGGTGCAGACCGGCTGCGGCGGCGCCACCAGCGGCTCGGGCCCCTTCTACTGCCCCGCCGACCAGCAGGTCTACATCGACCTGTCGTTCTTCGACCAACTGCAGTCGCAGTTCGGCGCCGAGGGCGGGCTGTTCGTCAACGCGTACGTGATCGCCCACGAGTACGGCCACCACGTGCAGAACCTGCTCGGCACCGACCAGCAGGTCACGCCCGGCCTCACCGGGCCGGAGAGCGGCACCGTGCGGTTGGAGCTGCAGGCCGACTGCTACGCCGGCGCCTGGGCCCACCACGCCGAGACGGTGCCGGACGAGTCCGGCCGGCCGCTGATCGCCGAGATCACCCAGGACGACGTCGACCGGGCCCTGGACGCCGCCGCCCGCATCGGCGACGACTTCATCCAGGAGAACCTCGGCGGCGGCACCGTCGACCAGGACGCGTTCACCCACGGCTCGTCGGAGCAGCGGCAGCGCTGGTTCACCACCGGTCACGAGACCGGCGACCCGGCGCAGTGCGACACCTTCGCCACCGACGACCTGGGATGAGATGAGCGAGTTCCTCCGCATCGGCCGCGAGGGCGCGGTCGCCGTCCTGACCATCGCCCGGCCCGACAAGCGCAACTCGCTCACCGCCGGCATGTGGGCCGCGCTGCCCGAGGTGCTGGCCGGCCCGGCCGGCGACCCGGGTGTCCGCGTCCTCGTGGTGACCGGCGAGGGGCCGAGCTTCTGCGCCGGCGCGGACATCGCCGACCTGCTCGGTGGCCCGGACCCCGCCGATCCCATGGCTGCGCTGCGGCGCGACAACCTCGCCGCGCAGGCCGCCCTGCGGGACTTCCCCAAGCCGACCGTGGCCATGATCCGCGGGCACTGCATCGGCGGCGGGGTCGAGCTGGCCACCTGCTGCGACCTGCGGTTCACCGACCCGACCGGTGTCTTCGGCGTGACCCCGGCGAAGGTCGGCATCGTCTACACGCCGGAGTCGACCAAGGCGCTGCTGGACCTCGTCGGCCCCGCGCTCACCCGGTACCTGCTCTTCAGCGGCGAGCTCGTCGACGCGCCGACCGCGCTGCGCACCGGGCTGGTCGACCGCCTGGTGGCCGCCGACGACCTCGAGCGCGAGGTGTTCTCCTTCGCCGAGGTGCTGGCCACCCGCTCCGCCCTCACCCAGCGGGCGGCCAAGGAGGTCGTCGCGGCGCTGAGCGCGGGGCGGGACGGGCGTGCCGAGGCCGACCGCTGGTACCGGGAGACGGTCAGCGCCGGCGAGCTGGCCGAGGGGACGGCCGCCTTCGCCGAGCGCCGCCCACCCCGCTTCCCCTGGACCGGGTGAGCGCCCCGTCCACAGCGCCGTGCGGGCGGGCGGCCCTCCCCCTCAGGCCACGGGCAGCCGCTGCTCGTCGGCCTCCACGGCGGCGTTCCACTCCGCCTTCTCCGCGCGCCAGCCCTCGTCGGTGCGGCCCCGCCGCCAGTACCCCGACGCGGACAGCCGCTCGCGCGGCACCAGCCGCTCCACCCGCAGGAACCGGCGCAGGTCACGGACGAAGCCGGCCTCGCCGTGCACGAAGGCGTGCACCTCACCCTCGGGGAGCTCGGCGGTCAGGACGGCGGCGACCAGCGCGGCACCGGGCGCGCCGGCGCGGTGCACCCACTCGACCTCCACACCGGCGGGCGTGTCGAGGTCCTGCTCCTCGGCGGCGTCGTCCACCTCGACGAACACCCGCGCCGCCGTGCCGGCGGGCAGTCGCTCGAGCGAGGCGGCGATGGCCGGCAGGGCGGTCTCGTCGCCGACGAGCAGGTGCCAGTCGACGTCGTCGGCCGGCAGGTAGGCCCCGCCGGGGCCGAGCAGCTGCACCACGTCACCGGATCGGGCGGCGACCGCCCACGGGCCGGCGACGCCCTCGTCCCCGTGGACGACGACGTCGAGGGTCAGCTCCCCCTGCTCGGCGTCCCACGCGCGGACGGTGTAGGTGCGTAGGCAGGGCCACAGTTCGGCCGGCTGCTCGCTGCGCACCTGCTCCACGTCGAAGGGGGCGGTGTAGGGGGCACCGGCCGGTGGCAGCACCAGCTTGACGTAGGAGTCGGTGAACGTCGGCGCGAAGCCGGCGAGACCCGGTCCGCCCAGCACGAGCCGCACGAGGTGCGGCGTGGGGCGCGACGTCCGGAGCACCGTGGCCAGCCGGGGGGTGCGCGGACGGCGCTGGGCCTGCTCGGCCATGGGAGCTCCTCGGAGGGCGAAGGATAGGTGTGCCTCACCTTAGTCCGCCGGTGATGGTGCCCGTGCCGCCGACCGTCCGGTCTCGTTTCGGGTCCTCGCGCCACGGGTACAGCGGCTCCCGCACCGAGGCGCCACCAAGACGCGGTGGGGTCGACCGGCCCGCCGCTCGGCAGCGGGCGCACGGCGCCCCTGGCACCCCCTCCGCCGAGCACGCGACGACGCGGCCGGCGGGCGACACCGCACACCCGGTCCGTTGCTGCAACGGCCCGGGACAGACCCATACCCGCACGTCAGCGACCGACGACCGTCGGCCGGCGATGTGTGGGTGATCGCGATCTGGGTAGCGCCTGCTCTGACCACGACGCATGCCGAGGAGGAACGATGACGCACTCCATCGACACCCCGTTCCCGCCGCCGCCGGCCACCCACGGCACTGGCGCGACAGCGGGTTCGACCAGCACCAGCACCGGCACCACGGGCACGCCGTCCACCACCGACGTCGCCAAGGACGAGGCCCGCAACGTCGGCCAGACCGCGGCCCAGGCCGGCAGCCAGGTCGCCTCGACCGCCGCCGACCAGGCCCGGGAGGTCGCGTACGAGACCAAGGCGCAGGCCCAGGACCTCGTCCACCAGGGCCGCACCCAGCTCCGCCAGCAGGCCGTCGCCTCCCAGCAGCGGGCCGCCGAGGGCCTGCAGGGCATCGCCTCCCAGCTGCGCGGGATGGTCGAGGGCAACGGGGCGCCGTCCGGCCCCGCCCGTGACCTCGTGGACCAGGCGACCAGCAAGGTCGAGGAGTTCGCCGGCTGGCTGCAGAACCGCGAGCCGGCCGACCTGCTCGAGGAGGTCCGCTCCTTCGCCCGCCGCAAGCCGGGCACGTTCCTGCTGGGCGCCGCCCTCGCCGGTGTCGTCGCCGGCCGGCTCACCAGCGGGGTCAAGGCCGCGCACAGCGACTCCGGCTCCGCCACCGGCCAGCACCACGCGACCACGGCCGGCTACACGCAGACCAACTACGTCGAGCCGACGCCGGCCTACTCCGGCTACACCGAGACGGCCGGCTACGAGACGACGACGGGCTACGGCGAGACCGCCGGCTACGGCGGCACCACGGGGACGACGGGCACCGCGCCGGTACCGCCGCCGCCGTACGGCACCGTGCCGCCGGCCGACGCCGCCGTCCCGCCGACCACGTCGGCCGGCTGGGACGACCCCGCACGCACTCCGGGCCGGGGGGTCTGACCGATGTCCTCTCCCTACTCCGGCGCCACGCCGGTGGGGACGCCGCAGGGCTACCCGGACCCGTCCGGGGCCACCGGGCAGTCCAACTACGCGGTCACCCCCGACCAGTCCTACGACGCCCAGTCCGGCGCCATGGGCACGCCGATGACCGACCAGGGCCGTCCCGACGTCGAGGGCACGTCGGTCGGCCAGCTGATGGGCGAGGTCGCCAAGGACCTCTCCACCCTCATGCGCCAGGAGCTCGAGCTGGCCAAGGCCGAGGTCAAGGCCGAGGCGAGCAAGGCCGGCAAGGGCGCGGGGCTCATGGGCGCGGCCGGCTTCGCCGGCTACATGGTCCTGCTGTTCCTCTCCATCGCCCTGTGGTGGGCGCTGGAGAACGTGATGGACGCCGGCCTGGCCGCGCTCATCGTCGCCGTCCTCTGGGGCGTCGTCGCCGCGGTCACGTTCGTCATGGGCCGCAAGCAGCTCAAGACGGTCAACCCCAAGCCCGAGCGCACGGTGGACACCCTCCAGCAGGTGCCCGGCGCCCTGAAGCCCAACTGACCTGCCGTCCACCGGCCCTCTCAGACATCGGAGTACCTGACATGACCACGAGCAACGACCCGGAAGTGATCCGCCGGCAGATCGAGGCCACCCAGCGCGAGCTGAGCTACGACGTCGACGCGCTCAACGAGAAGGTCAACCCCGCCCGGGTGATGGACCGGCGGGTCACCGCGGCCAAGGGCCGCATCACCCGTGCGAAGGAGAAGGTGATGGGAAGCGCGCAGCAGACCCGGTCCTCGGTGATGGGCACCGCCCACGACACGCGGTCGTCGGCCCAGGGCATGGCCTCCAACGCGGCCGGCTCCGTGCAGGGCGCCGCCTCCAGCGCCGCCGAGTCGGTGCAGGGTGCCGCGCAGTCGGCGGCCTCGGCCGTCCAGCAGGCTCCCGACGCCGTCGTCCGCCAGACCCAGGGCAACCCGCTGGCAGCGGGGCTCATCGCCTTCGGTGTCGGCTGGCTGGTCTCCAGCCTCCTGCCGGCGTCGGAGAAGGAGCGGCAGCTCGCGCAGCAGGCCGAGACGGCGGTCCGCGAGAACAAGGACACGCTGCTCGCGCCGGCCAAGCAGGCCGCCCAGGAGATCGGTGACCAGTTGAAGCCGGCCGCCCAGCAGGCGGTGGAGGAGGTCAGGTCCACCGCGCAGGACGCCGCCCAGACCGTGAAGCAGGAAGGGCAGTCCGCCGCGCAGGACGTGCAGGGCCAGGCCCAGCAGTCCCGGGAGACGGTGCAGAGCCGCACCAGCTAGTCCGTCTCCACCCACTCGCCTGCGCCCCGCCGGGACCACACCGGCGGGGCGCAGTGCTGTCCGGAGCCGGGAGGACGGTCCCCTGTTGGGGTGAGGCCGCGGTCGGCGCGCTGCAGCCGCGCGCCGCGGACGCCGAGGTCGCAGGGGACGACGCCACCGGCGCGGGCCCCCGGGCACCGGCCGCCGACCGAGGGAGCCCGCCCGTGCCGACCGCACCCGCTCGCGTGCTGGTCGCCGACGACGAGGACGACATCCGCGCCCTGGTCTGCCTCGCCGTCCGCCGGGCCGGGTGCACCGTCGTTGCGGAGGCCGCCGACGGCACCGGGGCCCTGACCGCCGCCCGCACCGACCCGCCCGACCTCGCCGTCCTCGACGTCTCCATGCCCGGCGCGACCGGGCTGGAGGTGTGCGCCGCCCTGCGCGCCGACCCCGCCACCGCCGGGGTCCGCGTCCTGCTGCTGTCGGCAGGCGCCTCGCCGGACGACGTCGCCGGCGGCCTGGCCGCCGGCGCCGACGCCTACCTCGCCAAGCCCTTCCCGGTGGCGGGGCTGGTCGCCCGCGTCCGGGAGCTGACCGCGGGGGTGTCCGCGTGACCACCGTCGAGCCGGCCCTGGACCGGGAGGTCGCCCGGCTGCGCGCGGAGAACGCCGCCCTGCGCGCGCAGATGCGGCACCGCGACGACGAGCTCGAGGTCGCCACCCGCATGCTGCAGGCGCGGGCGCAGACGATGACCAGCGTCATCGACGCGGTGACCGAGCAGTCGATCGTCGGCACCGACGTCGACGGGGTCATCCGGGTGTGGAACCCGGGCGCCGAGAAGATGCTGGGCCTGCCGCGTGCCGACGTCGTCCGCCGTCGCTCGATCACCGACTTCCACCTGCCCGAGGAGCTCGAGGAGGGCGGCGGCGGGCTCGCGGCCCTGGTGCGGACCGCGCAGGAACAGGGCCACGACGTCCGCGACTGGACCTACGTCGCCGCGGGGGGCGAGGAGCTCACCGTCTCGGTGGCCGTGACCCCACGGACCGACGACACCGGCGCGCACGCCGGCTGGAACTTCGTCGGCACCGACATGACCGAGGCCCGCGCCACCGAGCGGGTGAAGGACCAGTTCGTGAGCCTGATCAGTCACGAGCTGCGCACGCCGCTGAGCTCCATCCTCGGCTACCTGGAACTCGTCCTCGACGACCCGGACCAGCCGCTCACCGACGAGCAGCGGCAGTACCTGACCACCGTGGAGCGCAACGCGCAGCGGTTGCTCCGCCTCGTCGGCGACCTGCTGTTCACCGCGCAGGTGGACGCCGGCCGGTTCAGCCTCCAGCCGGAGGACGTCGACCTGGTCGCGGTGGTCCGTGCCGCGGAGGAGACCGCCCGGGTCACCGCCGCGGCGGCGGGCGTCGAGGTGGTGGTGGACGTGCCGCAGACCGGGCTGGGCGTCCGCGGGGACGCCGTCCGGCTGGGGCAGGCCTGCGACAACCTGGTCTCCAACGCCGTCAAGTTCACCCCCCGTGGCGGCCGGGTCACCCTCACCCTGCGGGAGGCGTGGCGGACGCCGGAGAGCACCGTCGTCCACCATGAGCGGCCGGACGCCGTCCCCGTCGCGCAGCTGGCCGTCCGCGACACGGGGATCGGCATCCCCGCCGGGGAGCAGGCACAGCTGTTCACCCGCTTCTTCCGGGCCTCGACGGCCCGCCGGCACGCGGTGCCCGGGGTCGGCCTGGGCCTGGCGATCACCGGGGCCATCACGACCGCCCACGGCGGCACGCTGGAGGTGACCAGCACCGAGGGCCGGGGCACCACCTTCACCCTGACGCTGCCCCGCTAGCGTCCGAGCCGCTGGTCTGTCCAGCTCCGCGAGCCTCCCCGGGACCTGGTCCCGCGGGAGGCTTGCGTCTTTCTTGCGGGAGGCGGGCGGGTGGCCTGCGGTTGGGGCCGGATCGTCGTCTGTGTCGCCGGAACAACCCGTTCCGGCCCCTCGGGCAGGAGATCCGCAGATGAGCACCAAGCCCCGCACCACCACCCGCAAGGTCGTCGGCTCCCTCGGCGTGGTCGGCGTCGCCGCCGCCGTGGCCGGCCTGGGCACCTTCGGCGCCTTCACCGACTCCACCACCCCGGTCTCCACCCAGGTCACCACCGGCCACGTCGACATCAACCTGGCCGTCCCCAGCGCCGCGATCCCGGTCACCACCGCCGGCTTCCTGCCCGGTGACTCGCTGAGCCGCGCGGTCACCCTCTCCAACGACGGCGACTCCGCGCTGTCCTCGGTCAACCTGGCCGTCACCACCTCCACCAGCCCCGCCAACATGCTCACCACCGACACGACCAACGGCCTGCAGCTGTCGCTGAAGTCCTGCTCGGTGCCCTGGACCCAGACGCTGACCGCCGGCGCACCGACCTACGCCTGCACCGGCGGCACCGAGCGCAACCTCGGCTCCGGCCCGGCCGTGAGCAACCGTCAGCTGGACAACCCCGACAGCCTCACCGCCGGCAAGAAGGACCACCTGGTCTTCACCATCTCGCTGCCGACCAGCGCCGACAACACGTTCCAGAAGCAGACCGCCGCACTGAGCCTCACCTTCTCCGCCCAGCAGCGCACCGGCACCGCCCGCTGACCACCGCTGCGCCGAGCTGACCGGAGAAACCCGCCATGACCGCCGTGCTCCCCCTCGCCACCCCCGGGACGGCCCCTCCGCCGCTCCCGACCGCGCGCGCCCGCCGGCCCGCCACCGGGCGCCTGCTGCGTCCCGCCCTGCGACTGGTCACCCGCTGGCTGGTGCGCCTGCTCATCGGCACGGCGGTGCTGGCCTTCCTCGGCCTGGCCGTGGGCCCGCACCTGCTCGGCTACCGCACCCTCACCATGCTCACCGGCTCCATGGCCCCGGCCATCGACACCGGCGACATCGTCCTCACCACACCCCTCGACGTCACCGACGTCCGCGAGGGCATGATCATCACCTACCACATCCCCGTCGGGGACCGCAGCCTGGTCACCCACCGCGTCCTCACCGTCGACCACGCCGCCGACGGCACCGTCACCGTGCAGACCAAGGGCGACGCCAACGACGCCCCCGACCCCTGGACCGCCGTCCTCCAGGGCGACACCGCCTACCAGGTCCAGGCCGTCATCCCCGCGGCCGGCCACCTCATCACCGCCCTGCGCACCCCCTGGCTCAGCCACCTGCTCGTCTACGGCGCCCCCACCCTCCTGGCCGGCTGGCTCCTGCTCACCATCTGGCGCCCCACCACCCACACCCAGGAGGACCAGCCGTGAAGCTCAACCGTCGGGCCCTGCTCATCCGTGCCGACGCCCTGGTCGACGCGGTGGAGGGGCAGGACCGCTCCGCTCCTCCGGACCGGCACCGGGACGAGGACTGGCCCGTGTTCCGGCTCTCCTCCCGCACCTCGGGCGCCGACCGGCGTCAGGGGACGACTCCGCTCGCCGAGGGGGGGTCCCCGTGCTGACCGCGCTCGTCGTCGACGCCGACGGCACCGACCGCGCCCGGGTCGCCGGCCTGCTGCGGCTCACCGGCTGGGAGGTCCACGAGGCCCCCGGCACCCGCGAGGCCCTCGCCCTGGCCCGCCGACTGGACCTCGACCTGGTCGTCACCGACCTGCCCGCCCCGGCCGGCGAGGGGCCCGCCCTCCTGCGCCGCCTGCGTCTGGCCGGCTGCCGGGCCCACCTCGTGGCCGTCGCACGGGACGCCGCCGAGGAGGAGCGCCGGGCCGCACTGGCCGCCGGCGCCCTCGCCTGCCTGCCGGGGCCCGTGGGGGCCGAACTCCTGGTCGACCTCCTCCGCGACCGGACGTCGGCGCCACAACCGGCGATCGAGGTGGGGGAACTGCACGACGAGGACGTCGAGGCCGACCTCATGGGCCGGCTGCAGGAGATCTACGCCAGCGCCCTGCCCGACCGGCTGACCGCCATCGCCGACCGCGCGGGGGCCGGCGACGCGCCCGCCCTGGCCCACGCGTCCACGACGCTCGCCGGGACCAGCGCCCAGCTCGGCCACCCGGAGGTCGCCGCGGTCTGCCAGGCGATCGCCCGCGACGCCCGGCGCGGTGTCCTCGCCCACGACCTCGTCGTCGAGCTGCAGGCGGTCGCCGGCGCCTGACCCGACCACGGCCCCGTGCGCCGGCGGCCTGCGGACGTGCCTCCCCGGGACCTGGTCCCGCGGGAGGCTTGCGTCTTTCTTGCGGGAGGCGGGCGGGTGGCCTGCGGTTGGGGCCGGATCGTCGTCTGTGTCGCCGGAACAACCCGTTCCGGCCCCTCGGGCAGGAGATCCGCAGATGAGCACCAAGCCCCGCACCACCACCCGCAAGGTCGTCGGCTCCCTCGGCGTGGTCGGCGTCGCCGCCGCCGTGGCCGGCCTGGGCACCTTCGGCGCCTTCACCGACTCCACCACCCCGGTCTCCACCCAGGTCACCACCGGCCACGTCGACATCAACCTGGCCGTCCCCAGCGCCGCGATCCCGGTCACCACCGCCGGCTTCCTGCCCGGTGACTCGCTGAGCCGCGCGGTCACCCTCTCCAACGACGGCGACTCCGCGCTGTCCTCGGTCAACCTGGCCGTCACCACCTCCACCAGCCCCGCCAACATGCTCACCACCGACACGACCAACGGCCTGCAGCTGTCGCTGAAGTCCTGCTCGGTGCCCTGGACCCAGACGCTGACCGCCGGCGCACCGACCTACGCCTGCACCGGCGGCACCGAGCGCAACCTCGGCTCCGGCCCGGCCGTGAGCAACCGTCAGCTGGACAACCCCGACAGCCTCACCGCCGGCAAGAAGGACCACCTGGTCTTCACCATCTCGCTGCCGACCAGCGCCGACAACACGTTCCAGAAGCAGACCGCCGCACTGAGCCTCACCTTCTCCGCCCAGCAGCGCACCGGCACCGCCCGCTGACCACCGCTGCGCCGAGCTGACCGGAGAAACCCGCCATGACCGCCGTGCTCCCCCTCGCCACCCCCGGGACGGCCCCTCCGCCGCTCCCGACCGCGCGCGCCCGCCGGCCCGCCACCGGGCGCCTGCTGCGTCCCGCCCTGCGACTGGTCACCCGCTGGCTGGTGCGCCTGCTCATCGGCACGGCGGTGCTGGCCTTCCTCGGCCTGGCCGTGGGCCCGCACCTGCTCGGCTACCGCACCCTCACCATGCTCACCGGCTCCATGGCCCCGGCCATCGACACCGGCGACATCGTCCTCACCACACCCCTCGACGTCACCGACGTCCGCGAGGGCATGATCATCACCTACCACATCCCCGTCGGGGACCGCAGCCTGGTCACCCACCGCGTCCTCACCGTCGACCACGCCGCCGACGGCACCGTCACCGTGCAGACCAAGGGCGACGCCAACGACGCCCCCGACCCCTGGACCGCCGTCCTCCAGGGCGACACCGCCTACCAGGTCCAGGCCGTCATCCCCGCGGCCGGCCACCTCATCACCGCCCTGCGCACCCCCTGGCTCAGCCACCTGCTCGTCTACGGCGCCCCCACCCTCCTGGCCGGCTGGCTCCTGCTCACCATCTGGCGCCCCACCACCCACACCCAGGAGGACCGGCCCTGAGCCCGAGGGGACCGGGAGGGGACCGGCGTCACCAGCGGGGAGCCCGCGGCCGTCGACCGGCACGCTCACCGGCCCGCGGCCGGGTCGGCACCTCCGGACCTCGGCGACGTCGGCTGCAGGTACCACCCGACATGACAGCGGGTCCGGACCTCGAGGAGGTCCGGACCCGCTGTCGTGTCGTGGGGCGGTTCAGGCGACGAGGCGGTAGCCGACCCCGCGGACGGTGCGGATCTCCGGTGAGGACAGGCCCGCCGCCTGCAGCTTCCGGCGGAGGTTGGACATGTGCGCCTCGACCAGGCGGACGCTGCCCTCCCAGTCGGTCTGCCACACCTCCCGCAGCAGGGTCTCCCGCTGCAGCACGCGGCCCGGGCGGGAGGCCAGGGCCGCGAGGAGGTCGAACTCGGTGCGGGTCAGGTCGACCACGGCGCCGTCGACGCGGACCTCGCGGCTGTCCTCGTCGACCTCCAGCTCGGCCAGCTTGCGCACCGACTCCTCGACCGGAGCCGGACGCGGCTCGGGGACGCGGGGCCGGCGCAGCAGGGCCTGGACGCGGGCGACCAGCTCGCGGGGCGAGAACGGCTTGGCCATGTACCCGTCGGCGCCGACGGCCAGGCCGATCAGCAGGTCGACCTCCTCGGCGCGCGCGGTGAGCATGAGGACGTAGCACTCGCTCTCGGCGCGGATCCGACGGCACACCTCGGTGCCGTCGGCGTCGGGGAGCCCCAGGTCCAGGACGACGACGTCGGGCGCGGCACGCCGGATCTCGACCATGGCCTCGGCACCGGATCCCACCGCGCGGACGTCCATCCCCGCCTTGCGCAGGACCGTGCAGACCAGTTCCCGGATCTCCTCGGTGTCCTCCACGACGAGCACGGACTGCTCGGGCACGACCACTCCCTCCGCTCGATCAGCGATCACGGCGACGGCGGTCCCGTCACCTGAGCGGGTGATCGGCAGTGCCCGGACCGCCCTTGAGCCGCCGTCCGAGGCGTCCCCCCAACGGATGAGGCCGCCGCGGGGCACCGGCCCCCGCGCGACCGGGCCCGCAGGCACGAGCCCGGGAGGGAGGCACCCGGTCATCGCCGGAGCTCCACCGCGACGGACTCGATCGGCGCCGTGCGGCGGCGGTGGACGGCGTGCACCGCCAGACCACGGTCGGCCCCCAGCCGGGTGACCGCGTCGACCACCGGCCCGTCCGCACCGGCCGTCATCAGCGAGAAGGCCACGACGACCCGACCGTCGCAGGCCAGCACGCGGTCGACGACGTCCCAGGTCCGCGGTGCCCCGGCGTCCCAGAACGCGCGCACGTCGAACGACACGACGACGTCGAACGGCCCGCTGCCGAGGTCGGCGTCGAGCAACTGCGCCGCCTGCAGCCGCACCCGGCCGGCCTCGACCGCCGCCCGGTTGCGACGAGCGGCGGCGGCGACCATCGCCGGCGAGCGGTCCAGGCCCAGCACCTCGGCACCCCGCCCCGCCAGGAGCGCGACGAGCACGCCGTGCCCGCAGCCCACCTCCAGCACCCGCTCCCCCGCCGACGGCGCGACGACGGCTGCGGCCCACGCCAGCCGTTCCGAGGGGGCGGCCACGGCTCAGCTCAACCGGCGGGTCCCCGGCGGCAGGACGCCCCCACCGACCAGGTCGGCGACGCAGTCCTGCAGTGCGGTCAGCGCCACCCGCTGCGGGCCCGGGCCGGTCGACACGCGCGCGACGCCCAGCTCCTGGAGCTCGCGCACCGACGGGGACACCCGCGGGACGGCGAGCACCGACAGCCGGCCGGGGCCGAGGCCGTCGACGAGCGCGGCGATCTCCGCCCGGTCGACCACACCGGGCACGAAGACGACCGGCGCACCGGCGTCCAGGTAGGCCCGGCCCCGGCGGACCGCCTCCTGCAGGACCGCGCCGCGGTCGGCGTCCGGAGCCGCGTGCAGGACGACGTCGGTGCGGGCGTTGAGCACGAAGTCGACGCCGACGGCGCGCCCCGCGGCGAGCACGGCCTCGACGGCGGCGACCGACTCGTCCAGCGGCCGGGACGCGTCCTCCAGGTTGCCGCCGACGACGCCCGTCGCGATGGCGCGGCGGGCGGTCTGCCCCGGGTCGCCGTACCCGGCCTCCATGTCCATGCTCACGGGGAGGTCGACCGCGGCGGCGATGCGCCCCACCATGTCCAGGTGCAGGTCGAGCGGGATGCGCTCGCCGTCCTCGTAGCCGAAGGTCGCCGCGACGGCGTGGCTGGCCGTGGCCAGGGCCGTCACCCCGGGCGACTGCGCGACCACTCTCGCCGACGCGACGTCCCAGACGTTGGCGAGCACCAGGATCCCCGGCGCGCGGTGCAGGTCCAGCAGGGTGCGGGCGCGGGCGGCGAGGTCGGGCACGACGCCGAACCTAGGTGATCACGCCGGCGGTGGTGCGGCGTTCCCGCGGGAACGGCTCACCCCGTTGGGGGTCCGGCCGGCGCGAGCGGCTCCACCACCGGTCGCCGATGGCCGACGTGGAGGGAGCCCGACCCCGAGGGCGCCGCCGGGGCCCGATGCCCCGCCCAGCAGGAGGACCGCCATGATCGGCCTCACCCGCCGCACCGGCGAGCAGTGCCGCCT
The DNA here is from genome assembly GCF_054049935.1 of Geodermatophilus sp. SYSU D00742. NCBI lineage: Bacteria > Bacillati > Actinomycetota > Actinomycetes > Geodermatophilales > Geodermatophilaceae > Geodermatophilus > Geodermatophilus sp. SYSU D00742. The sequence goes on from NZ_JBJGYJ010000006.1 coordinate 81,717, forward strand.
CGACCCCGACCACATCGAGCGGGTCGAGGCCCGGCCGGACACCGTCGTCCACCTGACCGACGGGGCCAGGTACTGCGTGCTGGAGACGATCGACCAGATCGTCGCGCGGATCCGCGAGGACCGCGCCGGCGTGATCGCCGCGTGCTACGTGCTCGACCGCGGGGAGGACGCCGACCCGTTGGGTCTCGGGCGCACCCCCGTGGCGCCCGAGGTCCACGGGCCCGCACCGGCCATCCCGCTCCGGTGGTCCTGACCGCGACCGGCACCACCGTGGTCCGGTGAGGAGCCCGGCCCCCGGTGCGCTCGGCCCGTCCCGGAACCAGGCGGCAGCCCGGCGAGGTCGCTCCCGCAGGTGAACCGGACGTCGGCGGTCACCCGGCGCAGTGACGACGACGCCCGGGCGGGCCATGATGATCCGGTCACGAGCCCTCGTGACGGTGGTGCGAGGCCTCGACCCGCGGAGCTCCGGATGACGAGCCCGAGCCGTTCCGCCGACCACCCACGCACCTGGCGGCTCGTCGCGGTGGTGGCCGTGGCCTACGCCGCGGGATCGGGCATCTCCTTCGGGCTCTTCTCGGCCTCGGACGTCGGCGCGGTGCTGTTCCCACCGGCCGGCGTCACCCTCGCCGCCCTGGTGCTCACCCGCCCGCGGGCGTGGCCGTGGGTGCTGGGCACGGTGGTCGTGGTCGAGATCGGGATGGACGTCGCCTACGACCTGCCGCTCCCCTCGGTGGTCGGCTTCGTGCTGGCCAACACCCTGGAGCCACTCGTCGGCGCCACCCTGGTGCGCCGGTTCGCGCCGGACCTCGATCTGCACCGCCGCCGCGACCTCGGTGTGTTCATCGCGTGCGCGGTCGTCGCAGGCCCGCTGGTGGGTGCCTTCGTCGGGGCCACCACCAACGACCTGGCCCTCGCCCGCGACTGGTTCGCCACGTTCTTCCCGTTCTGGGCAGGGGACGGGCTGGGCGTGCTCACCGTGGCCGGGACGGTGCTGACCTGGCGGGCCGGGGCCGAGCGGGCGTCCCTCCCCACCGCCGCGCACCGGCTGCTCCTCGCCGCGGGAACCGCCGCGGTGACCGCCGCGGCGTTCTGGCCGATGACCGTGCGCCTGGCCTACCTGCCCCTGCCGCTGCTCGTGCTGTTCGCCTTCCGGTACGGCGTCCCGGTCGTCGCCGCCGCCGGGCTGGCCATGACCCTCGCCGCCAACGTGGTGACCGCCGCCGGCCGCGGCCCGTGGGCGTCCCTGGCCGCCGGACCGGACGCGGGGCACGCCAGCCTCCAGCTCTTCCTCGCCGTCGCCGTCCTGACCGCCTGGCTGCTCGCCGTCGAGATCGGGGAACGGCAGCGGGCGAGCACGGTGTCCCTGCGGGAGGCCGCGATGCGCCGGCGGGTCGAGGCGCTGCAGGAGGTGACCGCAGGCCTGGCCACCGCCGCGACGACCGAGGCGATCGCGGAGGTGCTGGTCCGGCGCGGCACCCGCCTCGTGGCCGACCACGGCGTGGTGGGCGTGCTGTCCCCCGACGGCACCCGGTTGCGCACCTGGACCGCCGAGGCCGACGACCCGGTCGAGCTCGCGCTGGACGCGCCCGCCCTGGTCGCGGCGGCCGCCCGCCACGGGACCGCGGTGACCGTGTCCGCCCCGACCGGGCTCCGGACGGCGTTCCCCGCGGGCCTGGCCGGCGAGGCCGTCGGGCGGGAGGACCGGCACGTCCCCCACGTGGGCAGCGCGCTGGCGGTGCCCGCCCGGATCGGTGCGGTCACCGTCGGGGCGCTCGCCTTCGGCTTCGGGTCCGACGCCGCCGTGGACCCCGACGTCTCCGCCGTCGCCGGCACCCTCGCCGAGCTGATGGCCCAGGCACTGCTGCGCGCCCGGCTGTACGAGAAGGAGCACGCGGCCGCCCACGAGCTCCAGCGGGCGTTCCTGCCGGTCGTGCCCGGCCACCGGCCCGGCGTCGACATCGCCGGCTGCTACCGCCCGGCCGACCAGGAGCACGACGTCGGCGGTGACTGGTACGACGTGTTCGCGCTGCCCGACGGGCGGACCGGGTTCGTGGTGGGCGACGTCGTCGGCCACGACCTGCCCGCCGCCGCCGCGATGGGGCGGCTGCACGCGGCGCTGCGGGTGATCGCCGGCGGCCGGCACGCCGGTCCGCGGCAGGTCCTCGAGGCGCTCGACGAGGCGTGTCCCGGCATCCCCGGAGCGGCGTTGGCCACGCTCGGCTACGGGGAGTACGACCCGGCCACCTGCACCCTGCGGTACGCGTGCGCGGGGCACCCTCCGCCGCTGCTGGTGGCGGGCCACCGGGCGCGCTACCTGATGGAGGGCCGCTCCACCCCGCTGGCGGTGACGGACGGCCCGCGCACCGAGGCGGAGCTGGTCGTGCCGGCCGGCGCGATGCTGCTCTGGTACTCCGACGGGCTGGTCGAGCGGCGCGGCAGCGACCTGGACGCCGGCCTGGAGCGGCTGGCCTCCGTCGCCGGGACCGTGGACGGCGACGACCCGGCGGTCTGGCGGGACGTCGTCATGACCGAGCTGACCGGCGACCGGCCCCTGCAGGACGACGTCGTCCTGCTCTGCCTGCACCTGCGCGGCGGCGACGAGGCGGACGGCGCGGCGCTCCCCGGCTCCGAGGTCCCCCGCCGTCGCGGGCTGGGCCTGGTGCCGGACGGACCGGCGGCTGAGCACGGCCGGGAGCGCAGCCCCGGACGCACGCCGGAGGTCGGGGACCGGAGCGTGTCGACGGCCGACACGCCGACGAACCCTGTGTCAGGTACCTGACACAGGCGTACCGTCGCCCGGATGACGGCGTCGTCCCCTCCACCGCACGGGGTCTTCGACGTGGTGGTGCTGGCCGCCTCCACCGGCGGCGTCAGGGCCCTGAGCACGGTCGCCGGAGGGCTGCCCGCGACCTTCCCGGCACCGGTCCTGGTGGTCCAGCACCGCGCCGTGGGTACGCCGGAGCTGTTGAGCGACATCCTGCGCTCGCGGTCCGCGCTGCCCGCGCGGACCGCCAGGCCGGGTCCCCTGCAGCCCGGGGTCACCGTCCTCCCGGCGGGGACCAGCGCGGGCCTGAGCCCGGCCGGCCTCCTGTCCCTGCGGACCACCCCGTCGAACCGGAGCGCCGACGAGACACTCGCCGCCGCCGCGGCCGCTTTCGGCGCCCGGGTGCTGGCGGTGGTCCTCACCGGCCGGCTGTCCGACGGCGCCGCCGGCGTGCGCGCGGTCAAGCGCGGCGGTGGCCGGGTGCTGGTGCAGGACCCCGAGGACGCCGAGGCACCCGGCATGCCGAACGCGGCCCTGGCGACCGGCTGCGTCGAGCACGCCCTCCCGCTCCGCCTGATCGCGCCCGCGCTCGTGGCGTACACGATGGCACCCGGCGGTGCCGACCTGCTCGCCGTCCCCGTGCCGCCGTGGGCGCGGCTGGGGCCGGCGCCCCGCGTCCCGGCGTGACCGCCTGCTCACGGGGGTCGTCCGCGACGACCGGGACCGACGGGGCGACCGTCCCGAGAGGTGGACGCATGGACACACCGTCCGGGTCACCGACCCCTGATCCCCGCCGCAACCTGCTCCTGCGCGGGCTGCCCGAGGAGGAGTACCAGCGGTTCGTGCCCGCGCTGGAGGTCGTGGAACTCGACGTCCGCGACCAGGTCTCGGAGCGCGGCAAGCCCATCGAGCACCTCTACTTCCCCGTGGACGCCGTCCTGTCGCTGCTGGCCACCGTCGACGGCGAGGCGGCGGTCGAGGTGGCCACGATCGGCTACGAGGGCATGGGCGGCCTGCCGGCCTTCCTCGGCAGGACGGAGAGCCCGCACGACTCCTTCTGTCAGGTCGCCGGGTCGGCGCTGCGGCTGCCGACGGCCGAGCTGCGCCGGTTCCTGTCCACCGACGGCGCCCTGCACGACCTGCTGCACCGCTACACCCAGGCCACCATGGTCCTGCTCGCCCAGAACGTGGCCTGCAACCGGCTGCACACCACCGAGGAGCGCTGCGCCCGCTGGCTGCTGCAGACCCGCGACCGGGTGGGCGGCGACGAGTTCGCCCTCACCCAGGAGTTCCTCGCCCAGATGCTCGGCGTACGGCGGGGCACCGTCTCCCTGACGGCCGGGGTGCTGCAGCAGGCGGGGGTGATCCGCTACACCCGAGGGCGGATCACCGTCGTCGACGCCGACGGCCTGCACGACGCCGCCTGCGACTGCTACGACATCGTCCAGGCCGAGTACCGGCGCCTCACCGCAGCCCCCGGGGTCTGACCACGGCCCGGGGACCGGGCGCTCCTCCGTGCGCCCGGACGGCGTGCTGTCGTACGCCCGGCGTCGCCGCGGCGGGGCTCGGCCGCCTCCCGGGGCCGTGGATCGCCGTAGCCTGTCCCTCGTGGAGGGCGTCGACCTCGAGGCCCCCGGTGCCGAGTGGGACGGGCACGTCCTGCTGCTGCACGGTACCGAGGACGAGCGGCGGGCCGGGCTGACCGCCTGGGTCCGTCGCGGGCTGGACCTCGGCGAGAAGGTCGTCTACGGCGAGGTGCCGTCCCGGGTGGAGGACTCGCTGGTCGCCGTGCTGGAGGCGCGCGGCCTGGACGCGGCGGCGGCCGTGCGCGAGGGGCGGCTCGCGGTGCTCCCGCTCGAGGACCTCCACCCGCCGGACAGCGAGGCCGTCGTCGTGGACGCGGCGCTGGCCGAGGGGTTCGCGGCGGTGCGGATGGCGGCCGAGGCCGGGGCGGCGCTGAGCAGCTCGTCGCTGCGGGCCCGCCGGGGGTTCGAGCAGCGGGTGGACGCACTGACCCGGACCCGGCCGGTGAGTGCCCTGTGCCAGTACGCGCAGGCCACGACCACGGGTGCGCGACTCGACGACGCCGTCGCCGTGCACCTGACCGGGGTGCGGCAGGCGACCCTCAGCACCGGCCCCGACGAGCACGGGCTGGTGCTGCGCGGTGAGATCGACCCCACCAACACCGACGTCTTCACCGCCGTCCTGGCCGCCGCCAGCCGCCGTCCCTCCCGGTTGCTCCGCGTCGACCTGGCCGAGGTCGGGTACATCGATGCCGGCTCGTGCTGGCGGCTGGACGACGCCACCCGTCGGTTCCGGTCCGGCGGTGGGGAGGTCCTGCTCGTCGCGCCCCAGCCGGACGTCGCGCGCACCATGTCCCTGCTGGAGGTCGACGAGCTGCCGGGGGTCCGGATGGTGGGAGGACGGTCATGACCGCCGCCGCCGGACAGAGCTACCTGCACTCCGCGCTGCTGTACGGCTCGACCGAGGAGCTGGTGGCCGCGGCTGTGCCGTTCCTGGCCGACGGGCTGGCCGCCGGGGAGTCGGTGGTGCTCGCGTGCCGGGAGGACCGCAACCGGCTCGTGGCCGAGGCCCTCGGCGGCGACGACCGGATCACCCTCCTGGAGCCGGCCGCCGTCTACACCCGTCCCGCGCAGGCCCTCGCGGCCCAGCGACGGATCACCCGCCGGCACGCGCGCTCCGGGGTGCCCCGGGTCCGGGCGCTCGCCGAGGTCCCCGTGGGCGACGGGCGGGAGAGCTGGGCGGAGTGGACCGGGTACGAGGCCGCCTGCAACATCGCGCTGGCCCCGCTGCCGCTGTCGGGCGTGTGCGCCTACGACACCCGCACCCTGCCCGAGCCGGTCCGCCTCGGCATCGAGCAGACCCATCCCGCGCTGCTCACGCCCGGCGGCCGCTCGCCCAACGACCGCTGTGCCGATCCGGCCACCGTCCTCAGCCGGACCGCGGTCAGCAGGCCGGACCCGGTCGAGGTCACCACCCCCGCCCTCCGTCTGGACGACCTGACCGACGTCAGCCGGCTCCCGGCGGTGCGCGCCCGGCTGCGTGACCTGCTGGCGGCCCCGGGACCGCACCGGCACCGGCGGACGGACTTCGCCGCCGCCACCACCGAGGTGCTCGCCAACGCCGTCCGGCACGGTCGCCCACCGGTCACCCTCCGGGTGTGGACCCCGCCGACCCGGCTGGTGTGCACCGTGACCGACCGCGGGCCCGGCTTCGACGACCCCCTGGCCGGATACGTCCCGCCGGCGGACGACCCACGACACAGGGCGGGCCTGTGGCTGGTCCGCCAGTCCTGCGACACCCTCGAGGCCGACCGGGACCCGGCCGGGTTCACCGTCCGCCTCACCACCTCCCTCCTCGCCTGAGGCGTGCGAGCACCGGGGCACGGGCCGGGCACGCCGGGACCGCCGCCCCGCTGAGCCACGAGGCGCAGCGGCGGGCACCGACCGCGCCTCCATGATCTCGCCCCATGTCGCTCCACTGACACACAGCGATGACGCGCCCAGGGGGCCTTGCCACGTGCCTCCGGGCCCCGTTGTCTGCTGGGACCGGGGGTCGTGAGGCGGTGCCGCAAGAGGGGGAGCGCGGGATGCCGATCTGGACGGTGCAGATCACTGGCGGCGAGGACGAACGAATCGAGGCCGGGCTGCTGGCAACGGAGAGCGGAGCCCTGGTCGCGCTGTCGGAGGAGGGCCTGATGACCCGTGCCTGGGCGCCGGGCCAGTGGCGCACGGCCCGGCAGGTGACTGGCGTGGATGCCCACCCGGCGGGCCAGTCGGAGGAGGACAGGCTCCTGATCGGGCTGCGTCGCGGCTGACGCGGCCCGCGTGCGGGCTCGTCCTCGATGCAACGGCGGGGACGTCGCCCGCCGGCCCGGGCGACGAGGGCCATCGAGCCTGTCGCGTCAGCGGCCCTCGGACCGGGGTCGCCAGCGCGCTGTGGCTCCTCAGGCGTGCCTGCTCGGCGTCCCTCTGCGCGCGTCCTGCCACGGCGCGGTAGGTCTGGGCGCGCTCGGGCCTGCCCCTCGACAGCGGCGTCCGACGCCGGCCGCTGCAGGTCGCCGCGACCCGGACCTCGGTCCCGGCCCGGCAGGAGTGGAGCGCGCCCGCCGGACCGCGTGCCGGTGTGCACTCTCCGGCGGGGACTGCCCTACGCGGGCACGACGAGCTGGCGGCCCGCGTCGACGGCGACCAGACGACCCAGGCCGTTCCCCCGAGGGGGAACGGCCTGGTCATCGGGGTGGAGCTGAGGGGACTCGAACCCCTGACCCCCACACTGCCAGGGCGGCTGGTGGGGGTCCGCGGACGTCCGCCGTTGTCCATTGCTGCAGCTCAGCGTCGTATGTGGCTACCAGGAGACCCCTGCGGACGACCGTGAACGACCCGGCTTGGCCACCACCGTGGCACCACGCGGAGGCCGTTTGACAGACGAGCGAAGCACACCGCAAAGCATGGGCCGGGATGAGTCCGACAGCGACTTTGCGGACAGTCGTTGCTCGCGCAGTTCCCGACTTCCACCCCCGTAGTCGCCATGCCGGGAGGCGACGATGGCCAACTGCGCTCAGCCCACGGCTCGCGTCCACGGTCCCAGTTGAGGCAAGGCCCCCGCGGACAAACACTCACCCCGGCGATCCTGCAGGCCAGGAACACCGGGGTGAGTTCCTGGCGCTGGCTACTGAAGACCGAGCTGGACGTCGGTGTAGCCCACGTTGACGTACACATCCACCACATCAGCCGGTGCAATGCCTCGGAGCGCGTACAGCTGAGAGCCCTTGGCGCGTGGCTTGAGGTCGCTGATCTGCGCGTCGCTGACCTTGCTGTTGAGGTCACCGCCAGTGGCGCTGTACGCGTCCGGGTTGCTGTCGTCGGTCTCGTTGAGCACCTCCACCAGGCTCTCGAGTTCGACCTGCGTCCCGTCCTTCGCGACCACAGTCACCCCGCCGAGGTACGTCTCCTCGCTGCTGTTGTTGGTCAGGGCGACCTGCACGAGCGTCACGTCTGCGTAGGCGCCGCCAACGCTGCTGAGGTAGTCGGCAACCTCGCCGGCCAAGGACGCCGAGGTCGGCGCCGGCAGAGCCAGCTCGATCGCGACCCCGTCCTCCGACGTTGCGCTGTACGCGCCCGGGCCTCCGGTCTTGAGCGTGCTTGACGGCGACGCGACAGGAGCGGCCGAAGTGACCGGCGCGTCCTTCGCAACCGTGTGGGCCTGCTCCAACTTCGCAAAGCCGGCGTCCATCGCCGCGCGAAGCGCCGGCAGGTCGGCCTCACCCAGACCGCCGACGGACACGATGTGGACGTTGTGGCCCAGGCGGTTGATGCCGAACGCGAGCTCGAAGGGGAACGCCGAGATCTGTCCCTTCATGCTGATACCCAAGGTGTCGTCGCCGTGCTCGGGCACGTCCAGCTCGCTGACCTCGAGCGTCGCCGGCTGTCCTTCGACGGAGAACGTCAGTTGCCCGCAGCCCTCGATGATGCCTTCGAGCTTGTCGAGGCCGTCGTTCAGAGCGTCCTCGTCCTTATTGGAACTGACGAACTGCCCCAGGCCGCTGATAGCATCCTCACCGGCGTTAAAGCTTCGCTCGACCTCGGCGGCGAGGTTGCTGTCACCGACGCCGGTTGTATCCAGCTTCTCGAGCTCGGTCGCGCACTCGGACGTGCCGAAGTCGGTGTCGCCGTCGCCCTCATCGGTTGAGGAGTCGAGCAGATATCCGGCGGGCAGGTCGGCCGGGTTGAGGAGCACCGTCGACAGCTGACCGGCGGTCAGCACGTCGCCTGGGCTTGACTCTCGTCCGCCGCCGCCCGAGCCGTTGGACGAGCCGCCAGAGCCTCCGCAGGCCGTCAAGGCCAAGGCCAGCAGGACAGCAGCGGCTCCACGGCCACGGCGGACGGAGAGCCCGGCGGTCCTCCCGAGCAGCAGACGACCGAAGCGACGGGGCTTTCGGACAGTGAACGGCGTCGTGACTGTGCGTTTCATGTGATTCCCCACGCTCCTTGGGATCGGCACTCCACGCACGCAACGGCACCTGTCGACAGCCGTGCGGTGAAAGACGAGCACCCTGCCCCAACCACGACCGATACCTGGGTTCCTGCGGGTCAGCGGCCGACCGATCGAGCGAAAGTCGGACTGCCAGCTGTGGAAGATGCGACCGAAGGAGGCAGGGAACGCGAGGTCCGGCCGCACGACAGCCGGCCCGCTGCGGCAACGCTGCCGCCTAGGAACGAGTCAGGCCGCCCTCCGGATGGAGGACGGCCTGATCAACGGGGTGGAGCTGAGGGGACTCGAACCCCTGACCCCCACACTGCCAGGCCGTCATGATCGCGTTCAGGGCGGTTCACCGGGGTTCCGTATGTGGCTCGACCTGAACGTTTGGACGGCGACGAACCTCGACGTTCGACCTCGAACAGCGTCAACTGCAACCAGAACTGCAACCACCGATGTCGACCGGCTCCCGTCTTCAACACGGCCCTGACCGTTCTTCCCGGGCCCTCCAGTCGAGGAACCGAAGGGGTCCCCCTTCGTTCACCCGGAGCATCCAAAGGACGGCGGACGGTCTACCCCTCATCGTGCGACCGCCAGAGGTACGCCGAGTTGAGGCCGGGCAGCGTCCGCCAGCCGATGCACGCCCCGATATCACTGAAGGCGTCGTCCATCCGTGCGACGACTGCCTCAGCCATGTCCGCAGCCAAGTGCGCCGCTTCTCTGCCAGGGTCGATGCCGCTGGCATGTAGCCGCTCGCGAGCCTGCGCGTCGTCATGGACGAGGTAGTTGCGCCAGGTACTCAGCCAGCGCAGCGTTCCGACCGTCTCGGCATCGAGGTCGCGGGCGCCCGGACCCCCGATGGCTCGGGGCGCCGCCTGCCAGCGGGCCACCCAGCCGCCTCGACCTTGCGGCTCAACCTCGGCGAGGTGGTAGGCGCGGTGGATCCAGCCCTCGGCGGCGGCCTGCGCCAGCACGACGGTCTCGACCACCGCGTCGAGCTCGCGGAGGCGCCGCTCGTGGCGCTCCGTCTGAGCGGCTTCCGTCGCGCGTACCCGCGCCTGATGGGCCGTCGCACAGGCCCGGCGGTAGAGCATCGCTGCTGCGAAGAAGCCGGCCGGCATTAGCTCGATCGCACTGTCGTCAGACACTGCTCCCCACATATCCGTGGGCGTACACCCAATGCCAACCGCCAACCGTCTCGGAAGAATCGCCATACCGCTTCCGCGCCGCCGGGCCGACCGCCCCGCCGGGGGGACTGCCGGTGGGGCCAAGTCTTCCAAGCTGGCCATGCCGGTTCGATCCCGGTCACCCGCTCCACGCATAACCGCAGGTCGGCCGGCCTGTTAGATCGTCTGGAGGATCACTGAAGGACCCTCCGGAAGACCCGTTTGAACCCTTTCAGAGCCCGTGTGTGCCGCTGCGTGGGTCACGAATCGGTCACGCCGCTCGGCCGAAACGGCCCGGTGAGCCCCTATCGGACCTGCTTTCCGGATGGCGCGACCCAGATGGGGCACGCGCGAACTTGTACTGATCAGTCGCCGCGACTCGTGAACGTCCCGACAGCTTAAGAGGCTGACGTCAACCGGCCACCCCGACGGGACCTCCCTCTCCCCCACCTGCGAGCCCTGCGGGCCACAGGAGGCCGGTCATCTCCCGAACGTCATGGCGCAGCCTCAAGCCAAGCAGCGAGGGGTCGGCCTCCGAAGCACGCTCGTGTGACAGCACCAAACGGCCAGTCACGGATTCTCATGAATCTCTGCGACAGTCGGCCCGATTGATCTCTTTCAGAACCAGCCACTCCGCGAGTCCCGACCTGCTCGTGCTGCAACACGGGCTCGTCGCGGGACCAGAGCAGCACCGCCGAGGCCCGCGAAACCGGAATGACCTTGCCGATGCAAGCGGCCCGTACAGCGCGCCCAGTAGGTCCAGCTAGGCGCGGGGTTCCCCAGGGCCATCCGACGCAACTTCTTGACTGAACGGCGAGGACCCCTTGCCCAGTTGACGCTGTCGACTACGGGTCAGCTTATTTTGCTTCAGCCGCTGGCCAATCTGACCCCGAACTGTCGGGGTGCTCTTGCCGCCTCGGTGAGACAAGACAGCATCGATAAGGAATTCGTGCAAGGTCTTCTCATCGACAGGGGAGAGCTGCACGTGATAATACACATACAAAGACACTCGCCAGAGGATTATACTGAAGGGACCGGCTCGCATGTGTCGCTTTACGAGACCGCTTACCACTCCAGGCCATCCCGGCTCTTGCATGTCAAGCGCCAGGAAAGCGCCCATTGAAGCGCCTCGTGGGTCGGCAGCCAGATCACCGCTTCCCCCGAGCCACTCCAGGGACTTCATCAACTTGCGACTAGACAGGGTTGACGAGATACCCGTAATAGCAACCAGCGCGCTCATCAAGGCCGCGAAGTCGTCCTTCGTGAAGTCGTCACTAGGGTCCTCGAGGCTAACCTTCTGCGCCCGCGGCTCCGTGGATCCAGATCGTTCGTCGAACAGGCGGTCATGTAGATCGTCGGTGAACGCCCGGAAGTGGTCGTAATCGTAGATTGTCTCCGCAAGGAGGCCCCAGCGCAACAGTAGGCGTTGGAGTACCGAACGCTTCAGAGCGAGATTCGTAATGGAGTCAGAGTCCCGAAGCACGGTCGAGACCAAACCGAGAACACTGCCGAGTCGAACGTATTCTGGCGCTTCGTTGATGCGATCTAGTGGGAACGGGTTACGATCCACGTTCTCAGCTCGCACAAGGGAGTCGTCATCCTCTTCATCATCGGACCCAGCGTCTAGCTCTGGAACGTCGAGAGCGGTCAGCAGTTCATGGATCTCTGACCCCCGAGCGTCTTCCTTTCGACGCGCCCCGAACACCGTTTCACGTGGAGCCGGGAGATCTCCATCCTTCCCCAGAAGCCCATCGAGAGAATGCAGCAAGTCACTATCATCTCGCTGCAACGCCGCGTAGTGCCTCAAGATCGGCGAGTAGTACAGTGGTCGACCGAGCAAATGCGCCTTGAAGGATGCTGATGACATCGCGCGATGAGCGGCAAACAGATACAAATAACTACTTTGACTAAACTTGATCAGTCCACTGGACTTCGTTAGAACGCGCCTGCTTCTCAGGTTGTCAAGAACCTCCCCCGCGTCTTCACTCCAGTCCCGCGACTCGAAAAACTCCCTCAGAAAGGATCGGACGAGATCTTCATCCAATGCCCCTTGTTCTTGCAGGGTGAAGTACTCGGCAAGGTGTGCCAGGAGAGTCGCGCGACCGTGAGCATCAATGCTGAGTCGCGCGTCCTCGTGAATGTCTCCACGGCCAAGCAGTAGGTTCACGTAAGCGTCCAGTAGGGCGGTTCCACTATTTGCGTGGAATACATCTTCCCCAAAGAGCAGGGCACTTATGAGAAGACTCAGCGTGAACGGTGTTCGAGGAAGGTGCTCATCTTGGATGATTTGCAGCGCCTTCTCGCTCAGCTCCCCGGCCTTGCTTGGCGCAACATAGCTCGCAAGGAGCTCGGCATCCTTATAGCCGAGGCGGCCGACGTAGCGAAGCGCGAAGTCGACACCGGCGTCGGTCAGGCGTCTACATATTTCGATCTCAACTCCAGTTGTGCAACCGAAGATCGCCAGCTTGCAGTTCTCTCTGCTGATGTCCTCGAGCACTCGCCGAAAGATCGATACCGGCTTTGAGTATGAGTTGTCGAGGGCTACCGAATAGTCGGGAAGCTCCGCGTCCGGATTCTGCAGTCCGCCCGCTCCGTTGAGATATCGCCGGATCGCGCGCTGAAGAGGCCTAAGCCCTGAGTCCAACTGCTTCCAGTCGAGGACTACAGGCGCTTGATCCGGGGACAACTCGCTAGCTCGCGCCACCATCCATTCGAGGGCTGAGGTTATGCCCGAACTTTCGTCACCGCAAACCACGATGACACGATGTTGCATCAGGTCTGCCTCGGCATCGCAACGCTCGTACCGATTGCCACCCTTGTCCGATGACGAGCGAGCAAACTCTTCATGTGTTACGGGCAAGAGGACGGGCGGGATCAAGAGCTCCGTAGCCGATCGACTGTCAAGATCGGGCATGTGGTCACCCAGAACGACCTCCCGACGCACCCTATCGGACAAGTCGGTTATAGCGATGTGCGGAGCCTTGGCCTCCTGGCGCTGGCGCTCTAAGTCAACAGAGGAACTCGGCAAGAGAGAATTCAGGAAGTTCGGAAGGTCGCTGTAAGACTCGCCGTAACTCACCGGGAAGATGCGCTCGTCGATAAGCCTTCTCGATAGTGACTCGAGGTCGGGGTTCCTGCACAGAAGATAATGCCGAATGTCGCTGTGGCCGGCGTTGCTGCGCAGCCAGTCGCGCAGCGCCCCAACATTCAGGTCATCCAGCCCATCTCCGCAGCCCACGAAGACGAGGGACTTGGTCAGACCTAGGACTTTCTGAAGGACTTGGGGACCATCAGCGCCTCGGACTCGCTCGTACCCGTCGTAGCCGAAGACAATACTGTGCGGAGAGGCCCAGTCGCCATGGAGGTGAAGGACCGTACCGCTGCCGGGCTCAAATACGCCCGTGTGGGACATGACATCGACCCATGAAAGTGTTTGGAGTCCCGACACCTTCTCAATCAACGTGTCGTAATTTGTGGTCAGAATGGGAAGATTGAGCGCACATATCGCCTCAATGGCGGCAGGGTCCGCCACCTGAAGGTCTTTGAAGGCTCGGGTTAGCCAGTCGCGGAAGTTGGCATGATTCAATCCGCCCAACGCGCGTGTTACCTTCTGCGCTGCCGTAATGAGGCCGTCGATGTACCCCTCCTCGCCTTGCCGGAGGTCTTCAAGGACTGAGGTCGCCCAGCTGGGAGGAAGGTCTTGCCGCACCTCGGTCGCGTACGCAATGCCATCGCGAATAAGGCCTGACCAGCCGGCTACGGGAGCGCGCTTCGTAGCCGCGACAGAAATTCCCGAGCCGACAACGATTACTGCTCTGCCGCGAGCAATCGTTGTCCGCAGTTCGCCTTCGAGCATCCCCGTAGCCACCGGGCCAGCGTAGGCGCGAGGGCGGTGGCTGCCACGTAGGCGTCGGTGTCCCGGCAATAACTGGTGCATCCGGACCGCCGCTGCCTGCATCACGATCTGGAGTGGGGACCACGGCGCCGTGAGCAGCGCATGGAGCGCCAGCTGCGAGTGCCCCACCGGGCCAGGGCGATCGCCGATCCGGGCTCACAAGCAGCGGGACCAACCCGGGCCAGTCAGCGCTGTCGTGACCTCGGGCCGCTGTCGACGTGGCCTGTTGGCCTGCGCTGCCGGTTTTGTGCTCTGGCGTGCCTGGTCACAGACAGTGATGGTCGGGTACCGCCGTGCGTGGGCTGCACCAGAGGCGCAACGAGAAGCCCGCGCCGTACAGTCAGCGTGCTCGCCGGCACAGGTGGGTGCCGATTTCGCCGAGGACCGCTGGACGACCTCCATCCTCCGATGGGTGATCCAAGATCGCGAATCATAACATCTCTTGCACGCGGCGACGCACGGCGTCGACCGAGGGGAAGCTGTCCGCGCCCGCAAGGCATCAGGCCACCGAAACCGCATGCCGCCAGCTCCATCTAACCGTCACAACGAGTCGCTGACCCGACAGTGCATGAGGTGTGTTTCACTTGATCTTGCGGCTTCTCCAGTGACGGAGCACTCGCTGGGAGCGGCCCCTGGGCGGCACTCGGCGGTCAACCACCAGCCAGCCGGGTCACCAACCTCTCAGGTCAGTACATCTAGACCGTGTTCGAACGTGTCCAGCGTCTGGAGTACCGACGGCTCGAAGTGCCGCGGCTCGTTGAGGTCCTGTCCGGAGACACGTGGTGGCCAGGTCTGCAGTTCGCCTGGCAGCTGCGCGACGACCTCCGCGGATTGATGGCGGACGTCTCCTGGAGCCGGCAGCACGACTGGGGCCTGGGCCGGCACGTCGGCATGGTCCCGCCCGAGCGGCTGCGGATCCGTGCCTTGGAGTAGTCACCCGCTCGGGCGAACCGCTTTGGCGCTCGCTACTTGACCTCGGATACTTCGCCGACTGGAGACGCGCAAGACGGGGGACGTAGGCGGTGACGCAGACAGGGCATCCGCCTGAGACGCGCTGGTATCACACGCTCGCCGTACTCCTGATGCTCGGAGCCGGGCTTGCCTATGGCGCTTATCTCGTCTTCTGGCTGATCGACAAGAACACCTACGAACCCAGTCGACCGGCCGTCGACTGCTCGACCCCCGAGCCCGACATCGAGGACGAGTCCTGGTCCCGGTGGATGAACGCCTGCACCGAGCCCACGGGCGTCTTCCGGGACGGCGAGTGGTACCCGTTCATGGACGAAGACGGAGACGGCGACTTGGATCCCTTTGAACCGGGGGGCGGCAGCGGGATTGAGCCGGACGGCGATCTGGGCTGCATCAACCGCTGGGCCTGCTGACACGGAGTGTCTGTGAATCGCAGCACCTGCGCCCACCAGTCTCGGTGGCCGGACGGTCGATGTTGGCGGTGTCGGCGCAAGAAGTGGACGATCGGCGAGGCCTCTGGCGCAGTCTTCCTTCTGTACATGGCCGGCGCGATCGTCGTTGCAGTCATCGTCACCTTGGCGACGTTCGGCTGAACAGCTTCTTGTCGTGGGACAACTGGTTCGGCGACAACGGCGCCAGGGGCAATCCCTACTACGGCCCCTATGAGGACGGCTCTGACTGCGGCGGTCGCTACTGCTGAGGCGGAGTCGTGGTGGTGTGCTCGGTCCACTCCTGGCCGTTCCACCACCGGTAGGGCGCGAGCCCTTGGGGATCCGGGTAGAAGCCGGCTGGCGGACCGCTCGCCACGGGCGGCGCTGCGGGCTCAGGTGTCTTCGGTGCAGACGCGGCGGCGATGAACGACGCCGCCATCTGCGTCAAGGACACGCCGGGCTGCGGCGTCGTGGCCTCGGCGCCCTTGTGCAGGCTGAGCTGGTGGTTGCAGATGCGGCACTTCTTGGCGAAGGCCCGCATCCCCACCTCAGAGAGGCCACCTGTTGCGAGGGCCATCGACGTGCGTCCTGAGTTCCGCCCCAGGTTGGCCGCCCCTGAGTTGGTGCACTTCTTACAGTCTCGGCATCCCTGCTCGACACGCACTGCCTTGCCCACGTCCCGCCTCCGGTTCTCTCGTCCGAGCTCGGACAGTAGGTGAGGCGGACGGAGCGGTTTCACACTGACACGCTGAGATCACCCGGATAGGCGAGAGCGCTCCTCGGCGGCTTCTGCGCCAGTGAGCGACAGGGCCGCAGCACTCACTACGCCGCCCCGGGGAGACAACCGGGACGGCGCGGCGAGTGACACAAAGGAGACCTGGTGACCCAGGAGAGGCTGACCAGCTCCGCCTCCTCCCCGCACCTGTCGATGTAGACGTCTGTGACGGTGCCGTTCTCGTTGTCGAACCGAGCCACGTGCTCGTGTCCGAGTTCGGCCATCCACTCGTACTGTGTCGATCCCACTTCCAGGTTGTCTCGGTTTTGCGGAAGCGCTTCGGTCCGGCGTACTTCACCATCACGCCCGGGTTCTTGAGTCGCCTGAACCGGCCTCGGTCGCGCGAAGTCCACGTCTCGTCTCCAGATGCGCCCACGCGTCCGAGCCGTACTGCCAAGGGTTACGACGTGCCCGGGTCCGTCGCGACCTGCGCGGGCGCGGGATCACTGCGCAGATCGCCCGCATCGGCGCCGCGACTCCAGCGCCCGACTCGGCCGGCACCGCTGGGTCGTCGAACGGACTCTGGGCTGGCTGCTGTCCTACAAACGCCTCGCGTTGCGCTACGACCGCGCCGCTGTCGCCATCACTGCGCTGGCCCGACTCGCCGTCACGCTGATCTGCGCTCGCCGGCTCCCATGCGACTAATGCAACGTCTTCTAAGGCCGTCTCCAAGGACAGCTCCCCTGAAGCACGACGAGTACGCGCGACAGCCTCTGAGCCGGACGACCGACTACACGGTGTCATAAGACACCCTACTCATACTAGAGACCCACAAGATCAAGAGGGACACACCTCTTGCATCTAGGGTCCGGGAACTCGTGGTGACGAGTCACTTAAGGATCATCCGCAGTGTCAGTGGCATGGGAAACAGCGGAAGCCCCGGATACCGAGCGCGACAGCGTGAACGTGAGCGACAACGGCGGGAGCAGGAGAGCCGGCGTCGCCAGCGAGCCGAGCGAGGAGGAACCAGCTCGGCCAGGACGAGCGCGCCCGACGCCGCGGTGGCGTCCGGGCGCGAGCGACGGGCCGCGGCGCGGGCCTGTGGGTGGTGCGGTGGGGCGATCGCCCCAAAGAGTCGTGGACCGATCCCCCAGTGGTGTTCGGCCACCTGCCGGCATCGGGCCTGGGAGCAGAAGCGGGCCACGACGTCGGACCGATCCCCGGTCCAGGTGGTCGAGAGACTGGTGCAGGTCCGCGTCCCCCTGGCTCCGACGAGGCGGGACTGGCCACAGCTCCTCGAGGAGCTCGCCTGCCAACTCAGCGACAGTCGCGTCTACGACCGCGACCTGCCCGGGCTCGCTCGGCAACTGGAGAAGGTGCTGCAGGCCTACCGGCGGCGTGCACACCTGACCGGAGCTCCCGACGTCTACTGAGCCGGGTCTCCAGCACTTCTACAGTCGCCAGTTGACGGCCGGACCGGCCGGGCAATCCACTCACCTGCACCACTGGAGGATGCCCGGAGGACGCCGGCCACCCTCGAGAAGCAGTCAGGACGGGACGGCGCTCCCTGGATCCACAGGCAGCCCCGCCGCGGGCGGTCTACTCGGCCACACTGAGCCACCGGCCGAGACCCAGGGGCAGCCGATGACGGGACGCGCATCGAACGGCGAGTCGACGATCTACAAAGGCGCCGACGGGCGCTGGCACGGCTATGTCTCTGTCGGCTTCAAGGCCAACGGCAGACCTGACCGCCGGCACGTCAGCAGCAAGGCCCGCGGCGTCGTCGTGGCGAAGGTTCGGGAGCTGGAGCGCAAGCGCGAGGCCGGGACGATCGGCGAGACCTCCACCCCGACCGTTGCCTGGTGGCTCGAACACTGGCTCACGACCATCGCGCCGCGCCGCGTGCGCCAGCGGACACTGGAGAGCTACGAGTCCGCCGTCCGGCGCCACCTCGTCCCTGGCATTGGCCGACACCGCCTCGATCGGCTGCGGCCCGAACACCTGGACCAGCTCTACACGGCCCTGCTCGACGCGGGCTACTCCCCCGCCTCGGTGCTGCGCCACCACCGGATCCTGTCCCGAGCCCTCACCGTCGCCGTCCAGCGCG
Source organism: Geodermatophilus sp. SYSU D00742 (assembly GCF_054049935.1). Classification (NCBI taxonomy): domain Bacteria; kingdom Bacillati; phylum Actinomycetota; class Actinomycetes; order Geodermatophilales; family Geodermatophilaceae; genus Geodermatophilus; species Geodermatophilus sp. SYSU D00742. The sequence continues at coordinate 99,764 of NZ_JBJGYJ010000006.1, forward strand.
GCCACATCCCCCGCAACGTCGCCGCGCTGGTCGACCCGCCGGCCCAGCGCCCCAGTGACATCGCCACCGCTCTGGACCTCGGCGAGGCCCGGGCCGTCCTGGCGGCGGCCCAGCACGTCCGCAACTCCGCCCGCTGGACCGTCGCCCTGGCCCTCGGCCTGCGGCAGTCCGAGGCGCTGGCGCTGCAGTGGAAGGACATCGACCTGTTGACCGGCACGCTGACGGTCCGGCGGAGCATCCACCGCGTCCGCGGCGGCGGATTGATCTACGAGGAGCCCAAGACCCGCCGCAGCCAACGCACGCTCGCGCTACCCATGCCTCTCGTGGCCGAGCTGCACCGGCAGAAGGCCGTCCAGAACGGCGAGCGGATGCTGGCCGGCTCCGAGTGGCACGACGAGGACCTCGTCTTCGCCCAGGTCAACGGTCGGCCGATCGACAAGAAGACCGACTACGACGACTGGACCCGGCTGCTCCAGGCCGCCGGCGTCCGCCACGTCCGGCTGCACGACGGCCGGCACACCGCCGCCACCCTGCTGCTGGGCGAGAACGTCCACCCGCGGGTGGTCATGGAGCTGCTCGGCCACAGGCACATGCGCACGACGATGGACATCTACAGCTACGTCATGCCGGCCCTGGCGCGCGAAGCCGCCGACCGGATGAGTGCCCTGTTGCTGCCAGGTGAGGGCAGGCCAACTGCAACCACAACTGCAACCAGAGACGACTCAGGCCGCTCCCCCGAGGGGGAACGGCCTGGTCATCGGGGTGGAGCTGAGGGGACTCGAACCCCTGACCCCCACACTGCCAGTGTGGTGCGCTACCAGCTGCGCCACAGCCCCGTGCCGACCCGGTCTGGTGTGTCCGAGCCGGGAGCAACTGTACAGGGCCGCGACGGGGTGCCGACGCAGGGGGGTCGATCGGGGAGCGGGGGTCAGCCCTGCTTCATCTGGGCGATCCGGATGTGGTTGCCGAAGGGGTCGCGCAGGCCGAAGTCGATGCCGTAGGGCTGGTCGACCGGCTCCTCGGTGATCTCCACGCCCTTCGCCTTGAGCTCGGCGTGGGTCTTGTAGGCGTCGTCACAGGCGAAGAAGAGGTGCCCGCCGGCGGCACCCTTGGCGATCAGCTCGCGCACCTGCGCGGCGGTCTCCTCGCTGAGCGACGGCGCACCGGGCTTCTCCAGCAGCACGGCGCGGTCGGGCTGACCCGGGAGGTTGACGGTGAGCCAGCGCATCGGGCCGAAGTCCATGTCGGACTGCACCTCGAACCCGAGCTTGCCGACGTAGAAGTCGAGCGCCTGGTCCTGGTCGGGGACGTAGATCTGGGTGATGGTGATCGCGGTGAGCATGGGGGCAACGCTAGGGATGCTCACTCCCCCGGCGCTTCTCCGAAACTGCTCGGCCTGGCCCACGCCATCGCGAAGCAGGTCGGCACCGGCGGCAACGGCCCGCGCCGGCGGTACACGCTCGGCGGCTCCCCGACGACGTCCCGGAACACCCGGCTGAACGTGCCGAGGCTGGAGAACCCGACGTCCATGCAGATGTCGGTCACGCTGCGGTCGGTGGACCGCAGCAGGGACATCGCGCGCTCCACCCGGCGCCGCTGCAGGTACCGGTTGGGCGTCTCCCCGAAGGTGGCCCGGAACGTGCGGATGAAGTGCGCCTCGGAGACGTGCGCGATGCGGGCCAGCGTCGGGACGTCGAGGGGTTCGGCGTAGGCGCGGTCCATCGCGTCGCGGGCACGGAGCAGCCGGCGGCTGGCGTCCTCGGTGGCGGCACCCACGACCGGCATCCCACCACGCCGTCGGGAGGGCGGGGTCAGACCTCGACGCCGCGCTCGGACAGCCACGGGATCGGGTCGATCCGCTTGCCGTTGATACCCCCCTTGTGCACCTCGAAGTGCAGGTGCGGGCCGGTCGACTGGCCGCGGTTGCCGAGCAGGGCGATGGTCTCGCCGGCCTCCACGTACTGGCCGGGCTCGACGAGGATCTTGTCCATGTGGCCGTAGACGGTCACGTCGCCGTTCTCGTGGAGGATGTACACGGCGAGGCCGAAGCCGCTGGCCGAGCCCGCGCGCAGGACGACGCCGTCGACGGCCGCGTACTCGGGGGTCCGCATCGGCGCGGCGAGGTCGATCCCGTAGTGGAAGGTGCCCCAGCGGGCGGCGTAGGTGCTGGTCAGCCGGGCTCCCGCGACCGGCAGCACCGCCCGGGGCCGGGCGGCCTCCCGGGCCGCCTCCGCCGCGGCGGCCTCGGCCTCGGCGCGCGCTGCCCGCGAGGCGGCGACCTCCTCCAGCCGGGCCTCGGCCTCCGCCACGGAGATGGAGGCCTGCGGGAGGAGCTCGACGTCCTCCTCGGCGGTGAGCAGGTCCGTCTGCGCCGACAGCACGGAGGTCGAGCCGGCGGCGGCGTCGGGTGCGCCGGTGATCCCGGTGACACCGGCGACCAGCCCGCCGGCGACCAGGGCGGCCAGGAGCAGCGGCGCGCGACGCGGGCCGGGCAGCGGCCCTCGGGTGGACCGCTCGGCGGTGCGGGGAGCCCGACGGGAGTGGGGAGCCGAGGGCTCCGCTGTGCTCGTCGAGCGACGCCGTGCGGCCATGTACCTACCCGCCTCGTGGGGAGAAGCCCGTCGCCGGGCCCGATGGGGTTGCCCTCATCCAAACACTCCGTGACCCATCCGTGACCCTCTGCTCCGCGCGTCGGGCCGCGACACGCCGTTGTGTCATCTCCCACACACGCCGTGTGTCCCGGGTCCGGTGACGGACGATGTTTGGCACCGGGGGGTTCCGGTTACTCCCCGTCCCTGGCGTGAAACCGTCCGCGCCTCGACGCCCCCACGACGATCGCTGGGCAGCGCGCCCGAGTAGCCAGGACGGGTTTCCCCGTGTACTGATGATCAACGCCGCACCACCCGTCGCCCCGCCGACAGACCGGCAGACCGAGGGCACGGACCAGGAACGCTGCGAGGGGGCGACCGCACCGCACGCACGAGAGAGGGTCGATGCCGCATGGCGAGTCCGGAGCGCTTCCCGGCACCACGAGCAGTGCCCCACCCGGACACGCCCACCGTCCCTCTCCCGACCGTCGGGACCGACCGCCCCGGGATCCGGCCGCTGAGCCAGGAGACCCTGCGCGGCCACGGCGCCCGGCTCACCGTGCCCACCTACGACCGGGCGGCCCTGACGCCGGCCGTGGTGCACCTCAGCGTCGGCGGCTTCTCCCGCGCCCATCAGCTGCTCTACTTCGACGAGCTGGCGGAGCGACGGTTCTCCGACGGCTGGGGCGTGGTCGGCGTGGGCCTGCGGCACCGCACCATGCAGCAGGCCCTGGCTCCGCAGGACCACCTCTACACCGTCATCGAGCGCAGCCCCGACGGTGAGCGCGCCCGTGTGGTCGGCGTGATGGTCGACTACCTCTTCGCGCCCGACGCGCCGGCGGCCGTGCTCGACCGGCTGAGCGACCCCCGCACCCGGATGGTCACCCTCACGATCACCGGCGCCGGTTACCGGCTCGACCCGCACAGCGGCGAGTTCGACCCCGACGACGCCGACGTCCGGCGCGACCTCGCCTGCCCGCACGCCCCCACCACGGTGTTCGGCTACCTGGTCGAGGCGCTGGACCGGCGCCGGCGGGCGGGTCTGGCCCCCTTCACCGTCGTCTCGTGCGACAACATCCACCGCAACGGCGAGGCCACCCGCCGCGCCGTCGTCGGGCTCGCGCGGCTCCGCGACGAGGTGCTCGCCCGGTGGATCACCGACCGGGTCGCCTTCCCCAGCAGCATGGTCGACCGGATCACCCCGCAGACCTCACCGGAGGAGCGCGCCGCGGTGGCCGAGCGGTACGGCGTCGACGACCGCTGGCCGGTCATCACCGAGCCCTTCTCGCAGTGGGTCATCGAGGACACGTTCACCAACGGCCGTCCCCCGCTCGAGGAGGTCGGCGTCCGGTTCGTGGCCGACGTCGGTGACTACGAGCTCATGAAGACCCGCCTGCTCAACGCCAGTCACTCGGCGCTGGGCTACCTCGGCTCGCTGGCCGGGCACAGCCGCATGGACGAGCTGATGGCCGACGCGGTCTTCGTCGCCTACGTCGCCCGGCTGATGGACGACGAAGTCACCCCCCTGCTCCCCCAGCCCGACGGCGTCGACCTCGACGAGTACAAGCGCACCCTGCTGCAGCGCTTCGCCAACCCGGCGATCGCCGACGGGCTGCCGCGACTGTGCCGGCGCGGCTCCACCAAGCTGCCGCACCACCTGCTGCCCTCGCTGCGCCAGGCCCTGGCCGAGGGGCGCCCCAGCCGGCTGCTCACCCTCGCCGTCGCGGGCTGGTGCCGGTACCTGCGCGGCACCGACCCCGCCGGCCGCCCTCTGCCGATGGAGGACCCCCTCGCCGAGGAGCTCCAGGCCCTCGCCCTCGCAGGTGGCAGCGACCCACGCCCGCTGCTCGGCGTCCGGCCGGTGTTCGGCGACCTCGGGGACGTCCCCGGGTTCGCCGACGACCTCCGGTCCGTGCTGGAACAGCTGGACCGGGACGGTGTGCACCGGACGATCTCCACCGCGCTGGCCGCCGGGCCGGCCCTCCCCCTGCCCCTGCACCGATGACCCCCGGAGGAACCCACCCGATGCCCGCCCTCCCCGAGACGCTCGTCGAGCGCCTCGAGGCCCTGCTCTGCGACGCCGACGGCAACCTGTTCCCCTCCGAGGAACCAGCCTTCGTCGCCTCCGCGGAGGTCACCAACCGCTTCCTCGCTTCCCTGGGCGTGGACCTGCGCTTCACCGCCGAGGAGCTGCGGCTGGCGACGACCGGGATGAACTTCCGGACGACGTCGCGCCGGCTCGCCGCCGAGGCCGGGCAGCCGGACGCCGACGTCGAGCCGTGGGTCGCCGAGGAGAAGCGCGCCGTCACCGCCCACCTGGGCGCCACCCTCACCCCGCACGAGCAGACCACCGACGCGCTCACCGCGCTGTCGGCGCACCTGCGGCTGGCCGCGGTGAGCTCCAGCGCGCTCACGCGGCTCGACGCCTGCTTCACGGCGACCGGGCTGGCCGGCCTCATCCCGCCCGCGGTCCGTTTCAGCGCGGAGGACTCGCTGCCGGTGCCGACCAGCAAGCCTGATCCCGCCGTCTACCTGCACGCCTGCGAGCAGCTGGGCATCGCCCCGGAGGCGGGGCTGGCCGTCGAGGACTCCGTCCCCGGTGCGCTCTCCGCCGTGCGGGCCGGCTGCCCCACCGTCGGGAACCTGCTCTTCGTCGCCGAGGCCGAGCGGGCGGAGCGGGCGGCCGCGCTGACCGACGCCGGCGTCCTGCTCGTCGTCGACTCCTGGCAGCAGCTGGCCGACCTGGTGCTGCCCGTCCTGACCCGCCGGGCCGCCGGCGACCTGCTGCCCACGGGAGGAGCGGAGTGAACATCGTCTACGTGGCCTTCCGCGGCCACTTCTCCGACAGCCCGCGCGCCCTCTACGAGGGGCTGCAGACCCGTGGCGTCGACGCCACCCACACGTGGCTGTCCGCGCCGCACACGCAGGCCACCTTCCCCGAGGACGTCGCCACGGTGACCTTCGGCAGCCCGGAGTCGATCGCCGCGCTGGAAGGCGCCGACCTGGTCGTCTCCAACGACCACATCCCGCTGGACTGGGAGAAGCGTCCGGGCGCCACCTACCTGCAGACCTGGCACGGCACCCCGCTCAAGCGCATCCACAACGACGTCCGGTGGGCGCCGGAGGGCCGGCTGGCCTACCTCGAGCACGACATCGCCAAGTGGGACCTGCTGCTGTCCCCCAACGCCGCGAGCACGCCGCGGCTGCGCGGCGCGTTCGGCTACACCGGCGCGGTGCACGAGACCGGCTACCCGCGCAACGACCTGCTCAGCAGCCCGCGCCGCGACGAGGTCCGCGCCGCCGTGCGCGCCGACCTGGGGGTCTCCGACGACCAGACCGTCGTCCTGTACACCCCGACGTGGCGCGACGACCTGGTGTTCAAGAAGACCGGGCCGCAGGACTTCGAGTTCCCCGTGGACCTGGACGACTTCAGCGCGCGGTTGGGCGGCGACCACGTGCTGCTGCTCCGGCTGCACAACATGGTCATGGACCGGCTGGAGGTCGTCGACGGCTCCCCGGTCCGCGACGTCTGCAGCCACCCCGACATCCGCGACCTCTACCTGGCCGCCGACGCGATGGTCACCGACTACTCGTCGACCATGTTCGACTTCGCCATCACCGGCAAGCCGATGCTCTTCTACACCTACGACCTGGAGTACTTCCGCGACGAGCTGCGCGGTTTCTACTTCGACCTCGAGGACGTCGCCCCGGGACCGCTGCTGTCGACGAGCAAGGACCTGGTCGACGCCGTCGCCGACCTCGACGCGGTCGCCGCCGCCCACGCGGAGCGCTACGCCCGCTTCCGCGAGACCTTCTGCCACCTCGAGGACGGGCACGCCACCGAGCGCGTCCTCGACCTGCTCTTCCCGTCCGATCCGTCCGCAACCACCACCACCACCACCCGAGGAGGGGACGACAGTGCTCGCTGACCGCGCCACGACCGCACACCTGGGCCTGACCGGCACACTGCCCACGCTGCCGGCCCCGGAGCCCGTGCCCACACCGGTCCAGGTCGTGATCCTGGCCGCCGGCATGGGGACCCGCCTGGGGCGCCCCTGGCCCAAGCCGCTCACGCCGCTGCACGACGGGCGCAGCATCATGCAGCGCCAGCTCGACGGCCTGCGCGCCGTCCTCGGGCCGTCGGTCGACGTGACCGTCGTCGTCGGGTTCAAGGCGAAGCGCGTCATGGCGGCCGTACCGGACGTGCGGTTCGCCTACAACCCCGACTACGCCGTCACCAACACCTCGCAGAGCCTGCTGCGCGCGCTCCGGGCGACCCGCGACGGCGGCGTCCTCTGGCTCAACGGGGACGTCGTGTTCGACCCCGCGGTGCTCGAGGCGGCCCTGCCGGCCCTGCGGGCCGACGAGAGCTTCGTCTGCGTCGACACCTCCAGCGTGGCCGACGAGGAGGTCAAGTACACCCTCGACGCCGAGGGGTACATCGCCGAGCTGTCCAAGACCGTCGTCGGCGGCCTCGGCGAGGCGGTGGGCATCAACTACGTGTCGTCGGCGGACAAGCCCGTCCTCGTGGAGCACCTGGCCGCCTGCGCCGACCAGGACTACTTCGAGCGCGGCATCGAGACGGCGATCCTCGGCGAGGGGCTGCGCTTCACGCCGATCGACATCTCCCGGTTCTCGGCCGTGGAGGTCGACTTCGAGGCCGACCTGGAGCGGGCCAACGAGTTGTTCTCCGCCCGGTCCCACCTGCACCCCGTGCCCGGCGGCGACCTGTAGGAGGACCCGTCCCGCGAGCCGCTGCCGGTTCAGCCGACCGGCAGCGGCTCGCCGACGCGGTCCCCGGCCCGGCGCGGCCCCTCGGCCTCCCGGAAGCGGCGGACGGCGACGACGCCGCCCACCACGCACCCGACGCCGAGCGCCACCAGCACGGCGACCGCGGCCCGGGCCGGCAGCGCCGGGCCGGCCGTGAGCACGTGCGCGGTCCACAGGACGTCGACGTCGGGCAGGCCCTGGACCAGCAGCAGCCAGCCCAGGACGACGGCGAGCAGCCCGGTCATCGCCCCGCGCCCGCGGCGGGAGGCCCCGAAGCCCAGGACGGCGACCCCGGCGGCGGTCAGGCCGGGCAGCAGCGCCGAGGCGATGGCGCCGGCGTGGGAAGAGACGCTCGCGGGGGGCTCCGGGGTGGCCAGCGCGTGCCACAGCGCGGCGGCGCCGCCGAGCAACAGCAGGGCACCCAGCGGACGCGGCCCGCGGGCGATCACCCCGGCGGCGACGGCGGTCAGCGCGAGGGCCGCGTACAGCGGCCAGACCACCCACGGCGAGGGCGGCGGGCTCCAGGTGAGCTCACCGCGCACCTGCACCTCGCTGCCGTCGTGGGACATCGGCACGAGCCACTCCGACACCAGGTGCTCGCGGGTCGGGTCGGCCGCCACGGCCGGTGGCAGGAGGTCCTCGCTCATCCAGTGCGTGCGGTGGTCATGCCACACGTACCGGGGCTCGGTCGAGACCCGGACCCACTCGGGTTCGGCGGCCGGGTCGGCGTTCGCCGGCAGCGTCGTCCGCCCGTAGCGGTCCAGGTTGATGTAGGTGGCCGGGCTGTTGGCGTTGCGCCAGACGCCGTCCGGGCCGATCCGCAGGTAGGGCTCGTCGGAGTAGCCGGGCACCTCGACGTCGGCGGCGGTGCCGTTGACCACCTCGAACTCGTCGCCGAAGGACAGCACCCGCACCGAGACACCGGGCATCTCCGGCTGCACCGTGAGCACCCGGCCGTCGAAGTCACTGCCCGCGGCGCCGCCGCCGACGTGTGCCACGGCCGGCCCGGCGACCAGCAGGGTCGCCAGCACCCCGAGGACGACGACGAGCAGGCGGGCGGGGGACCGCCGGATCACGCCCCGGTCACCAGGCTGAGGTCACCGGCGATGTCGCGGCTGGTGTTCCCGCCGTTGAACGCGACGTGCGCGAGGTCGTCGGCTCCGTACAGCAGCAGCAGCGAGGAGTGCAGCCGGCCGGAGTCCTCGGCCAGCGGCACGCCGGCGGCCAGTTGCGCCTGGTCGATCGCGGCCTGCTCGCCGGTCAGGCCGACGAAGCGGTTGGGCAGGTCGGCGTCGAAGCGGCGCAGGTACTCGGCGAGGACCTCCGGGGTGTCGAACGCCGGGTCGGTGGTGACGAAGACCACCTGCACCTGCTCGGCCAGCGCCGGGTCCACGCCCCGGAGTGCGACGGCGACGTCGGCCATCGTCGTCGGGCAGATGTCGGGGCAGTTGGTGTAGCCGAAGAACAGCAGCGTCGGCGTGCCGGCGGTGGCGGCGGCGAAGTCGTAGGCCGCCCCGCTGGTGTCGGTGAGGGTGAACGACGGCCGCTGGTACGGGTCGGGCAGGTCGACGCCGGCGAAGCGGTCCTCGGGCCCCTCGACGACGGCGGCGCCACCCGAGTGGTCGTGCTCACCACCGCCCTCGGCGGCCGCACCACCGCCGCAGCCGGTCAGGAGGATCCCGGCCGAGGCGACCAGGGCGACCAGACGGCTGCGGCGGTGCGGACTCACGAGGACACGGTACGACGGCCGGCCCGCCACCCGAGGACGACGCCGCCGATCCCCAGCAGCAGGGCCACCACAGAGAGGACGAGAGCGACGGTGCCCGTGCCGGAGCCCTCGTCGCCGGCGGCCTCGGTGGAGGCGGCGGTGTCGGTGGCGACCTGGTCGGCCGCGTGGCCCCCGGACGTGGAGGACGCGGCCAGCGTCAGCACCGGCGCCGGACGCTGGGGCTCGGGCTGGCCGTCGACGGTCGGCTCGATCCAGGCGGACTCGGTGCCGTCGCTGTAGGTCTGCACCGCCGGGAAGCTGACCGCGTCGGCCTCCGGGAACGGCCCGCCGGAGAGGGCGAACTCCTGGAACTCGCCCGGCCGGATGCCGACGCCGTCCGCCGCCCGGAACTCGACGACCGACACGTACGAGGTCACCTGCTGACCGTGGTTCTCCAGCGGCGTCGCGAGGTCCGACCGGGTGAGGGTGACCGTCCAGCCGGGCAGGGGCTGGGTCCGCAGGGAGGCCATCGCCGCCTCCTCCGGGATGGAGATGCGCAGGGCGACGGTGCTGGCGGTGTCGCTCTCGTTGGGCACGCGGAAGACCAGCTTGCCGAAGCCACCGGGGGCTCCGTCCGCGGAGGACACGGTGACGTGGGCCGAGGCGGTGCCGGCGCCGGCGACGGCGGCGGCCAGGGCGACGAGCACGGCCACGGCGACCACGCCGAGGCGCGCGATCGGGCGGGGCAGGGTGGTGGACACGGTTCTCCAGTCGGATCGGTGGATGGAGCGGGTCAGCGGACGGCGAGGGTGGTGGTCGCGCTGCTGGCGGTGAACTCGTCGACCCGGATCGTCACCGCGAGGGTCCAGGTGCCGGCGCCGGGGATGGTCATCCCGTCGCCGACGTAGTGCCCCGGGCCGGCCGGCTGCAGCTCGACGTCGACCGGGCCGATCTCCTGGCTGGGCTCGGTGAGCGCCACGCGGATGTCGACCGGCTGGGCCAGCCGGCCGGTCTCGTCGAAGTAGTAGACGTGCAGCGTGTTGGGCCCGGCCGTCGCCGGGTCGACCGACACCTGCACGCTCCCGTCGGTGCCCGCCGCCGACTCCAGCGGCAGGGTCACGTCCACGGGGCGGCTCACCTCGGCGCGGGCCGGCGGGGTGCCGACCAGCACCGACGACAGGCCGACGACGACCAGGGCGATGACCAGCTCGGCCAGCACCGAGCGGCGCAGGGAGGCCCGCTCGGCCGCCGCCGCACGGGCCTGCACCTCGGCGCGGGCACCGGCCGCCGTCTCGACGGTCGGGTGGGCGGCGGCGCCCTCGCCGCCGGCGGCGAAGGCGTGCGCGGTCACCCGGCGCCGCCCCGCGGGGCGCGGCCGGCTGATCCCGAGGTGCTGCTGCACCCAGACGCGGGAGATGCCGGCGGCCGCCAGCAGGAGCAGCACCAGGGCCAGCTTGGCCAGCAGGACCCAGCCGTAGGTGGTCGTCACCAGGGCGACGGGCGAGCCCACCTCGCGGACGCCCTGGACGACCCCGGTGACCACCAGCGCGGTCACCGAGCCCGCGGCGAGGCGCGAGAACGGCGGCAGTGCGGCGGCGAGGTCGGCCGGCGGGGCGTCCTCCCGCAGGACGCCGGCGAGCAGGCCCACCAGGCCGCCGAGCCACACCGCCATCGCCGCGACGTGCACCGCGGCGGCCGCCACCGCCAGGACCGGCCAGGCACCGGCCACCGGGTGCCCGACGGCCGCGGTGGCGATCACCAGACCGGCCGCCAGGACCCCGCCACCGGCCAGCACCGCGGGCGCCGGCGGAACCCCGCGCCGCCACACCTGCCGCAGGAGCACCAGCAGCGCGACGGCGAGCGCGGCGCGGACCAGCAGGGTGGCGCCGTTGGCCGACGACGCGGTGGCGCCCAGCAGCGCCGGTTCGGCCACCGAGCGCACGCCGCTGCCGGCCGAGTAGGGCCCCTGCAGCAGGAAGCTCGCACAGGCCCCCACGGCGACCGCCGCCAGGCCCCGGGTGACCAGCCCGCGCAGGCGGGGCGACGCCCAGCCCGCCGGCCAGCCGGCCAGGAGGAGGACGGGCACGCCGAGGCCGAGGGCCAGCCCCGCGTAGCCCAGCCAGCGGGCCAGCGGCAGCAGGACGGCGACCACCGGGTCGGTGCCGGGGCCCGCGGCGTCGACACCGGCCGCGAGGAGCTCACCGTCGCCGACGACGAAGGAGAAGGCCCCCGAGATCGGGTGGGAGTCCGCCGACACCACCCGGTAGGTGACCAGGTAGCCGTCGTCGCCCAGGCCGCTGCGCAGGGGGACGACGACCGCGTTCCCCTCGACGGTCGCGGCGCCGGCGTCGACGCGCTCCCCCGCCGCGTCGAGCACCCGGGCGTACCCGGCGCCGAGGGACACGCCCTCGGTGAAGGTCAGCGTCACCTCGGCGGGCGCCTGCTCGAGCCGCGCACCCTCCCCCGGGGCGGTGGCGACCAGTTCCGCGTGCGCGGCGGCGGGCGACGCGGTGAGCACGCCCGCGCCCAGCCAGGCCACGACCAGCGCGAGGAGGAGCAGCAGCCCCGCCGGCGTGCGGCGCCGTGCGGTCGCGGTCACGCCGGCACCCGCTCGCGGGCGACCGCGGGCACGGTGCGACGGCGCCGCCCGCGCCAGGCGACGGTGAAGACCAGGGCGACCCCCACCAGCACCAGCACGTGGACGACGGCGCGGTCGGCGTGCACGTGCCCGGCCCGCAGGTCGGCGACGGTGAGGGCGAGCAGCAGCGCGGCGAAGGTGCCGAGGAACGGCAGGGCGCCGGCCGCCAGCCGCGGCGCCGCGGCCACGGCGATGAAGGCCGCCGCCACGCCGAAGTTCCAGGCGCCGGTCTCGTGCGCCATGTGCACCGGTGCGCTCATGGCCGCGGTGCCCGCGGACAGGGCGGGCCAGGCGACCACCGCCTGCGCCACGCCCACGGCCAGCAGCGCCAGGCGCAGCGCGGTGGCGGCCAGCCGGGCCCGGGCCGCCGAAGCGGTGCCGGGGAGCTCCCGGGGCAGCGCCCCGAGGACCGCGACGGTGAGGTCGGGCACGGGCGGGGCGGGCGCGAGGCGGGCGCGACGGGTGACCAGCTCGGCCTGCCGGACCCACCGGGCGCAGCCGGTGCAGCCCGCCAGGTGCTCGTCGAGCTCCGCGGCGGGCACACCGGGCGACTCGCCGTCCAGCCGGGCGGAGAGCGCCTCGCGGTACGGGGTGCACTGCATGATGGGGTAGTCGCCGCAGGGGCACGGTTGGTTCCCCCCACTTTCGGGATCGGCCCCGACGGCGGCTCCCGGGAGGATGACAGGCGTGGAGGAACTGGACCGGCTGGCGGTGGCCGCCGTCGACGGCGACCCCCTCGCGGCCGCGGCGCTGGTGCGCGCGACGCAGTCCGACGTCTGGCGGCTGTGCGCGGCGCTCGGTGACCGGCAGTCCGCCGACGACCTGACCCAGGAGACCTACCTGCGGGCCTTCGGCGCCCTGCACCGGTTCGAGGGCCGGTCCTCCCTGCGCACGTGGCTGCTGTCGATCGCCCGACGGGTCTGCGCCGACGCGGTGCGGTCCCGCAGGCGCCGGCGGCTCACCCTCGTCCGGGACGACGCCGACCTGGAGACCGTGGACACGACCGACACCGCCGACCGGGTGGGCGAGGGCGCCGTCGTCAACGACCTGCTGGCCCGGCTGGCCCCCGACCGTCGCGAGGCGTTCGTGCTGACGCAGCTGCTGGGGCTGCCGTACGCCGAGGCCGCGGAGGTCGCCGGCTGCCCGGTCGGCACCATCCGTTCCCGGGTCGCCCGGGCCCGCGCCGACCTCGTCGACGCGCTCGGGAGTGAGCAAGCCGACGCCGCCCACGGGTGACGCCCGGGTGAACCCCGCGTGAACGGGCACCTATGCTGCCCGACGGCCGTGCGACCGCTGCCAGGCGGCGGGCGACCGGACACTCTCCACCGACCGGGAGCCACGCGTGCCCTTCAGCCTGACGCCCAAGGACTCCAGCTTCTACCCGCTGTTCACCGCTTCGGCGCAGAACCTGGTGGCGGCCACCGACGTCCTGAGCGAGTTCATCCACGACCACGCCCGCCGGCCGGAGCTCGCCGAACGGCTGCGCGAGCTGGAGCACGCCGGCGACCAGTCGACCCACGCGATCTTCCGGCAGCTGAACTCCAGCTTCGTGACGCCGTTCGACCGCGAGGACATCTACAACCTCGCCAGTGACCTCGACGACGTCATGGACTTCGTCGAGGCCGCCGCCGACCTGGTGGTCCTCACCGGCCTGGGCACGCTGCCGGCCGAGATGAGCCAGCAGACGGCGCTGCTGCAGCGGGCCGCGCAGACCACCGCCGAGGCCATGCCACGGCTGCGCACGCTCAAGGACCTCTCCGAGTACTGGATCGAGGTCAACCGCATCGAGAACGAGGCGGACAAGCTCTACCGGCGGCTGCTCTCCCGGCTCTACAGCGGCGAGTTCGACGCCCTGGAGATCCTGAAGCTCAAGGAGGTGGCCGACCAGCTCGAGGAGGCCGCCGACGCCTTCGAGCACGTGGCGAACGTCGTCGAGACGATCACCGTCAAGGAGTCCTGACCCGGCATGGACGCGGCCTTCGTCGCCCTGATCGTCATCATCCTGGTCGCGCTGGCCTTCGACTACACCAACGGCTTCCACGACGCGGCGAACGCCATCGCCGTGGCGGTCTCCACCAAGGCCCTCACCCCGCGGGTGGCGCTGGCCCTGGCAGCGGTGATGAACCTGATCGGCGCGGTGCTCTCCACCGAGGTGGCCAAGACGGTGGGGGCCGGGATCATCGACCCGCCCGAGGGCAGCGGAGGCCTGGAGATCGTCTTCGCCGCCCTGGTCGGCGCGATCGTGTGGAACATGATCACCTGGTGGTTCGGCCTGCCGTCGTCCTCCTCCCACGCGCTCATCGGCGGGCTGGTGGGCGGCGCGCTGGCGGCGGCGCACACCGTCCAGTGGGTCGGCGTCTTCGAGAAGGTCGTCGTCCCGATGGTGGTCTCGCCACTGGTGGGCTTCGGCCTGGGCTACCTGTTCATGCTGGCGATCCTGTGGGTCTTCCGCGGCGCCAACGTGACCCGCGCCAACCGCGGCTTCCGGTACGCGCAGATCGCCAGCTCCGCGACCATGGCGCTCGGCCACGGCCTGCAGGACGCACAGAAGACCATGGGTGTCATCACCCTGGCGCTCTTCACCGCCGGCGAGATCGACGACTTCACCGTTCCGCTGTGGGTCGTCCTGGCCGCCGCGCTCGCGATCAGCGCCGGCACGTACGCCGGCGGGTTCCGCATCATGCGCACGATGGGACGCCGGATCATCCAGCTCACCCCCGCCGGCGGCTTCTCGGCCCAGACGGTGGCGTCGAGCGTCATGGTCACCACCGCAACGGTCTTCGCCGTCCCGGTCTCCACCACGCACATCACGACCACCTCGATCATGGGGGTCGGATCCACCCGGCGGCTGTCCGCCGTCCGGTGGGGGGTGGCCGGCAACATCGTCGTGGCGTGGGTGGTCACCCTGCCGGCCGCCGCGGCGGTCGCCGCCGTGGCCTACTTCGTCACCCACCTCGTCGTCGGCTGAGGGCGGTGACCGGCACGCAGCCCGCGCCGGTCGCACTGGGGACGGCGCGCGGCCGCCTGCTGCTGCTGGCCACCGTCCTCGCCTCGGGGATGGCGTTCCTCGACGGCACCGCGGTGACCGTCGCCCTCCCGGCGATCGGGTCGGAGCTCGACGCCTCGCTGGCCGGGCTGCAGTGGACCGTCAGCGGGTACACGCTGGCGCTGGCGGCGCTGGTGCTGCTCGGCGGGGCGCTCGGGGACCGCTACGGCCGGCGGCGGGTGTTCCTGGTGGGCGTGGGCTGGTTCGCCGCCGCGTCCCTGCTGTGCGGGCTGGCGGCCTCGCCGGGGCAGCTGGTGGCCGCCCGGGTGGTGCAGGGCGTCGGCGGCGCGCTGCTGGCCCCCGGCAGCCTGGCGCTGGTCCAGGCCTCGTTCCGCCCCGGCGACCGGGCACGGGCGATCGCGCTGTGGTCGGCGTTCGCCGGGATCGCCGGGCTGGTCGGCCCGTTCCTGGGCGGCCTGCTGGTCGACTCGGCCAGCTGGCGGCTGGTGTTCCTGCTCAACGTGCCGGTGGCCGCGGTGGTGCTCGTCGTGGCCGGACGCCACGTGCCGGAGAGCCGTGACCACACCCGGCGTGGCCGCTTCGACGTCCCCGGGGCCGCCCTCGGCGCCCTGGCCCTGGGCGCGGTCACCCACGCGCTCATCGCCGCCGGCGAGGACCCGGGACGACCCGACGTCGTCACCGCCGGCGTCCTCGGGGTGGTCGCCGGCGCCGGTTTCGTCGTGCGGGAGCGGCGGGCGCGGAACCCGCTGCTGCCGCCGGCGCTGTTCGCCCGGCGGCAGTTCACCGGGGCCAACCTCGCCACGTTCGCCGTGTACGGCGGGCTGGGCGGCTCGTCGCTGTTCCTCGTGCTGCAGCTGCAGACCGTGCTCGGCTACGACGCGTCCGCGGCCGGTGCGGCCATGCTGCCCTCCATCGCGCTCATCACGCTGCTGTCGCCGGCCGCGGGGTCCCTCGCCGTGCGCACCGGCCCACGTCTGCCGATGACCGTCGGGCCCCTGCTCACCGCTGCGGGCACGGCGTGGCTGGCCGGCGTGGACGCCGGGTCGCCCTACCTGACCGGGGTGCTGCCGGGGTCGCTGCTGCAGGGGCTGGGCATGGCCACGACGGTCGCGCCGCTGACCGCCACCGTGCTCGCCGCTGCTCCCGACGCGCTGGCCGGGGTGGCCAGCGGGGTGAACAACGCCGTGGCCCGGGCCGCGCAACTGCTCGCCGTCGCGACCCTGCCGGTCGCGGTGGGGCTGTCCGGAGCCGACTACGCCCGGCCGGAGGTGTTCGGCGCCGGGTACCCGACCGCGATGCTGACCTGCGCGGGGCTCTTCGTGCTGGGCGCCGCGGTGTCCCTGGCGACGGTCCGCGCGGACGTCCTGCGGGCGTGATCCCGCACCGTGGGACCCGCGTTCGCATATCCCGATCGATCTGGTAGACATATCCCTCGTGGCGGCGACGACGGTGCTCCTGGTGGGGCGGATCCACGTCGACCTGCTGCGCGTCTGCACCGCCCGCTGTCCGGGCTGCTGACGACCGGCGCTCCCGCGCACCCCCTCCACGCTCGTCCCGCGTCGTGCCGCGCCCTGCTGCGCGCCCGCGGACCTCCCCGGATCCGGAGTCCCCGTGAAGACCCTCACCCTGCTCGCCCTCGTGGGCCTCGGTGCCCAACTCGTGGACGGCAGCCTGGGCATGGCCTACGGCGTCACGTCCACCACCCTGCTGCTCGCCATCGGCACCAACCCGGCGGCCGCGTCGGCCACCATCCACCTCGCCGAGATCGGGACGACGCTGGCGTCCGGTCTCTCGCACTGGAAGTTCGGCAACGTCGACTGGAAGGTCGTCGCCAAGATCGGCGTCCCCGGCGCCCTGGGCGCCTTCCTCGGCGCGACGGTGCTGTCCGCCCTCTCCACCGAGGTCGCGGCCCCGGTGATGTCGCTGATCCTGCTGGCGCTCGGCATCTACCTGCTGGTCCGCTTCACCCTGCGCGGCGTCGACCGCCGCCACCTCGGCAAGCCGATGCGCAAGCGCTTCCTCGGCCCGCTGGGCCTGGTGGCCGGCTTCGTCGACGCCACCGGCGGCGGCGGCTGGGGCCCGGTCGGCACGCCGGCCATCCTCGCCAGCGGCCGCATGGAGCCGCGCAAGGTGATCGGCTCGATCGACACCTCGGAGTTCCTCGTCGCCCTGGCCGCCAGCCTCGGCTTCCTCTTCGCGCTGGGCTCGCAGGGCATCGACGCCGCCTGGGTGCTCGCCCTGCTCATCGGTGGTCTCATCGCCGCCCCCCTGGCGGCCTGGCTGGTGCGCCACGTGCCGCCGCGGATGCTCGGCTCGCTGGTCGGCGGCGTGATCGTGCTGACCAACACCCGCACGCTGCTGCGCAGCGACTGGATCGACGCCTCGGACCCGGTCCGCTACGCCGTCTACGCGCTGCTCTACGCCATCTGGGCCGCGGCCGTCGTGCACTCCTTCCGCGAGTACCGCAAGGACCGCGCGCTGGAGTCGGCCGACGCGCTGGCCGCGGAGGCGGTGCACGTGCACGACGAGATCGACCTGCCGGCGGACGCCGCCGACGCCGCGGACCTCGCCCGCGACGTCACGGCCGGCCGGCCCAGCGCACCGCGCGACTGAAGCAGGACCCCGAAAGGCCCCGTCCGGCACTGCCGGGCGGGGCCTCTCGCCGTCCCGGGGTCACCGGGCCACCAGCGGGGCCGCCTCGAGACCGGCGGGGAGCCCCGGACGGGGCCGGCGGTGCGGGAGCTCCCCTCCGCGTCCGGAGTGGCCTCGTCAGACCGCCCGGGTGTAGGGCAGGCCCGGCACCTGCGGCAGGGGCGTGGAGCGAGCGGCGGCCAGCACCATCTGCGGCGAGCGCGGCAGGCCGCGGCGGGTGCACAGCCGCAGCGCCCGCGCGCCGGTGATGACGTCGGTCTCCGGCGGGACGACGAGGAGGTCGGCCCGCCGGGTGCCGCCGTCCCAGGTCAGGCAGACCACACCGGGGTCCATGCTGCGGAAGCCGCCGGTGCGCACCACCCGGCCCCCGACGACGACCTTGCGCGGCGCCGGCGACCAGGCCTCCAGCGGGTAGGTGAACCGCTCGACGCGCACGCCCCGCTTGTCCAGGGCCGCGACCAGCTCGGGCAGCTCGACGGCGAGGTCGCGGCTGCGGGGGAACCAGGCGCCGTCGAAGGAGTGCTCCCCCGACCCGGCGTCGCTGCGCAGGCTCACCCGGACGTCGATCCCGCCGCGGTGCCCCTCGGCTGCCAGCGTCTGCAGGGTGGTCCTCATCAGCGTTCCGCCTGCCTCTCCTCGTCGCCCCGGCCCCTCGACACACGGGCCCGAGGAGACCGTAGGAGAGGAGGTGGGCGCGCCCCGTGGCACGTCGGCTGGGCGGGTCGGCGCGCCCCGGCCCGCCATCACGGCTCGTCACGAACCGATCACGACACCCCGCCTGACGTCCACGTCCGCGGACGTGCACCCCGCACATCCGCGGACGTGCCCGGTCCTCAGGAGGACAGGTCGAACACCGTGGTGCTGTCGTAGGTCTCGCCCGGGCGCAGCTCCGTGGACGGGAACTGCGGCTGGTTCGGCGAGTCGGGGAAGTGCTGGGTCTCCAGCGCCAGGCCGTCACCCTGGCGGTAGACGGTGCTGCCGGTGCCCACCAGCGTGCCGTCGAGGAAGTTGCCCGAGTAGAACTGCAGGCCCGGCTCGGTCGTGGAGATGGTCAGGGTGCGGCCACTGGCCGGGTCGCGCAGCACGGCCGCCTGCTCGAGGGCGTCCTCGCGGTCCGAGCCCTCGCGGGCGCCGTCGTCCTCGCGGTCCAGGGCCCAGTTGTGGTCGTAGCCCTGCCCGTACAGCAGCTGCTGGTCGTCCTCCCGGATCCGCGCGCCGATCGCGGTGGGCTCGCGGAAGTCGAACGGGGTGCCCTCCACCGCGGCGATCTCGCCGGTCGGGATGAGCGTCGCGTCGACCGGGGTGTAGCCGCTGGCGTCGATCTGCAGCTCGTGGCCGTAGATCGACCCGGAACCCTCCCCCGCCAGGTTCCAGTACGTGTGCTGGGTGAGGTTGACGACGGTCGGCGCGTCGGTGGTGGCCTCGTAGTGGACGGTCAGCCGCGACTCGTCGTCCAAGCTGTAGGTGACGGTCGTGGTGAGGGTGCCGGGGAAGCCCTGGTCGCCGTCGGCGCTGACCAGGCGCAGTCGCAGGGCGGCCACGGCGTCGTCGCCGACGTCGGTGGCCTCCCACACCCGGTCGTCGAAGCCGGTCGGCCCGCCGTGCAGGGTGTTGGGGCCGTCGTTGAGCGGCAGCTGGTAGGTGGTGCCGTCGAGGGTGAAGCTGCCGCCGGCGATGCGGTTGCCGTAGCGGCCGATGAGGGAGCCGAAGTAGGGGTCCTCGTCGCTGACGTAGCCGGCCAGGTCCTGGAAGCCGAGGACGACGTTCTCGACCCGGCCGTCGGCGTCGGGCACCTCCAGCGTCTGGATGACACCGCCGAAGGTGAGCACGCGGACGGTCATGTCCCCGTTGGTGAGCGTCCAGCGCTCCACGGCGGTGCCGTCGGGCGTGGTGCCGAAGGGCTCGACGGACGTGCTGGCACCGCCCCCGCCGGTGGCGCCGGCCGGGGTGGCGGTGAGGCCGCCGGCGACCAGTCCGGCGCCCACGACGGCGACGAGGGCCCTGCGGCGTCGTCCCGGCGGAGTGACGGTGCGCGGCGGGAGGGTGGCGGGCGGGCGTCCAGGCATGGGGACTCCGATGTCCGTGGCGGTCCACCGGCGTCGTCGCGCGGCGGAGGGGGCACCGCGCGAACCTGGAGACGGGGATGTGGGGGCGGTGCCCCGAGAAGCGGTCCGAGGACGATCAGGAACGCTAGGGAGCGCGCCGGAGGGGTGTCAACGCCGCCCCGGGGACGCGAACGGCCGAGCGGGCAGTCGTCGCCGCTGGGTACGGCGTGTCGCGCACGTGTCGCGACCACGACTGCTCGCTCGGCCGTGCGACCCCGTCCGAGTGCCTCACCGCGCGCCTGCGAGCGGGAAGGAGGAGGGGCCCTGTCTCAGGCCTTCGGCTTGCGGTTCTTGGCCTTGCCGCGCTCGTTCTGGTCCAGGATGACCTTGCGGACCCGCACGGCTGCCGGGGTGACCTCGACGCACTCGTCCTCGGCACAGAACTCCAGCGCCTGCTCGAGGTTCAGGATCCGCGGCGGGATGAGCCGCTCGAGCTCCTCAGCGGTCGAGGACCGCATGTTGGTGAGCTTCTTCTCCTTGGTGATGTTGACGTCCATGTCGTCGGGGCGGGAGTTCTCGCCGACGATCATGCCCTCGTAGACCTCGGTGCCCGGGGCGACCATGAGCTGGCCGCGCTCCTGCAGCGAGAACATCGCGTACGACGTCGCCACGCCCTGGCGGTCGGCCACCAGCGAGCCGGTCGGACGGGCGCGCATGTCGCCCAGCCACGGCTCGTAGCCCTCGAGGTTGTGGTTGAGGACGCCGGTGCCGCGGGTCTCGGTGAGGAACTCGGTGCGGAACCCGATGAGGCCGCGCGAGGGGACGACGTACTCCATCCGCGCCCACCCGGTGTCGTGGTGCACCAGGTTCTCCATGCGCCCGCGACGGGACGCCAGCGCCTGGGTCAGGGTGCCGACGTACTCGCCGGGGGTGTCGATGGTGACCCGCTCGACCGGCTCGTGCAGCGTCCCGTCGATCTCCCTGGTGACCACCTGCGGGCGGCCGACGGTGAGCTCGAACTCCTCGCGGCGCAGCTGCTCGACGAGGATGGCCAGCGCCAGCTCGCCGCGGCCCTGCATCTCCCAGGTGTCGGGACGCTCGGTGGGCAGCATGCGCACGGAGACGTTGCCGACCAGCTCCTGGTCGAGGCGGTTCTTGATCAGCCGGGCGGTGAGCTTCTTGCCCGACTTGCCCGAGATCGGCGAGGTGTTGATCCCGATGGTGATCGAGATCGACGGCTCGTCGACGGTCAGCGGCGGCAGCGGACGCGGGTCGTTCGGGTCGGCGAGGGTGTCGCCGATCATGATGTCCTCGATGCCGGCGATGGCGACGAGGTCGCCCGGGCCGGCGCTCTCGGCCTGGGTGCGGGTGAGCCCCTCGGTCACGAGCAGCTCGGTGATCTTGACGTTCTTGACCGACCCGTCGGTGCGGCACCAGGCGACCTGCTGGCCGCGCTTCATCTCACCGGAGTGGATGCGCAGCAGCGCCAGCCGGCCGAGGAACGGGGAGGCGTCGAGGTTGGTGACCTGCGCGCGCAGGGGCTCCTCGGCGTCGTAGGTGGGCGCCGGGATGGTGTCCAGCAGCGTCTTCACCAGCGGCCCGAGGTCGGGGTTGTCGGGGTCGGTACCGTCGGCCGGGCGGTTCAGCGACGCCTTCCCCGCCTTGCCGTTGCAGTAGACGATCGGGAACTCGAGCGCGTCGGTGTCCAGGCCGTTGTCCTCGAGCAGCTCCATGAACAGCTCGTAGGTCTCGTCGACGACCTCGCCGATGCGGGCGTCGGAGCGGTCGGTCTTGTTGACCACGAGGATGACCGGCATCCCCTTGCCCAGCGCCTTGCGCAGGACGAACCGGGTCTGCGGCAGCGGGCCCTCGGAGGAGTCCACGAGCAGGACGACGCCGTCGACCATCGACAGGCCGCGCTCGACCTCGCCGCCGAAGTCGGCGTGGCCGGGGGTGTCGACGATGTTGACGACGACGGGGTTGCCCTTGTCGTCGGCCAGGTGGATGGCGGTGTTCTTCGCGAGGATGGTGATGCCGCGCTCACGCTCGAGGTCCATCGAGTCCATGACGCGGTCCTGCGTGGAGTCGTTGTCCGTCCCCTCGCCCTTGGCGCGCCCGAGGGCGCCCGCCTGGCGGAGGAGGGCGTCGACCAGGGTGGTCTTGCCGTGGTCGACGTGGGCGATGATCGCCACGTTGCGCAGGTCGTCGCGGGTGGGCATGCGGAGAGGCACCTCAGGGAGTTCAGGGGGTCGGCGCGTCCACGCGCCCAGACACCAGGGGTAACGGCCGCCGGCCCGGCGACCTTCCCATGCTAGGCGCTCAGCGCGCCTCGACCTCCGGCCGCGGGCGGTCGGCCACCGCGAACGTCACCCCTGCGGCGGCGATGGTGACCAGACTCACCGCCAGCCAGGCCGCCATCCCGACGCCCAGCGCCAGCACGTGGGCGAGCACGAAGGCGCCGACGTAGAGCGCGCCCAGGCCGAGGGCGACCGCCCAGCCCCGCCGCTGCACCCACAACCACGCCGCCGCGAGCCCGCCGAGGGCGAACACCGCACCGCCGAGGGCGCGGACCCCGGTGCCCTGCGCGATGCCGAAGCCGGCGGCCAGGCCGACGGCGACCAGGACGGCGGACGGGAAGCGGGTCTGCACGCGGGTGAGGGTGGAGGTCGACATGCCGACCAGTGTCCCCCTCCCCTCCCCCGGCCCCGCCCCTCGGTCCGACCCCCTCCGGGACCGGGGATCCTGCCGCAGCGCCGAGCGCGCCGGACCCGGGACACGACGAGGGCCCCGGGCGGGTGCCCGGGGCCCTCGGAGCCGTCCCCCTGGAGCCGCCGCGAGCCCGCGGGCGGCGGGGGTACGGGAAGCCGACTCAGGCGGTGCGGAGCACGGCCTCGATCTCGAGCTCGACGGTGATCTTGTCACCGACGACGACGCCGCCGCCGTCCATCGGCATGTCGATGTCGACGCCGTACTCCTTGCGGGAGATCTCGGTCTTGGCGCTGAAGCCGGCGCGGGTGCCGCCGTAGGCGTCCGGCCCGAAGCCGTTGAGCTCGAGCTCCAGCTCGACCGGCTTGGTGATGCCCTTGATGGTCAGGTCGCCGACGACCGTCCAGTCGGCACCGTCGGTGCGGACCTCGGTCGAGCGGAAGGTCATCTCGGTGTGGTTGCCCACGTCGAAGAAGTCGGCGGAGCGGATGTGCGCGTCGCGCTGCTCCTGACGGGTGTCGATCGAGTCCATGTCGATCCGCGCGGTGACGCTGGACTGCGCCGGGTCCTCGGCGGTGACGATCTCGCCGGAGAACTCGCGGAAGTAGCCGCGGACCTTGCTGACCATCATGTGACGGACGGAGAAGCCGACCGTCGAGTGGCTGGCGTCGATGTCCCAGGTGCCGACGACGTAGCCGGGGATCTGGACGGCGGTGCTGGTCATGGTGTGCCTCCGAGAACTGGTTGAGCGTTTGACCTTCTGCTGGACGCCAGCATAGTTGAGGGGTCATCTATTCCGCCAGTACCCTGGAGGCATGACCGCGCACGTGTCCGTCCCCCCCGTGGACCCGGCTCCCCGGGACGCCGCCCCCGGGTCCGGTCGTCCCGCCGGGGAGCCCCGCTGGCTCGACGCGGACGAGCAGCGGGCCTGGCGCGCGTGGCTGTACAGCTCCCAGCTGCTGCAGGACCGGCTCGACCGGGAGCTCACCCACGCGACCGGCATCTCCCACGCCTACTACGAGATCCTCGTGGCGCTGTCGGAGGCCCCCGAGCGGCGCATGCGGATGAGCGAGCTCGCCGACACCTGCCTGTCCTCCCGCAGCCGGCTCTCCCACGCGGTCTCGCGACTGGAGGAGCGGGGCTGGGTGCGCCGGCAGGTCTGCCCGGAGGACGGGCGTGGCCAGCTCGCCGTCCTCACCGACGAGGGGTTCGCCGCGTTGGAGGCCGCCGCGCCGGTGCACGTCGAGGGTGTGCGCACCCACCTGTTCGACCAGCTCACCCCCGAGCAGGTCGCGGCGATGCGCGACCTCGGCGAGACGCTGCTGCGTCACCTCGGCCCGCGCTGACCCTCCACCCGGGGCGGACGCACGGGTGCTCCTCTCACCCGCGGGGCCGGGCCCGGCGGGTGGGCGTGGCCGTCGTGGGGTCCTCCGGCCAGGGGTGCCGCGGGTACCGGCCGCGCAGCTCGGCGCGGACGGCGGGGTAGCCGGTGACCCAGAAGCCGGCCAGGTCGGCGGTGGTGGCCACCACCCGGTTCGCCGGGGAGAGCAGCTGCAGCCGCAGCGGACGGCCGGCCACCACCGGAGCGGCGGCCCAGCCGAAGACCTCCTGCACCCGGACCGACAGCGTGGGCACCTCGAGATCGGTGTAGTCCACCCGCACCCGCGACCCGGTCGGGACCTCCACCCGCTCGGGCACCAGCTCGTCGAGCCGCCCGGCCAGCTGCCACGGCACCAGCGCCCGCAACGCCTCGGCGACGTCGATCCGGGTCAGGTCGGCGCGGCCGCGGGCGACGGTGAGGGCGGGGGTCCCGGCGAGGGCGGTCCGCAGCGCGTCGTCGTCCACCGCGGGCCAGGGTTCCCCGAGACCGGCGTGCGCGGCGGCCAGCCGTGCGCGCAGCGCCGTCGCGGCCGGCGTCCAGCGGAGCACGGCGAGCCCCTCGCGGCGCAGCCCCTCGGCGAGGGCGGCGGCGACCGCGGCAGGGTCCGGGTCCGGGAGCGGTCGCTCGGCGAGCACGATCGCGCCCAGTCGCTCGACGCGGGCCGCGACCACGCCGCCGTCCCGCCAGGTCACCTCCGGCCCGTCGCTCACGGCACCGATCTCCCGGGCGGTGGCCTCGTCGACCGCCACGGCCGAGCGCACCCGCGCGTCCCGCCGGCCCGGCTGCCGGTCCGCGGCGGCCACCGCCAGCCAGGGCGCCCCGGACAGCGCCGTGCCCGGCGCCAGCTCCGCGCCGGTGCCCGCCGCCAGCAGGTAGGTGCGTCCGGTCCCGGGACGGCGGCGGGCCAGCCACTCCGGGTGGGCGAGGCCCACCACCAGGCCGGCGGCGACGTCGTCGGGCAGACCGGGGTCCCGGGCCGGCGCGACGGCACGGACCAGCCGGGCGGTCTCCTCGCGCCAGCGGGCCGCCGCCCCGCCCCGGCCCCCGCGCAGTCCCCGCCACTCGGCGACCAGGTCGTCGGAGCCGGCCGGGAGGTCCGCCGACAGCAGCGCCACCACCTCCGCGGCGCGGCGGGCACCCACCAGCGGGGCGCCGTCGAGCAGCGCCCGGGCCAGGCGCGGGTGCGCCCCGACGGCGGTGAGCGACCGGCCGCGGGCGGTCACCCGGCCGGCGTCGTCCACCGCGCCGAGGTCGTGCAGCGCGGCCCGGGCGACGGCGAACGCGGCGGCCGGCGGCGGGTCGGGCAGGGCGAGGCCGGTGCCCTCGGGCGCGCCCCAGCAGGCGAGTTCCAGTGCCAGGCCGGTCAGGTCGGCGACGGCGATCTCCGGCTCCGGCGCGGCCGGCAGCCGCGCGTGCTCCGCCTCCGGCCACAGCCGGTACACCCGCCCCGGCCCCTCGCGCCCGGCCCGCCCCGCGCGCTGGACGGCCGCGGAGCGCGACACCCGCACCGTGGCGAGCGCGCCGAGGCCGCGGGACACGTCGAAGCGCGGCACCCGGGCCAGCCCGGCGTCGACGACGGCCCGCACCCCGGGGACGGTCAGGCTCGTCTCGGCGACGTCGGTCGCCAGCACCACGCGCCGCCGGGGGCCGGCGGTCAGCGCGGCGTCCTGGTCGGCGGCGGGCAGCCGGCCGTGGAGGGGCCGGACGTCGGCGTCCACCCCGCCCAGCCGACCGGTGACACCGGCGATCTCGGCGGCGCCGGGCAGGAAGACCAGCACGTCACCGGTGGTCTCGGCCAGCGCCCGCCGGGTGGTGGCGGCGACGGCGTCGAGCAGCCGGGGGTCGACCCGGCTGCCGTGCGGGGGCGCCACCGCCGGCTCGGGCGGGCACCACACCGTCGCGACGTCGTGCAGCGTGCCGGTGGCCTCCACCACCGGCGCCGGGTCCGCGCCGCCCAGCAGGAGGGCCAGCCGGCCGGCCTGCGCGGTCGCCGACATCGCCAGCAGCCGCAGGTCCGGGCGCAGCGCGGCCCGCGCGTCGAGGGTGAAGGCCAGCGCCAGGTCGGTGTCCAGGTGCCGCTCGTGGCACTCGTCGAGGACGACGGCGGCCACGCCGGACAACTCGGGGTCGGCCTGCAGCCGGCGGACCAGGAGCCCGGTGGTGACCACCTCGACGCGGGTGTCCTCGCTGCGCCGGCTGTCGCCGCGGACGCTGTACCCGACCGAGCGGCCCACCGGCTCCCCCAGCAGCGCCGCCATGCGGCGGGCGGCGGCGCGGGTGGCGACCCGGCGCGGCTCGGCCACCAGCACCCGACCCGGCAGCACCCCGGCCAGCGCGAGCGGGACCAGGGTCGTCTTCCCGGTGCCGGGCGGCGCCACCAGCACCGCGCTGCCGGCGCCGGTCAGCGCGGCGTCCAGGACGGGCAGCACCGCGCGGACCGGGAGGTCGGTGCCCGGCGTCCCCGGTGGTGGCAGCACGCCGGCCAGTCTGTCGGAGGGGGAGGAGGCGGGACCGGCGTCCCTCCCGCTCCGCTACGGCCGGAAGTACTTGTCCGGTGTGATCGGCAGGTCACGGACCCGCCGGCCGGTGGCGTGCCAGTAGCCGTTGGCGACGGCGGCCGCGGCGCCGGTGATGCCGATCTCGCCGATCCCCTTGAGCCCGAGCTCGTTGACGTACGGGTCGTCCTCGTCGAGCCAGGAGATGTCGACCTCGCCGATGTCGGCGTTGGTGGCCACGTGGTACTCGGCGAGGTCGTGGTTGGCGTAGTGGCCGAACACCTCGTCCTGCACCGACTCCTCGTGCAGCGCCATCGACAGGCCCATGCAGAAGCCCCCGAGGAACTGGGAGCGGGCCGTCTTGGCGTTGACGATCGTGCCGGCCGCGTACACGCTCGTCGCCCTCGGCACCCGTACCTCGCCGGTGTCGGCGTCGACCCGCACCTCCACGAAGTGCGCGCCGAAGGCGTGCATCGACCGCTCCTCGGCGTGCGGTGACGGGCCGGCGACGCCGCCGTCGACGGTGACCCCGTGCGGCGGCAGCTGGCCGCCGTAGGACTCCTCGAGCCGGCGGCGCAGGTCGCGGGCGGTGAGCACGATCGCCGACCCCCACGAGGCAAGCCCCGTGGAGCCGCCGGCGCCGCCGGCGAAGGGCAGCCGGCTGTCGCCGATCCGCAGCTCGACGTCGCCCAGGCCCACCCCGAGCGCGTCGGCGGCGATCTGCGTCAACGCCGTCCACGCGCCGGTGCCGATGTCCGAGCCGTCGATCTCGACGACGTACCGGCCGCGCCCGTCGACGGAGATGCGGCAGTCGGCCTTGCGCCGCCGGGCGGGGTAGGTCGCCGCGGCGACGCCGGTGCCGACCAGCCACCGCCCGTCGAGGCGGACGCCGGGCCGGGGGTCGCGTCCGGCCCAGCCGAACCGTTCGGCGCCGGTGCGCAGGCACTGCACCAGCGAGCGCGACGACCACGGGACGTGTCGTTCGGGGTCCTCCGGGGGCTCGTTGCGGATGCGCAGCTCGACCGGGTCGATGCCGAGCTCGTGCGCCAGCTCGTCCATCGCCGACTCCAGCGCGTACATGCCTGGGGTCTCCCCCGGCGCCCGCATGATCGTCGGCGGCGGGACGTCGAGCCGGGCCAGCCGGTGCGTCGTCCGCCGGTTCGGGGCGGCGTACAGGACGCGCGTGGGCGTGGCCGTCTGCTCGGCGAACTCGTTGATGCGCGAGGTGTGCTCGACCACCTCGTGGCTGATCGCGGTCAGCCGGCCCTCGGGGTCCGCGCCCAGCCGGACCCGCTGGATGGTCGGCGTCCGGTGGCCGACCAGGCTGAACATCTGCTGCCGGGTCAGTTCCAGGACGACGGTGCGCCCGACGACCCGCGCGGCCATCGCGGCCACCATCTGGTTGGGGTGGGTGAACGCCTTGGCGCCGAAGGCGCCGCCGACGTACGGCGAGACGATCCGCACCTGGTCCCCACCGGAGAGACCGAAGCCGGCGACCAGGTCGTCGACGATGTTGTGCGGGCCCTGGTTCGCGTCCCACATCGTCAGCCGGTCGCCGTCCCAGCGGGCCATCGAGGTGTGCATCTCGATGGGGTTGTTGTGCTGGGTCGGCGTCTCGTACGTCGCGTCGACCGTGACGGCCGCGGCGGCGAGCGCGCCGTCGACGTCGCCGATCACCGAGTCGGTCGCGTAGCCGGCCATGAGCTTCTCCGGCGCGTAGAGGTCCGGCCGGTCCACGGCCAGCCGCACGTCCGGCGGCTCCGCGGCGTACTCGACGTGCACCTCCCCCACCGCCGCCTTCGCGACCTCCGAGGTCTCGGCGACGACCACCGCCACCACCTGCCCCTGGTAGTGCACGTCGAGGGACTGCAGCACCGGGAGGTCGGAGGCGAGGTCGCCGGACAGCCGGGGCGCATTGGCCGGGGTGAGGACGGCGAGCACGCCGGCCATCTCCTCGGCGCGGGTGGGGTCGAGCTGGGTGATGCGGCCCCGGTTCACGGTGCTCTGCACCAGCGCGACGTGCGCGATCGGCTCGCCCGGGTCCTGCTCGTAGGCGTAGGGCGCGGTGCCGCGCACCTTGGCCGGCCCGTCGATGCGGTCGACAGCCGCCCCGACGACGCGGTCGACGGTGGTCATGCGGTGCCTCCGGTGAGGTCGAGCAGGGTGCGGACGACGACGTTGCGTGCCAGTGGCACCTTGTAGCCGTTGTCGGGCAGCGGGGTGGCCGCGGCGAGCTCGGCGTCGGCGGCCGCGGCGAACGACTCCTCGGTGGCCGACCGCCCGCGCAGCGCCTCCTCGGCCGCGGTCGCCCGCCACGGCTTGTGCGCGACCCCGCCGAGGGCCAGCCGCACGTCGGCGACGACGCCGTCCTCCACGCGCAGTGCCGCGGCCACGCTGACCAGTGCGAAGGCGAAGGAGGCCCGGTCGCGCACCTTGCGGTAGCGGCTCGGCATGCCCAGCGCCGGCACGTCGACGGCGGTGATCAGCTCGCCGTGCCGCAGCGTGGTGTCGCGGGAGGCGTCGTCGCCGGGCAGTCGGTGCAGCTCGCCGATGGGGATGCTGCGCGCGCCGTCCGGACCCAGCACCTGGACGACGGCGTCGAGGGCCACCATCGCCACCGCCATGTCCGAGGGCTGGGTGGCCACGCAGGTGCCCGGCCCCTCGAACGTCTGCCCCAGGACGGCGTGGTTGCGGTGCAGGCCGCGCAGGGCGCCGCAGCCGCTGCCGGGGTCGCGCTTGTTGCAGGGCCTGGTGACGTCGGTGAAGTAGCCGCACCGGGTGCGCTGCAGCAGGTTGCCGGCGGTGGTGGCGCGGTTGCGCAGCTGCCCGGAGGCGGCGGCCAGCAGTGCCTGGGCGAGCACCGGGTACCGCTCGCGCACCCGCCGGTCGGCGGCGAGGTCGGCGTTGGGGACGCCGGCGCCGATCCGCAGGCCGCCGCCGGGGGCGTCGGTCACCTCGCGCGAGGTGAGCGTGCGGACGTCGACCAGCACGTCGGGGGTGGCGACCCCGAGCTTCATCAGGTCCACGAGGTTGGTGCCCCCGCCGAGGAAGGCACCCGAGGGCTCGCCGGCCAGCAGGGCGACCGCGGCGGCGGGGTCGGCCGCGGCCTCGTAGCGGAACTCCCTCACCGGCGCACCCCGCTCGTCCGGGCCACGTCGGCCACCGCCGGGACGATGTGCGCGTAGGCGGCGCACCGGCACAGGTTGCCGCTCATGCGCTCGCGGATCTCGGCGTCGGTGAGCTCGGCGTCCCCCGCGGTGAGGTCGGGGGTGACCGCGCTCGGCCAGCCGGCGCGGGCCTCCTCGATCACGCCCGCGGCGGAGCAGACCTGGCCGGGGGTGCAGTAGCCGCACTGGAAGGCGTCGCGCTCGACGAAGGACCGGTGCAGCGGGTGCGGCTCGCCGCCGGCGGCCAGCCCGTCGGAGGTGGTCACCGCGGCGTCGCCCACGGTGACGGCCAGCACCAGGCAGCTGTTCACCCGCCGGCCGTCGAGCAGCACGGTGCACGCGCCGCACTGGCCGTGGTCGCACCCCTTCTTCGGACTGGTGTTGCGCAGCCGTTCGCGCAGGGCGTCCAGCAGCGTGGTGCGGGTGTCGACGGTCAGCGGGTGCGCCGCCCCGTCGACCCGCAGCGTGATCTCGGTGTCCACACCGGCGCTCCTGCCCGGGCACCCGGTGCGACCAAACGGCCGGACCCTCAGGTGACGTCGGCGGGCGGTTCCGGCCAGCGCGGGACGCCGGCGACCGCGCCGTCCCCGAGCGGGGCGGCGAACCGCGGCGGCCGCTTCTGCAGGAAGGAGGCCACCCCCTCGGCGGCGTCCGGACCGGCCCCGAGCTCGATCAGCGCGCGGGACTCGGCGCGGTGGGCGTCCCACGGCGAGGCCGCCCCCAGCATCGACCACAGCAGCTGCCGGCTCGCGGCCACCGCCACCCCGGAGGTGTTGTCGGCGATCTCGCGGGCCAGCCCCAGCGCGGTGGGCAGCAGGTCGGCGTCCGGGACGACGCGGGAGACCAGCCGCCCGCGCAGCGCCTCGGCGGCGTCGAACACCCGGCCGGTGGCCACCCACTCCATCGCCTGGCTGATGCCGACCACCCGCGGGAGGAACCAGGTCGACGCCGCCTCGGGCACGATGCCGCGGCGGGCGAAGACGAACCCGAACCGGGCCGACTCCGCCGCGATCCGGACGTCCATCGGCAGGGTCATGGTGGCGCCGATGCCGACGGCCGGGCCGTTGACCGCGGCGATCACCGGCTTGCGCAGCGCCGCGAAGGGCAGCGATGCGATGCCGCCCCAGTCGCGCGGGACGCCGTCCACCGTGCCTCGGGCCACCGGGTCGGGGCGGCCGCGGTCGGCGAAGGTGCCCTCCCCGCCGCCGAGGTCCGCTCCGGCACAGAACGCCCGCCCGGCGCCGGTCACCACGACCACCCGGACGGCGTCGTCGGCGTCCGCGGCGGCGGCCGCACCGGCCAGCTCCCCCGCCATGACCGCGGTGAACGCGTTCATCCGGTCGGGCCGGTCCAGCGTGATCGTGGCGACCCCGTCGGCGACCTCGTACCGCAGCTGGGTGGCGGTCATCCGAGCCCGCCGGCGACGACGAGGCGCGCGACGGCGTCCAGGTGCTCGGCCGCGTCGCCGAGCAGCAGCCGGTCGACCTTGGCCCGCCGCCAGTACAGGTGGGCGTCGTGCTCCCAGGTGAACCCGATGCCGCCGTGCACCTGGATGCACGTCTCGGCCGCCCGCTCGAGCACCTCGGCCGCGTGCGCCTTGGCCGCCGACGCCGCCAGCGGCAGCTCGTCCGGTGCGCAGTCGGCGGCCCACGCCGCCCACCACACCAGCGACCGCAGCTGGTCCACCCCGACCCAGGCGTCGACCAGCAGGTGCTTGACCGCCTGGTAGGAGCCGATCCGCCGGCCGAACGCCTCCCGCTGCTGCGCGTACCCCACCGCCAGCTGCACCGCGCAGTCGGCGGCACCGAGGTCCTCGGCGGCGAGCACGACGGCGGCGACCCGGCGGGCGCGGACCCACAGCTCGCCGGCCTCCTCGGCCAGCACGCGCCGGGAGGTCAGCCGGACCGAGGCCAGCCCCCGGGTGGCGTCCACCGGCGGGCCGGCCGCGGCCTCGCCCTCCCCGACGACGAGCGCGCCGTCGTCCAGGCCGAGGAACAGCGTCGCGCCGGCGGCGTCGATGGACGGCGCCGAGCCGGTGACCGGGCCGTCGAGGACGGCGAACCGCGCCGACCCGTCGGCCAGCTGCGCGGCCAGCTCGGGGACGTCGGCCAGCAGGACGGCCGCACGAGCTGCGGTGACCAGGGACGGCCCGGCCAGCACCGCGCCGCCCTGCTCGGCGACGACGGCCAGGTCGAGCAGGCTGCCGCCGGCACCACCCGCCGACTCCGGGACGGCGATGCCGAGGAACCCGATCGCCGCCAGCACGTCGTGGCCCGGTTCGAGCGGGCCGCCCTCGAGCGCGGCGCGGGCCGCGGCGGGGGACGCCGATCCGCGGTAGAAGTCGCGGGCGCCGGCGGCGGCGTCGCGCTGGTCGGGGCCGAGGTCGAAGTCCACCGCCGTCACCTCGCGAACGGGTCGGTCTTGTCGCTGCGGGGTTCCGGCGGCAGCCCGAGCACCCGCTCGCCGAGGATGTTGCGCAGCACCTGGTCGGTGCCGCCGGCGATCGCCAGCCCGGGCAGGTACCCCTGGGTGCGTTGCCAGGTGTCGTCGCCGTCGGCGGTCGCGGCGTACACGGCGTCGTCACCCAGCAGCCGGACGCCGGCGTCGGCGACCAGCTTCGCCGCGGCGGTGCCGGCCAGCTTGCCGGCGCCGGCCTCGGGCCCGGGCAGCCCGCCCCGGCTGAGCACGGTGAACCGCCGGTAGCCGGTGTACCGGGTGGCCAGCGCGGCCACCACGGCGCGGCCCACCGCCTGCCGGGCGATCACCTGCCGCTCGGCGTCCAGGCGCGGCAGCCGCTCGCGGGCCAGCGCGGCGAGGGCCTCCACCGGCAGGCCGAGGTCGCTGCCGGCGCCACCGATGGCCACCCGCTCGTTCATCAGCGTGGTCAGCGCGACCCGCCACCCCTCGCCGGGCTCGCCCAGCCGCTCCTCGTCGGGGATGCGGACCTCGTCGAGGAACACCTCGTTGAAGCCGGCCGAGCCGACCATCTGCCGCAGCGGCCGGACGGTCACCCCGGGGGCGTGCATGTCGACCACGAACATGGTCAGGCCGGCGTGCTTGGGCCGGTGCGGGTCGGTGCGGGCCAGCAGGATGCCCAGGTCGGCGACGTGCGCGAGCGTCGTCCAGACCTTCTGGCCGGTGACCACCCACTCGTCGCCGTCCCGGACGGCGGTGGTGCGCAGCGCGGCCAGGTCCGACCCCGACGCCGGCTCGCTGAAAAGCTGGCACCAGACGTCGTCGGCGCGCAGCAGCCGCGGGAGGTGGCGCTGCTTCTGGTCGTCGCTGCCGTGCGCGATGACCGTCGGCCCGCACATGCCCAGGCCGATGTGGTTGACGAGGGTCGGCACCCGCGCGCGGGCCAGCTCCTGCGCGACGATCGCCTGCTGCACCAGCGTGCCGCCCTGCCCGCCGTACGCGCGCGGCCAGGTGATGCCGACCAGGCCGGCCTCCGCGAGGACCCGCTGGGTGCGCCGCAGGCCGGCCTCGTGCGTGCGCGCGTCGACCGCCTCCCCACCGGCGCCGACGTGCAGCAGGTCGGCCGCGCGCTCGTCGAGCACCCGGCGGACCGAGGCGCGGTAGGCCGCCTCGTCAGGGGTGTCGTCGAAGTCCACGAGCGGCGCCTTCCTGCGGTGGGCGGGACGGCGGCAGCGTGACAGCGGTCACCCGGAACGGTCAACGGTGACTGTTCGGCCGCACCGGGCGGACCTACGCTCGCGCGGTGACCGCCGACCCCGTGGCGCCCCGGTCCCGCTCCGCGCGGACCGCGGACAGCCGGGCGCTGATCCTCGACGCGGCGGTCGCCTGCCTGGTCGAGGAGGGCTACGCCGGCGCCTCGACCCTCGCCGTCCAGGCGCGGGCCGGGGTGTCCCGGGGGCGGCTGCTGCACCACTTCCCGTCGCGCGCCGAGCTGCTGGTGGCCGCCGCCGAGCACCTGTCGACCACCGTGCTCGCCGGCGTGCAGGAGCGCGCGGCGGCGCTCATGGCCGACCAGCCGGCCGGCCGCGAGCGCGTGGACCGGGCGATCGACCTCATGTGGGCGACGTTCCAGGAGCCGCCGTTCTGGGCGGCGGTCGAGCTGTGGACGGCGGCGCGCACGGACCCGGAGCTGCGGGCGGCGCTGCGCGACGGCGAGCGGCGGCTGCGGGCGGCGATCCGGGCCGTGGCCGACGGGATCTGGGGCCCCGACCTCGCCGCCGCCGAGCTCTACGCCGAGCTGTGCGAGCTGCTGTTCACCAGCATGCGCGGGGTCGCCGTCGTCTACGCCTTCGAGGACCGCCCGCCGTCCACCGACCCCCACCTGGTGCTCTGGAAGCGGCTGGCCGCCCGGATGCTGTTCACCCTCCCCCGGGCCCCCGACAGTCAGGGTTGACCGCCCTCTCCACCCGCGGCCAGCATGACGCGGGTCACATCCGGGCGCGCGGCAGGAGAGCTCCGTGAGTGTCGAGATCCCCCGGCTGCTGGGCCGCGGCATGACGATGGCCGACCAGCTGGCCCGCTGGGCGCGCAAGACGCCGGACGCACCCGCCCTCCGCTTCGACGGCGCCGGCCGCAGCTACGCCGGGCTCGACGAGCGGGTCACCCGGCTGGCCCGCGCCCTGGCCGACCGCGGCGTCGGCGTCGGCGACCGGGTGGCGGTGCTCGCGCTCAACGGCACGGAGGTGTGGGAGGCCTACCTGGCCGGGGTGCGGCTGGGCGCGGTCGTCGTGCCGGTCAACTTCCGGCTGGTCGCCGACGAGGTCGCCTACGTGCTGACCGACAGCGGGGCGACCGCCCTGGTCGTCGACGCCGCGACGGCGGGGCTCGCGGCCCGGGCCCGCGAGCAGGCGCCCGGGGTGCACACCGTGCTCACCGTCGGGGAGGACTACGAGGCGGCCCTGGCCGCGGCCGGCACGGCACCCCTCGACGTCGAGGTCGACGAGGACGCCGCCGCCTTCATCATGTACACCTCCGGCACCACCGGCCGGCCCAAGGGCGCCGTGCTCACCCACCGCAACCTGCTGCTGCACGCGTTCAGCCAGATCGCGCACCTCGGCGGCGGCCCGAGCGACCGGGTGGGGGTGCCGGGGGCGCCGATGTTCCACATCGCCGGGCTGGCCGGCGGGCTGCCGCTGCTGCTGATGGGCGGCTGTCACGTCATCACCCGCTCGGGCGGCTTCGACCCGGTGGCGACCCTCGACCTCATCGAGCGCGAGCGGGTCACCAGCATCTTCCTGGTGCCGGCCATGTGGGCGGCGGTGTGCGCCGTCCCCGGCATCGCCGAGCGCGACCTGTCCTGCCTGCGCCGCATCTCCTGGGGTGCGGCCCCGGCGTCGACCACGCTGCTGCGCACGATGATCGACACCTTCCCGCAGGCGGAGGTGGTGACCGCGTTCGGGCAGACCGAGTGCAGCCCGGTCACCTGCTTCCTGCGCGGCGAGGACGCCGTCCGCAAGATCGGCTCCATCGGCACCCCGATGGTCAACGTCGAGGTGCGCGTCGTCGACGACGCGATGGACGACGTCCCCCGGGGCGAGGTGGGCGAGATCGTCTACCGCAGCCCGATGGTGATGAAGGAGTACTGGGGGAAGCCGGAGGAGACCGCGGAGGCCTTCGCCGGCGGCTGGTTCCACTCCGGGGACCTGGTCCGGGAGGACGAGGACGGCTACCTCTACGTCGTCGACCGCAAGAAGGACATGATCATCACCGGCGGGGAGAACGTGTACTGCGCCGAGGTCGAGGAGGTGCTGGCCGCGCACCCCGCGGTCGGCGAGGTCGCGCTGATCGGCGTCCCGGACAGCCGCTACGGCGAGGCCCCGCTGGCCGTCGTCGCCCCGCGCGACCCGGCCGACCCGCCCACCCCGGCCGAGCTGACCGCCTGGTGCCGGGAGCGGCTGGCGCACTACAAGAACCCGCGCGAGTACTGCCTCGTCGCCGCGCTGCCCCGCAACCCCAGCGGCAAGGTGCTCAAGACCCGCCTGCGGGAGGAGCACTCGGCCGGCTCGCTGGTCGCCGAACCCGTCGTCTGAAGCAGGACCCCGCCCTCCCCACCCCTCGCACGCTCGGGGCGGTGCCCTGGACGGGGCCAGGAGCCAAGGCGGGGACGCGCTCAGCCCTGCCAGGCCTCGGCGACCTCCGCGACGACGCCCGCGGCCTGTGCCCGCCCGGCGCGCGCCGACCCGGCGCGGGCGGCCGGGTCCAGCACGTTGCGGCCGATCGCGGTGCGGCTGGCCCGGTCCGGCGAGACGACGGCGACGCGGGCCACCATCCCGGTCACCTGGGCGTCGACGCTGGCCATCGGTCCGAGCCCACGCGGGATCGGCGCGAGGACGACGACCCGGTCGTACCCCTCGGCGAGGTCGGCGTTGGCCGCAGAGCGCGTGCCGCCGTCGACGTAGCGGCGCCCGTCGACGGTGACCGGCGGGTAGACGCCGGGCACCGCGCAGCTGGCGGCCACGGCCTGCAGCAGCGGGACGCCGGAGTCCCGGGTGAGCGCGCGGAACTCGCCGGTGTGCGCGTCGACGGCGGTGACGGTGAGCGCGCGGTCGGGCCACTCGGTGCCGACCAGCCGGCTGCCGATGACGTCGAGCCGCTCCTGCTCCGAGGGCGTGAGCCCCGCCTGCTCGGCGGCCAGCGCCAGCGCCCCGACCCGCCGGCGGAACTCGACGTCGTTGCCGCGGCTGCGCAGCACCGCCCAGCCGTACCGGGCCAGCGCGGCGCGGGTCATGCGCGCGACCTTCTCGCCGGTGGGCGGCTCGAGCTGACGGGCGAACAGCGTCTCCAGGTCGGCGCCGCCGGTGACCTGCGCGCCGACCACCGACCCCGCCGAGGTGCCGACGACGAGGTCGGCGCCGGTCAGGTCGACGCCGGCCTCGGCCAGCCCGGCGAGGAGGCCGATCTCCCACGCGATGCCGGTGATCCCGCCGCCGCCGAGCACGAGGGCCGTGCGCTGGTCGCTCATGGCGCCATCCTCACCCACCGTGGGACCTCGACACCCGTTGTGACGTGCGCCACGCTGGGGGGCCCGGAGAGGAAGGTCCCGCATGACCGCCACGCAGGCCCCGCCGACCCCCGCCGCGAACAGCTGGCCGCCCGGCCTGCCGCGCTCGCTGGAGTACCCGTCGGTGCCGGTCGGGTCGATCCTGCGCGCCGCGGTGCGGCGCTGGGGCGACCGGGCGGCGTTCATCGACCACGACGTCCCGCTGACGTTCACCGAGCTCGGCGCCCGGGCGCACGCGGTCGCGAACTGGCTGGCCGACGCGGGCGTGGGCCGCGGCGACGTCGTCGCCGTCCACCTGCCCAACTGCCGCCAGTACCCGGCGGTCTACTACGGCATCCTGCTGGCCGGGGCGACGTTCTCCCCCACCAACCCGCTGCTGCCCGCGGCCGACCTCGCCGCCCAGCTGACCGACGCCGGCGCCCGGGTGCTGGTCACCTGGGACCAGGTGCTGCCGTTCGCCCGGCCGGCGCTGGTCGGCACGCCGGTCGAGACCGTCGTCGTCACCGGCGAGGCGCACACCCTCGACCTCGCCGCCCGGCTCGACGGCCTGGACGACGGCGACGTCGACCTCGCCGACCTGCTCGTCGCCGACCCCACCGACCGGCACCTCGACGCCGGCGTCGACCCGGCCGCCGACCTCGCGCACCTGGCCTACACCGGCGGCACCACCGGCGTGAGCAAGGGCGTGGAGCTGCTGCACCGCAACGTGGTCACCAACGTGCTGCAGGCGGCCTGCTGGACGTCGGGGTCGCTGCCCGAGCTCGACGAGGCCGGCGACGTCACGCTGCGCCAGGTGCTCGGCCCCGACGAGTGCCCGATTCGCCTGGGCCAGGCGCGGATCATCAACCTCACGCCGTGGTTCCACGCGATGGGCGCCATCGGCTACCTCAACGGGCTGGTCATGGCCGGGACGACGACGGTCGTCCACATGCGCTTCGACCCGGTGCGCTACGTCGAGGACGCCGTCCGGCACCGGGTCACCAGCATCGGCGGCGCTCCCCCCGTGTTCGTCGCGCTGCTGCAGGTGCCGGGCATCGCCGAGGCCGACCTGTCGTCGGTGCGCGGGGTCTCCAGCGGGGCCGCACCGCTGCCGACGCCGCTGATCGAGCGGCTGCAGGCGCTGCTGCCCGACGCGGTCATCGGCGAGGGCTACGGCCTCACCGAGGTGACCATGCTGGCCACGGGCAACCCGTCCTTCCGCTCCGGCACCCGCAGGGCCGGCTCGGTCGGGGTGCCGGTGTTCGACACCGAGATCAGCATCCGGCCGCTCGGCGGGGGCGACCCGCTGCCACCGGGCGAGCGCGGCGAGGTGTGCATCCGGGGGCCGCAGGTCATGCGCGGCTACGCGCACCGGCCCGAGGCCACCGCCGAGGCGATCGACCCCAACGGCTGGTTCCACACCGGCGACGTCGGCGTCCTGGACGGCGACGGCTACCTGTCGATCGTCGACCGGACCAAGGACATGCTGCTCTACAAGGGCTACAACGTCTTCCCGCGCGAGCTCGAGGAGATCCTGTTCGGCGTCCCCGGGGTGGCGGGCGCCGCGGTCGTCGGCCGGCCGGACGAGGAGGCCGGGGAGCTGCCGGTGGCCTACGTCGTCCGCCGGGCCGACGACGCCGGTGCCGCGCTGACGGCGGAGTCGGTCATGGCCGCGGTCAACGACCGGGTCACCCCGTACAAGCGGCTGCGTGACGTCGTCTCCATCGAGGCGATCCCGGTGTCGGCGGCGGGCAAGGTGCTCAAGCGGGAGCTCGCCGCGCGGGAACGGGCGGCCGTCACCGACGGCTGACCGCGAGCCGCCGCACCCGCCCACGGCTCACCCCGACGGGTGCGGCGGACGCGCGCCTGCCCGGGCGACTCACCTATCGTCCGTCGGGTGGCCAGCGACACGGGACCGGTGACCGAGCACACCGGCGTGCAGATCGCACACGTCGAGGCGTCCCCGACCCGCCAGGTCGTCCAGCGGATGATCGCGGCGACGTTCGTGCTGCTGCTCACCGTGGCGATCGTCTACGTGGAGCGGAACGACTACCGCGACGCCATCGACGGCAGGGTGGACCTGCTCGACGCCTTCTACTACACGACGGTCACCCTCTCCACGACCGGCTACGGCGACATCACGCCCGTCAGCGACACCGCCCGGCTGGTGAACGTCGCGGTCATCACACCCCTGCGTGTCATCTTCCTGATCATCCTCATCGGGACCACCCTCGAGGCGCTCACGGCGCGCACGCGCGAGGAGTTCCGCATCCGTCGCTGGAGGTCTCGCGTGCGCCAGCACGTCATCGTGTGCGGCTACGGCACCAAGGGCCGCAGCGCGATCCGCTCGCTGCAGGCCAACGGCACCCCGCTGGAACAGATCGTGGTCGTCGACCCGGAGCCGCGGGCCATCGACGAGGCCAACTCCGTGGGCCTCACGGGCATCGTCGGCGACGCCGGTCGCACCGAGGTGCTCCGGAGAGCCTCGGTGGAGCGGGCGCGCGCGGTGATCGTCGCGGCGAACCGGGACGACGCCTCGGTGCTCATCACGCTCACGGTCCGCCAGCTCAACCCCAGCGTGCCGATCACCACGTCGGTGCGCGAGGAGGAGAACGCCAACCTGCTGCGGCAGTCCGGCGCGGACACGGTCATCACCACCTCGGCCACCTCGGGGCGGCTGCTCGGGCTGTCCACCGACGCCCCGCGCGTGGTGGCCGTGGTCGAGGACCTCGTCACCGGTGGCCAGGGGCTGGACCTCCAGCAGCGTCGGGTCACCGCCGGCGAGGTCGGGCTCGGGCCCCGGCAGCTGCGCGATGTCGTGCTGTCGGTGACCCGCGGCGGCCGGACGCTGCGTTTCGACGACCCGCTGATCGGCACCCTCCAGGCCGACGACGTGCTCGTCGTCGTCAAGGCACACACCAACCCGGGAAAGCAGCCGATCGGCGGCCAGGCCGCCACGGTCTGAGAGGCCCCCCTGCAGGGTCCCGCCGCGAGCCTGCGAGTGGCGGGGGGCAGGGGTCCTCTCTTACCCGATGGTCAGCACCCAGGTGTGGGTGGGCTCGTCCCGCCCGCGCAGCTCCACCACCGCACCGGGCGCCCAGTGCACCGCCTCCTCCGGGCCGGCGGTCCGCACCACGCTGTCGCTGACCACGGCCCGGCCGGGGTGGTCCTTGGCCAGGTCGGTCAGCCGGGCCGCCTCGTTGACCGGGTCGCCGATGACCGTGTACTCCAGCCGGCTGGCCGCCCCCACCTGACCGGCCCACACCCGTCCGCAGGACACCCCGACGCCGACGTCCACCTCCCCGGCCGCGGCGACGGCGGCGCAGATGCGGCGGGCCGCCCGCAGCGCCGCGCCCGCCGGGTCGGGGTGCTCGGCCGGTGCGCCGAAGACGCACAGCGCGGCGTCGCCCTCGAACTTGTTCACCAGGCCGCCCTCGTCCTCGACGGTGGCGACGACGACGGCGAAGAAGCGGTTGAGCAGGCCCACCATCTCCTCGGGCCCGGTGCGGCGCACCAGCCCCGTCGAGCCGGCGATGTCGACGAAGAGCGCGGCCACCGTGCGCACCTCACCGCCGAGGGAGACACCGGTGTCCAGGGCGCGCTCGGCGACCGTCGTCCCCACGTGCCGGCCGAACAGGTCCCGCAGTCGCTCCCGCTCGGCGAGCCCGTCGACCATGGCGTTCACCCCCACCTGCAGCAGCCCGATCTCCCCGGCGTCGTCCACCGGGACGCGCACGCCGTGGTCCCCCCGCCCCACCCGCTGCACGGCGTGGCGCAGCACCCGCAGCGGCGTGCCGACCGAGCGGCCGGCCTGGTTGGTCGTGTACAGCCCGAGCACCAGGGCGACGAGGACGAGGAACACCAGCGCGTCCTCGCGCGGGCCCTCGGGGTTGCTGGGGTCGAGGAACAGCAGCGTCAACCCCATGAGCGGGACGCCGCTGGTCAGCGCCCAGGTGAGCAGCAACCGCGGCCGCACACCGAGCACCAGGGCGCCGGCCGGTGGGTGGGTCGCCAGGGCCCGGGCGGTGAGCCCGCGGGCCAGGCGGAGCGTGAGCAGGTAGCTGTGCCCGGCCGCCGCCACCCCGCCGAGCAGCGCGGCCAGCGCCACCCGCAGCCCCACCAGCGACAGGTGCGAGGCGATGGCGCCGACGACGCCCACGACGATGCCGCCGGCCAGCCAGCCGAGCCCGACGGCGAGCGCGACGTCGGCCGGCAGCCGCAGCGCCTGGGCCGCCTCCTCCGGGGTGGGCGAGCGGCCGGCACGCAGCCAGGCCACGGTCAGCCGCTGGCGGCGCAGCACGGCGAGGACCCCGAGCGGCAGGGCCACCACGAGGTAGCCGACCGCGCTGAGCACGATGGCCGTGCGGCCGGCCGGGTCGCGCGCGCCGGCGGAGAGGCCCCACAGCAGCAGCGACACGACGGCCAGGCCGACGAGGTTGGCGGCCAGGACGTGCAGGACGATGTACGGCACCGCGCGGCGGCCGCGCGGGGCGAACTCCAGCGCGGCGTCCACCCGCCGCAGGGCGGCCCCGCTCACGGTCCCCCCGGCGCGCCGACGCGGCCGCCGGTCACCACTGGGCCCGGCGGGCGGTCTCGGTCACCTGTGCCACGTCCGCCGTCGCGCGCGCGGGCTCGTCGGGCCACTGCTCCACCTGGGCCGTCGCCCAGTCGGCCCACTCGGCCACCAGCCGGTAGAAGTCGGTGAGGAAGCGGCCCACCAGCAGGTGCTCGGCCGACCGCTCGGGGAAGGACCCGTCGCCGGTCGCGGACGCCTCGGCCGCGGCCCGGTCGGCCACGTTGCGCTCCTCGGCCCAGCGGCGGGCGGCCGCGAGCGTGGCGAGGGCGTCCGCCGTCGTCCCGTGCTCGGCGAAGGCCAGCTTCAGCAGCTGCTCGAACTCCAGCACCGGACCGTTGCCGGGCTCCCGGTGCCAGGCGGCGAGGGCATCGCGACCCGCCGGGGTGATCGCGTACACGGTCCGGGAGCGCTGGCCGACCGCCTCCGACCGGGCCGTGGCCAGACCGTGGGCGACGAGCTTCTTCGGCTCCTCGTAGAGCTTGCTCTGCGCGCGAGGCCACATCCGCCCGACGCTGCGGTCCATCTGCCGGGTCAGCTCGTAGGTGCTCCACGACGGTCGCACGGCGAGCAGGCTGAGGATGGCGTACGAGGTCGTGGTCAGCGCACCGGCGCTTGACATGTTCCTCCCTAGGGGAGTAAGCCCTCCGTCATGCTCCCCAAGGGAGCAGACTAGCCGCCGAGAAGGTGAGCGCGATGACGGAGACCCCACTCCGGATCGACCCCGGGAACGTCGACCAGGCCCGCGCCTGGGACGGCAGCGAGGGCGCGTACTGGGCCGCCCACGCCGACCGCTACGACGACGCCGTGCGCGCCCACCACGCGGCGTTCATGGCCGCGGCGGGCATCGCCCCCTCCGCCGAGGTGCTCGACGTCGGCTGCGGCACCGGGCGCACGACGCTGGACGCCGCGCGGGTGGCCGTCGACGGGCACGCGCACGGGATCGACCTGTCCGCCCCCATGCTCGAGGTGGCCCGTGCCCGGGCGCGGGCGGGGGGACTGACCAACGTCACCTTCACCCGGGCCGACGCCCAGGTGCACCCCCTCCCGCCGGCCACCTATGACGTGGCGGTGTGCCGCTGCGCGGCGATGTTCTTCGCCGACCCCGTGGTCGGGTTGCGCAACGTCGCGGGCGCGCTGCGCCCCGGCGGTCGGCTGGTGCTGCTCACCTGGCAGCCCGCCGCCCGCAACGAGTGGATCACGGCGTTCACGACCGCCCTCGCCGCGGGCCGGGAGGTGCCCGTGCCGCCCGCGGACCGTCCGGGCCCGTTCGCGCTCGGCGACCCGGACCGGATCCGCGGCGTCCTCGCGGCCGCCGGGTTCGGGCCCGCGGAGGTCACACCGCTGGAGGCGCCGGCGTACTTCGGCCGGGACGCCGGGGACGCCGAGTCGTTCCTGCTGGGGCAGCTCGGCTGGATG
The DNA here is from genome assembly GCF_054049935.1 of Geodermatophilus sp. SYSU D00742. Taxonomy (NCBI): domain Bacteria; kingdom Bacillati; phylum Actinomycetota; class Actinomycetes; order Geodermatophilales; family Geodermatophilaceae; genus Geodermatophilus; species Geodermatophilus sp. SYSU D00742. The sequence goes on from NZ_JBJGYJ010000006.1 coordinate 141,868, forward strand.
ATCGAGAAACTGGACGCCGCGGGCCGGGAGCGGGCGCTCGGGGCGCTGCGGGCGTCGCTCACCGCGCACGAGACGCCGGACGGCGTCGCCTACGGGTCGGCCGCCTGGCTGGTGGTGGCCCACCGGGCCGGGTGAGCCGGCGGATCAGGCCAGGACGGCGTCTGCCTCCTGGGCCTGCAGCACGAGGTCCGCCGCGGTCGTGAGCCAGCCCGCGACCAGCAGCAGCGGCCACGGCCGCTCGTCGTCCAGGGACGCCGTCCCCGCGCTCAGCCCCGCCTGCGCCACCGCCCGGCACGCTGTGTTCCTCATGCACGTGGGATCGGAACGGCGGGTGGCGAGATACAGCTGCGACACGCGGACGTCACCCGGACGGGGCGGGTGGCGGCACCTCCGTGACCGCCAGCCGCTCCGCCAGGGCCGCCAGGGCGCCTCTGATCCTCGAGCCGGAGGGGTCGTCGTCGAGGGCGGACGCGGCCTGCTGGCCGAGTCGGAGGTGCCGCCGGGCCGCAGCCAGGTCACCGAGCCTGTGGTGGTCCTCGGCCAGGTCGAGGTGCAGGGCCGGGTAGAACGCGGTCACCTCGCCGGTGGCCGCCGCCGCGGCGACCCGTGCCTCGGTGACGGACTCCGCGGCGGCCAGGGCGCGGAGGTCCCAGGCGAGCTCCTCGCGCGGGTCGTCCTGCACGTCGGCCATGTGGTGGGCCAGCGTGCACTGGTGCAGCGGATCGCCGCCGGCGTAGACCTCCGCCCAGATCTCGGCGAAGGCCGCGCGCGCCTCGGCCCGCCGGCCCTGCTGGCCCAGCGTGATCGCCGCCCCGATGCGCGCCATGGTCTCGTCGGCCCCGGGCTGCGCGCCGCCGTCCTCCGTGGTCGATGCCATGGCCGGACCGTAGGAGCCGGGTACGACAGCAGCGGCGCCCCCGTTGACCGGCCTCCCCCGCCGCGCGCAGCATCGGACGGTGCTGCTCCTCCGCCACCGCGACGTCGAGGCGCTCCTCGACGTCGCCGAGCTGGTCGACGCGCTGGCCACGGCCATGGTCGAGCTCTCCGCCGGCCGGGCATCGGTCCCCCCGCGGGTGGCCGCCCGCGTGCCCGAGCACGACGCCGTCCTGGCCGCCATGCCCGGCTACAGCCCCGCGCTGCGGGCACTGACGGTCAAGGTGCTGTCCGTCTTCCCCCGCAACCAGGCGCACGAGGCGCCGACGCACCAGGCGGTGGTCGTGCTCCTCGACCCGGAGACCGGAGCACCCCGGGCCCTCATGGACGGCACCGCGATCACCGCCGCGCGGACGGCCGCCTGCTCCGCGCTGTCGATCCGGCTCCTCGCCCGGCCCGAGGCGTCGGTCCTGGCGGTCCTCGGCACCGGCGTCCAGGCCCGCGCCCACGCGCTCGCCGCCGGCGCCGTCCGCGACCTCGAGGACGTCCGCATCGCCGGCCGCCACCCCGAGCGCGCCGCGGCCCTGGCCGACGACCTGCAGCGGCAGGGGGTGCCGGCGCGGGCCGTGGCGACGTGGGAGGAGGCGACGCGGGGCGCCGCCGTCGTCTGCGCCACGACCGCGGCGGAGGAGCCGGTGGTCCGGCGCGAGTGGCTGGACGACGGCGTGCACGTCACCTCGGTCGGCTACACCGCCACCGGCCGCGAGGTGGACGACGACACCGTGGCCGACGCGCTGGTCGTGGTCGAGGACCGGCACACCGCCTTCACGGCCTACCCGGTGGGCACCAACGACCTCACCGAGCCCCTCGCGCGCGGGCTGATCGCCCCCGACGAGACCGCCGAGCTCGGCGAGCTGGTCGAGGGACGGCGCCCCGGGCGGACGTCCCCCGGCCAGCTCACCCTCTACAAGTCGGTGGGCGTCGCCGTCCAGGACACGGCCGCGGCGGCGCTGGTCTACGCCGCCGCCTGCCGTCGGGGCGTCGGGCACCGCATCACGCTCTGAGCGGGGCCCCGGCGCGCCGGTCTGCCGCGCGGCGCCGGCCGTCGGCCGTGCCCGCGGCGTTCCTCACGCGGGGACGTGCCCCTCGCGGGCGGGGTCCTCCCCGGCCGCCGGCACCAGGGCCGAGCGCAGCTCGGCGCAGAGCTCGCCCAGCGCCTGGGGAGCGCTGCGGCACAGCTTCGGGAAGGCCAGGTAGCCGTGCGGCATCCCGACGTAGGTCGTCGTCCGCACCGGGACGCCGGCCGCCTCCAGCGCCGCGGCGTAGCGCAGCCCGTCGTCGCGGATGGGGTCGTGCTCGGCGACCTGGACCAGCGCCGGTGGCAGGCCCCGGTGGTCGGGCGCCAGCAGCGGGGAGACGTAGGGGTCGCGCGGGTCCTGGCCGCCCAGGTAGTGGGCGCGGAAGGCGTCCATGTCGCGCTTGGTGAGGACGGGGGCCTCGGCGTTCTCCTCGACCGAGGGGCTGCCCCAGGTCAGGTCGGTCGCCGGGTACAGCAGCGCCTGGTGGGTGATCCGGGGGCCCGAGCGGTCGCGGGCCATGAGGGTGACGACGGCGGTGAGGTTGCCACCGGCGCTGTCGCCCATGACCGCCAGGCGCCGCGGGTCGGCACCCAGCTCGGCGGCGCGGGCGGCCAGGTCGACCAGTGCGGCGTAGCAGTCCTCCGGTGCGGCCGGCCAGCGGTGCGCGGGGGCCAGCCGGTAGTCGAGTGACACCACGACGGCGCCGACGGTCGCGGCCACGTTGCTGCACAGCCAGTCGGCCTGGTCCAGCGACCCGAGGACCCAGCCGCCGCCGTGGATGTGCACCACCAGCGGCGGCGTCCCGGCACCGCGCTCGGGCCGGTGGACCCGGACCGGGATCGGCCCGGTCGCCCCGGCGGCCGTCCCGTCGCGCAGCGAGACGCCGGGCGCCACCCCGCCGAACAGCAGGTCGGTGACGGGGTTGTGGCCGATCCTCGCCTGCTGCGCGCGGGCGATCCGGGCGTCGTCCATGCGGGCGATGGACGCCGCCCGCAGCGCCCGCCCGACCAGTCGGACGCGCAGGTCCATCCCCGCCATGCCCAGCCCCTCCCCGACGGTCGGCTCCGGGGGCGAACGTAGCGCCTGGACCGGCCGTGCGCCGGGGTGCCGACGGGCCCCGCGGGGACCGTCGTCCCCACGGGGCCCGCCCGGGCCGGCCGTGCGCGGTCAGGCCGCGCGCGGGATCCACTTCTGGTAGGAGCCCCCGTTGAAGGGCATCGTGTACACCTTCCGCTCGCCGTTGCTGTCGAGCACGAAGCCGGTGGCCAGGTTCTTCAGCACGACGGTGCCGTAGTCACTGGACCCGACCAGCCACTTCTGGAACGACCCCCCGTTGCAGCCGAGGGTGTAGACCTCCCGGTTCGTGTTGCTGTCCAGGCAGCGGCCGGTCTGGGCGTTCTGCAGCGTGACCGTGCCGTGGTCCGAGGGCGTGACGATCCACGTCTGGTAGGCGCCGCCGTTGCGCGCGATGGCGTAGACCTGGCCGCTGTGGTTGCTGTCCAGCACGAAGCCGGTGGCGAGGTCCTGCAGGGTGGTCCGGGAGGGCAGGGCGGCCGCGGACGCCGCCGCCGCGGACGGCGCGGACTCCGCCGCGGCGGGCGTGATCCCCACGAGGGCCGCGCAGCCGGCCAGGACGCCGAGCAGGGCGGCCCGGGTCAGCCAGGACGGTTTCGGCATGCGTTCTCCAGACGTCGGTGCGGGGTGGACACCGCAGAGGAGTACGGGACATGCGGCCCTGATACGGGCCGGTGCGGGAACCGTCGTCCACCCGCCAGCGCCCCGTCAGCCGCGGGCGAACGCGGTGGCGAGCCCGACGTGGACGGCGGTGCCGGCGAGGATGCTGAGCAGGACGTTGCGGCGCCACAGGTGCAGGCACCGACGACCTCCGTCCCGGACGGACGGACGGCGGCACCGCGTCCGCCTCGCCGGCCGAGGGCGCACCGGGCCAGCAGCAGCAGGGTGAAGGCGACGTACGCGGCCAGGAGCGCCTGGTCGGGGAGGACCAGCACCGCGCCCAGCGCGCAGCCCAGCGCCAGCAGCGCGGTGCGTGGGTCCGGCTGGGCCCGGTAGGCGTCGATGGCCAGCCGGCGCGCCGTCGAGGAGTTCGAGGCCGCGGTCGTCGCGTTCGACGAGGTGGTCGCCGTCCGGCGGCTGTTCGGCAAGCCGGACTACTCCGTGCACGTGGCGGTCGCCGACGCGGAGGCGTTCGAGGCGTTCCAGTTCGCCGAGCTGATCGGCCTGCCGGCCGTGTCCCGCGCGGGCTCCCACCAGACCATGAAGCGCCTCCAGGCTGAGCCTCGTCGAGCGCCGCGGCGGCGGCCGGGGTGCCGCGGCGCCGGCCCCCGGACGCGCGAGAGCCCCGCGAGGACCGTCGTCCTCACGGGGCTCCCGTACAGGGGTGGAGGTGGCGGGAATCGAACCCGCGTCCTCCGACGCATACCCAGGGCTTCTCCGAGCGCAGTCCGCTCCGTCTCTGCTCGACCCCACCGATCTCACGGACAAGACGGTGTGACGGGCCCAGTCGCTGTGAGGTGTCCCGTGCGCGCCCGCGACCGGCACGCACGGTGAGTCATCTAGCTGATGCCAGGATCCGGGCCGATGACGAACCCGGGCTGACAGACCCGCCTACGCTGCCGTCAGGCAGCGAGGGCGAAGTCGCGCTGACTGGAGTCGGCGCTTGATTGGTTTGCAACGCGTGGTTAACGAGCTCATCGTTGCCTTCCTCGGCTCGCTTCCCCTGGCCACACGACCGAAGTCGAGACCATTCACCCCCTGTGTAGTTGTGCAGTCAGGGTAACGGCACCGGCAAGCCGGGTGTTCCCCGCCTCGCGCCCTGCCCTTGTCCCACTCGTCGATCACGGGCTCCTCGCCGCGGGGCACGCCGCAGCGCCGTCCCGGGGCCCGCCCTGCGCCCGCGGAGTCTCAGATCCAGTCGCGGCGCTTGAAGACCGCGTACAGCGTGACGCTGACCCCGACCATGAGCACCAGTGCGAACGGGTACCCCAGCGACCAGCCCAGCTCGGGCATGTCGTCGAAGTTCATGCCGTAGACGGTGCCCACCAGGGTCGGCGCGAACAGGATGGCGGCCCACGCGGAGATCTTCTTGACCTCCTCGCCCTGCGCGATCGAGGCCTCGGTGAGCTCGCGGATCTCCTCGTTCTGCCGCTGCGCCACCAGCGTCGCGTTGACCGTGAGGATGTCGCGCAACTGCTGGCGGAAGCCCTCCACCCGCTCGTTGACCTGGACGACGTGGTCCTCGACGTCCCTCAGGTAGCTGCGCAGGTCCTCGTCGACGCCGTACTTGTCGAAGCCGGCGGTGATCGCGGCGAGGATGCCGGTCAGCGGCTGGGCGGCCCGCTGGAACTCCAGCACCTCCTGGGACAGCTCGTAGATGCGCCGAGAGACGCCGGGGTCGCCGCCGAAGACCTCGGTCTCGATCTCGTCGATGTCGTTGGCCAGGCCCGCGACCACCGGCGAGTACCCGTCGACGACGGCGTCCAGGATGGCGTAGAGCACCGCCTCGCTGCCCCGCTCCAGCAGCGCCGGCTCGCTCTCCAGCCGGCGGCGGACCCGCGAGAGGTCCGGCGACTCGCTGTGCCGGACGGTGATCGCGAAGTTCCGGCCGAGGAACAGGTGCAGCTCGCCGAACTCCACCTCCTCGGCCGCGTCCAGGTACCGGGCGGCCTTGAGGACGACGAACAGCGTGTCCCCGTACCGCTCGAACTTCGGGCGCTGGTGGGCCTTGATCGCGTCCTCGACCGCCAGGTCGGGCAGGTCGTACTGCTCGGCCAGCTCGCCGAGCTCGCCCGGCTCCGGCCGGTAGAGGCCCAGCCACACCAGGCGCTCGGGGTCCTCGGCCAGCCACTCGTGGCTCTCGGCGACCGTGGCCGGCGTGGCCACCCGGCGGCCGGAGGAGTAGACGGCGTTGTCGACGATCAGCGACTGCCGCTGCCGCTGGGCGGGGGCAGCGGTCGGGGGTGGCGGCGCGAGGGTCAGCTGGGGCCGCGGACGGCGGCCGAGGGACAGGGCGGTGAGGGACGCACGGCGGCGGTCGACCACGACGGACTCCCAGGGGGCGCTGGAGCGGGGGACACGCAGGGGTCCGCAGCCGCGCGAGCGCGTCAGGCGGTGCCGACCCCGGTGCCGGTACTGGGGGGTTCGCTGCGCATGCGCTCGCACTCCCTCCCGTCCGTCGCCCGGCCTCAGGTCAGCGGGCCGTCGTCCATGGTGACATGCCGAGGTGCAACGGACGCCGACGGTCGGGTGAACATCACCCGCCGCCGGGACCGGCCCGCCCAGGCGTCGCCATGTCCGGCCAGAGCCACTCGTCGGCGCCCGGATCGTCGAGCAGCCACTCCTGCACGACCCTGATGAGCATCTGCAGCGGCGGGGAGAACTGGTCCTCGTGGCGGTCCTCGAACCGCTCCAGCGCCGCGATCAGACCGTCCGCGCCACCGTCGAAGCAGATCTCGTGGAACCTCTCCGTGTACTCGTCGCCGCCCGGCTCCACGTCACCGATCCGGCAGACCGCGTAGAACTGCGGCTTCCCGCCGAGGTAGGTGGCCCGCGAGTAGCCCACCACCTTCGTCGCCTCCAGGCCCGGCACCTGGTGGGCGGGCAGCGCCATCTCCTCCCGCAGCTCGCGGAGCAGCCCGGTCTTGACCAGGTCCTGGAGGGTCCCCGACGGGGTCAGGTCGGTGAGGTCGAAGGACCCCGACGCCGAGCCGACCCACTCGCCGCCGTACATGAGGGCCTTCGTCTTCTGCTTCTGCAGGTAGGTGACGCCGTTGCCCACGGCGAGCAGGTCACCACCGAGGTGGTTCGAGCAGTTGCTGTGCACCAGTCGCGGCAGCTTCCCCTCGTCCCGGATCGCCTGCTCCACCATCTCGAAGTCGAGGTGGACGTCGTTGACGTCGACGTCCCGCCACGCCTCGTAGGCCAGCCGGTTGGTCGCCATGAAGGCGGCGTAGTCGGTGACCTGGAGGCGAACCGACGGGGAGTCCTCCAGGAGGTCGGTGGCGAGCCGGTACTTCCGCTCGTTCAGCCTCAACCTCTGCAGCTGCAGGTCCCGGAACTGCCCGGCCCGGCCCTTCGGGTACCACTCGCCGTCGACCTCCACCGCGATGGGGTCCTCGCTCGCGAGGCGCCGGTTGAGCTCCGGCGAGTAGACGGCGTGGGTCCGGCCCACGCCCAGCGATCGCCAGGAGGAGTAGGGGCCGGAGTATCCCCACACCCGACGGGTCACCCGCTCGGGCCTCGGGCCCGCGTGCTGCTTCTTCCACTGCCTCATGCTGCGCCCGAGGAAGAACACGCCCAGGACCGTGGAGAGGACCACCCAGCTCGCCGAGACGGGCGTCCAGTCCCCGGCGGTCTCGGCGAGGCCCCAGACGGCCGACGCGAACCCGGCGGCGGTGAGCAGCCAGTCCAGGAACGTCAGCTTGTTCGCCCGGATGATGCGGGCCGGCCGCGAGTCCTTCACGTGTCCCCCCGAGAACGCACGCCGGTACCCGCCATCGAGACCGTGCTGGGCGGCACTACCCGGGAACGCCGGGCTGCACCCACCGGAGCCGGGCGACTCGGACCTCCTGCCGCTGCGGCGCCGGCCTCACCCGCCGACGGAGCCGAGGACGAGGTCGATCATCACCGGCAGCAGGACGACGATCAGCAGCGCACCGAGGACGTCGAAGGAGAACCCCGACCGGATCATCTTGGTGATCGGCACGACGCCGGAGCCGTAGACGATGGCGTTCTGCGGCGTCGACACCGGCAGCATGAAGCCGAACGACGCCGCGAACGTGGCCGCCAGCGCGGGCACGAACGGGTTGATCCCGGCAGCCACCGCCACCGGGATGATGATCGGGACGACGACCGCCGCCGACGCGGTGTTGCTGGTCGTCTCGGAGATGATGATCGCCAGGATCACCGCGAAGATCGTGATCGCGAACGTGTTCGTGAGCCCCAGCGTGTTGGCCGAGCCCTCGCCGATGGTCTCGGCCAGGCCGGTGTCGGCCAGCAGCGAGCCGAAGATGATCCCGGTGCCGAACAGCAGGATCGTGCCCCAGTCGATCTTCGCCGCGTCCGACCAGTTGAGGGTGAACTCCCGGGCCTTCCAGTCGGTGGGCAGCAGGAACAGCAGCGAGGCGCCCAGGACGGCGACGATGCCCTCGTCCAGCCGGTCGCCCAGTGCGGTGTACAGGTCGGAGTCGGTGCCGGCGGTCAGCGCGACGACGCCGGGGAAGATCCACAGCGAGACGGTGATGCCGAAGGCCACGAGCGTGTTCTTCTCCGCCCGGGAGAACGGCCCGAGCTGCGACCGCTCGTGCTGCACGTACTCGTGGACGCCCTCGATGCGCCTGATCTCCGGCTTGTTCAGCAGCAGGAGGACCAGCGCGAGCGCGACGAACATCAGCGCGCAGATCGGCAGTGCCATCAGCACCCAGTCCAGGAAGCCGATCCGCTCCCCCGTCGCCTCCTCGATCAGCCCCCGGCCGATCAGGTTGGGCGGGGTCCCGACGGGGGTGAGCAACCCACCCACGCTGGCGCCGTAGGCGAGCATGAGCATGATCGCCACGCCCACCCGCAACCGCAGCGGGTCGAAGTCCGGCGCCACCAGCCCCTTGTCCTGGAGCAGCTTGGCGATGACCGAGAGGATGCCGAGGGCCGTCGGCAGCAGCATGGCGACGGTCGCGGTGTTGGACACGAATGCCGACAGCAGGGCGGTGATCGCACCGAACGCGATGATGACCCGGACGGTCGAGGTGCCGACCCACTTCAGCGACAGCACGAACATCGCGAAGCGACGGGCCAGCCCGTGCTTGAGCATCGCGGCGGCCAGGATGAAGGCGCCGATGAAGGTGAAGACCGTCGTCGACCCGAACGGCGCCAGCGCCTCGTCGGCCGACACCACGCCGAGGATGGCGATCGCCGCGATGCCGATGAGGCCGCCGATCGGGATCGGTACCGGCTCGGTGATCCACAGGACGATCACGCCGAGCAGGACGGCGGCCAGCAGGTGCTGGTCCCGCGGGAGGCCGATCGGCAGCAGCGCGAAGACGATGGTCACGATCGGGGCGAGGAACAGGCCGACGGTGCGTCGTCCCTTCTCGAACCGCTCCTCGGCCGGGCTGAGGGTCTGCTCCCCCAGGCTGCGATAGGTGGCGCTGCCGCGGAACGCGGCGTCCACGTCGGTCCGACGTCCGGACCCGGGCCTGTTCTCGGTGGCCGTCATGGCGCCCTCCCCTGGACTGTGATCCAGACCATAGGGAGACGACGGCTATCCGGCGACCTCTCCGTCCGGCGGCGGCACCTCCAGCGCCACGAGGAAGCGCGACACCATCGCGTACCCGGCGACCAGCGCGACGAGTTCCACGACCCCGCGGTCGTCCAGGTGCGCCCGGACGGCGGCGAACACCTCGTCGGGGACGGCCACCGCGCGGGTGGAGGCGTCGGTGAACGCGAGGACGGCGGCCTGCACCGGCGTCCAGACCGGCTCGGCGGCGGCGTCGGGCTGCCGCAGCGCGCGCAGCTGCGGGTCGGTCAGCCCGGCGCGGCGGCCGATGGGTTCGTGGGCGGCCCACTCGAAGGCGGCGTCGTTGAGCACCGCGACCCGCAGCACCACCAGCTCCCGCAGGTCGGCCGGCAGCGTCGTCCCCCCGCGCAGCGCGCCGAGCAGGGCGTTCCAGCCCTCCGCGACCGGGGGACTGTGCAGCAGCAACCGGTCCAGCGTGGACAGGCGCCCGCCGCGGCGGGCACGGAGCACGTCGGCGGACGGCCCGGTCCCGGCCGCCTCGGGCAGGCGCGGGGCGCCGGTCACCGGGCGGCGAAGGTGCCGGAGGGGTAGGCGCCGTTCGCGACGAGCCGCCCCGACAGCAGGCGGCCCAGCTCCACGACCCGCGCGGTCCGCTGCGCACCCAGGTGCTGCCAGGGGGCGGCCGACAGCTCGTCGGTCTCCGCCTCGATCGTGGCCCGCAGCTCCCGGCCGGCGTCGGTGAGCGCCCCGTCGGCCAGCAGGCCGCGCGCGGTCAGCGCGGCGACGGCGGCGGCCCACTCGTCGTCGCTCCAGCCCCGGGTGGCCTTGGCCGCGGCCTCGGTGAAGCCGCGCCCGGTGACGGTGTGGGTCACCAGCGCCTCGATGCCGGTCAGCCCGTGCCGCAGCAACGCGGCGACGTGCCCGTCGCCGCGGTGCTCGCGCAGCAGGGTGGCGCCGTGCCACAGCGCGAGGAGCGGCTGGTCCGGCCACGGCAGGTCCGCGTGCCCCGCGTAGAGGGGCCGGCCCTCCGGGGTGAGCACGGTGCAGGCCTCGTGGACCAGGCCCACGAGTTCGGCGACCTCCGGCGCGGCCGCGCCCTCCGGACCCCCGAGCAGCCGGGTCAGCGAGGCGCCGGCCGCGGCCAGACGCGCACCGAGGACCTGCTCCGGCGTCGCCAGCGTCCAGGCCCGAGGCAGGTGACGGGCCACGACCGCGGGCGCGAAGTTGTAGAAGGTCGCCGTGACCAGGCCGGGGCCCACCGCGCCCATCGGCGCCGCCCGGCCGGCGAAGTAGCACATCCGTCCGGGCCGCAGCCCCGCCGCGGACAGGTGCTCGTCGTGCTCCGGCGCGAAGTACAGGTGGTTGTGCAGCGGCTCGACGGCGCGGTGCGCGCGGGCGACGTCGGCGGGGTGATCGGTGCTGACCATGCGGCGCACACTAGGAGGACCCCGCCCTCCTCGCCGCTCGCACGCTCGCGGGTGGACCCTGCAGACGGGCCGGACCTCAGCCGCCGTCCCGGGCCACACCGCGCAGCCACCGGCGCTGCCACGGCGTCTCCACCGCGCGCGGGTGGTACTCCGCCCGCACCCACCGGACGGCGTCCGCGGCCGGGAGCCCGTCGAGGACGGCGAGCGCGGCCAGCGCCGTGCCGGTGCGGCCCACCCCGCCGCGGCAGCCGACCTCCACCCGCTGGCCCGCTCGCGCCCGCCGGAGCGCCTCGTGCAGCGCCGCGAGCACGTCGGCGCGGTCGAGCGGCACCCAGAAGTCCGGCCAGCGCACCCGGCGGGCGGGCCACGACGGCAGCGGTCCCGCGCCGAGCACCACCGCGAAGTCCACCGGGAACGCCGGCGCGCCGAGCCGCCGTCCGCGGACGCGCGCACCGGAGGGCAGGGTCACCACGCCGTCGGTCATCGGACCGGCGGCAGGGAGTGGGCCCAGGCGGTGCGGGTGCGGACCTCCGTGAAGCCCATCCGCCGGTACAGCGCCGGGGCTCCGGTGGAGTTCTGGCTGTCCACCTGCAGCCCGGCGGTCGCGCAGCCGCGCTCCGCGGCCAGCCGGAGCGCGGTGGCGATCGCCGCCGCGGCGACCCCGCGGCCGCGGGCCGGGCGCAGGACGCCGATCTGCCCGAGGTGCGCCTGCCGGGATCCGGTGGCGCGGGTGTCGGCCTCGTAGACGTAGGCCAGCACGTACCCCACGACGGCGCCCTCGGCCAGGGCGAGGACCGACACGTCGGGGCGGAACGCCCGCTGCCCGGTGTACCGGCTGCGCCAGGCGGCCCGGTCGCGCTCGGCCGAGCCGAAGTGCTCGCTGAAGGCCGCGTTGTGCGCGCGCCGGACCTCATCGTCCCGGTCCCACGAGAAGGGCACCAGGTCGACCCCGGGCACCGCCACCACCTCGGGCAGGCCGGTCAGCGGACGCGCCATGTCCCGGTACCAGCGCTCCGGGGTGAACGCGGCGCGCCGGAGCAGGTCCTCCAGCGAGGTCATCGGCGCGTGGACCGACACCAGCAGCCGTCCCTCCACCCCGGGGTGGTCGCGGCGGTGCAGCGCGGTACCGCGGCCGACCTGCCAGTCCAGGAGGAACCGACCGATGCCACGGCCACGGTGGTCCGGGTGCACCCGGCCCTCCAGCCAGATGCGGAAGCCGTCGCGGACACCGCCGGTGGGGATCACGGTCGCCCAGCCGGCGAGGCCGCCGTCCGGGCCGCACACCGCCAGGCCGTCCGACTGCAGGTCGACCCCGTCCCCGTCCCACCACTCCGTCAGGTCGTCGGCGTCCTCGTGCTCACCGGTCCGGTCCAGGGGCTCCGCGGCGGCCAGGAGCGCGGCCGCCGCGTCGGCGTCGTCCGGGCCCAGCGGCCGGGCGGTGTACCCGTGGGGCAGGTGCGGCACGGGACGCAGCGTAGGGACGGGGCGGCCCCTGGGCGAGCGGGTCCCGGCGCGGGGTTGCGGTCGCGGGACGCCCGCCGCCAGCATCGCAGGACGCCGCCGAGAGGAGGGCCCGTGCCCCGTTTCCTCGTCATCGCCTCGTACTCGCCGCAGGGCGCCCGGGCGGTCATGGCCGGGGGTGGGACGGCCCGGCGCAGCGTCCTCGAGCACGCCGTCCTCGACCTGCAGGGACGGCTGGAGACCTTCGACTTCGCCCTCGGCGAGGAGGACGTCTACGCGATCGTCGACCTGCCCGACGCAGCCGCCGCGGCGGCGTTGTCGCTGACCATCAGCGGCGGCGGGGTCGCCCGGGTGCGCACCGTCGTCCTGCTGGCGCCGGAGGAGATGGACCGGGCCGCCCAGCTGCACCCGCACTACTCCCCGGGGCCGGGCTGACCGGTCAGGGCAGGTAGAGGCAGAACGGGTGGCCGGCGGGGTCCAGGCACACCCGGACGTCGTCCTGCGGCTGGAACCCCGCCAGCGTCGCCCCGGCCGCGACCGCCGCCTCCACCGCGGCGTCGAGGTCGTCGACGGCGATGTCGAGGTGCACCTGCATCTGCGGGTCGCCCGGGCCGGCGGGCCACACCGGCGGCACGTGGTCCTCCTCCCGCTGGAAGGACAGCCCCGTGCCGCCGTCCGCGGGGCGCAGCGTCGCCCACTCGGGGTCGTCGTCGCGCAGGGGCCAGCCGAGCAGCCGCTGGTAGAAGCGCGCCAGGCCCTGCGGGTCCGGCGTGCCCAGCACGGCGGCGGTCAGCGAGAAGCCGGGCATCAGCCGTCCACCCCGAACAGGCGGGCACCGTTGCCCCACAGCACGGCGCGCAGCCACTCCTCCCCCAGCCCCAGCCGGTGCAGCGCCTGGAGCTGGTGGGCGTAGGGGTACGGGATCGACGGGAAGTCGCTGCCCAGCAGCACCTTGTCCCGCAGCGCGGCCAGCCGGGGCCGGTCGGCCGGGTCGAAGGGCATGAGCCGCTCGGTGAAGTCGGTGGCGAACATCGTGGTGTCCAGGTGCACCCGCTCGTACCGCTCGGCGAGGTCGAGGAACTCCCGGTACTCGGGCATGCCCAGGTGGGCGATGACCAGCTGCAGCCGCGGGTGGCGCTCGAGCAGCCCGGTCATCGGCTCGGGGCCGGTGTGCTCGCCGGCCAGCGGTCCGGACCCGCAGTGGATGACCACCGGGGTGCCGGTCTCCTCCAGCCGCGCCCACACCGGGTCCAGCAGGGGGTGCCGCGGGTCGAAGGCGCCGACCTGGACGTGCACCTTGAACACCCGCACCCCGCGGTCGAGCGCCTCGGCGACGTAGTGCGGCGCCTCCGGCTCCGGGTGGAACGTCGCCGAGCGCAGCACCTGCGGGTGGGCGTCGGCGAACGCGTGCGACCAGTCGTTGAGCCAGGCGGCCATGCCGGCCTTGTGCGGGTACGGCAGCGTCGGGAACGCGCGGACGCCGAGCCGCTCGAGCAGTGCCAGCCGCTCGTCGGCGGGCAGCGGGTACCGGATGGGCCAGGCCGCGCCGTAGTGGGTCTCGGCGGCCTCGAAGTACTGCCACACCTTGGCCTGCACCCGCTCGGGCAGGAAGTGCACGTGCACGTCGACGAGCCCGGGCAGGCCGAGCTCCCGCCAGTAGCGCGGGACGTCGGCGTCGTCGACGGGCGGCCGGGTCATCGCAGCGTGACGACGACCTTGCCCCGCACGTGCCCCTGGGCGACCAGCGCCTGCGCGTCGGCCACCTGCTCCAGCGGGAACGCCTTGGCGATCGGCACCCGCAGCTGGCCGGCCTCGACCATCCGGCCCAGCTCCTCGAGGTCGTGGGTGTCGGGTCGGACGAAGACGTAGCGCCCGCCCATGTCGTTGACCGCGGGGTCGACGACGGAGGCGACCCGGGCGACGTCGCGCACCTGCTTGGGCGCGTCGGCCAGCGTGTCGCCGCCGACGAGGTCGAGGACGGCGTCGACCGGCTCGGACAGCTGGGCGCTGACCGGCCCCGCCGAGTAGTCGAGCACCTCGGCCACCCCGGCGTCACGCAGGAAGCCGTGGTTGCGCGGGGAGGCGGTGCCGATGACGTGCGCGCCGAGGGCGACCGCGATCTGGACGGCGTTGAAGCCGACCCCGCCGGCGGCGCGGTGCACGAGCACCCGGTCGCCCTCGCCGACGCCGAGGACCTCGGTCAGCGCCTGGTAGGCGGTCAGCCCGGCCAGCGGCAGCGCCCCCGCCTCGGCGAAGGACAGCGACGCCGGCTTGGCCGCCAGGCAGCGCTGCGGGGCCGGCACCAGCTCGGCCATGGCGCCCCACTGGACGTCGTCGCGCCGGACGTAGCCGAACACCTCGTCACCGGCGCGGAAGTCCACGACCGCGGGGCCGGCCGCCTCGACCACCCCGGAGACCTCCCAGCCCGGGACGATCGGGAAGTGGTGCGGGTAGGCGCCCGCCAGGTACCCCTGCCGGATCGCCATGTCGACCGGGTTCACCCCGGCCGCGTGCACCCGGACCAGCACGGTGTCGGGGCCGACCGGCGGGTCGGGCAGGTCGTCGCGGACGGCGAGCACCTCGACGCCCCCGAACCGGTCGTAGGCCGCTCCCCTCACCGGCGCCCCTTCACGTACCGACCGAAGGCCTTCTGGATCTCGCGGCGGGAGTCGCGCTCGGCCATGTCCTGCCGCTTGTCGTAGGACTTCTTGCCCTTGGCCAGCGCGAGGGTCGCCTTGACCTTGCCGTCCTTGAAGTACAGGTCGAGCGGCACGAGGGTCAGGCCGCCCTCCTTGGTCTTGCCGATCAGCTTGTCGATCTCGGCGCGGTGCATGAGCACCTTGCGCTTGCGGCGCGGCGCGTGGTTGGTCCACGTGCCCTGCGTGTACTCGGGGATGTGCACGTGCTGCAGCCAGACCTCGCCGTCGTCCACCGTGGCGAAGCCGTCGACGAGGGAGGCACGGCCGGCACGCAGGCTCTTCACCTCGGTGCCGGTGAGCACCAGGCCCACCTCGTAGGTGTCGAGGATCGAGTAGTCGTGCCGCGCCTTCTTGTTCTGGGCGATGAGCTTGCGCCCCTGTTCACGCGGCATGTCCCCAGGTTAGGCGACGGCTCGGACGCGGGCCTCGACGTTCTCCGGGAGCGCCGCTCCGCGGGACGGCGTCCGCCCCCGGGCCGCCGTCCAGGTCAGCATCAGCGCCGAGGTGACGCCCCAGCCCGCCGTGCAGGCCAACCACAGCGGGGCGACGGCGACCTCCACCGCCCGGTCCACCGCGTTCACCGGCACTCCCCGCACCGGAACGGACCGGCCCCCAGCCGGCGCAACCGCTCTACCACCGTGTTCTCCGCTCGTCCGACCGTCCGGCCTCCACGCTGAGGCGCACTCTCCTTACCCGGCGGGGAGGAGGGGGAACCGCGCGTGTCCGGGACGGACGACCGCGCGAGGACTCCCGGCGCGGACGGCGGCATCGCCGGTCCCGCACGACTCCCGGGCGCGGGGCGTGCGGGACCGGCGATCCCGACGGGAGGTGCGCGGACTACAGCCGCACGTAGAGGCGCAGCGTCACGTAGGCGGCGACCGCGGCCAGGCCGACACCGGCGCCGGCGATGATCGGGCTGATGAAGGCGATCGCGCCCCAGTCCACCGGCGGGATGATGCCCGCCTTGATCGGGCCGGCCAGCGTCTTGTCGACGAACAGCACCTTGGTCAGCACCAGCCCGCCCACGGCGAGCAGCGCCCCGATCAGCCCGGCCAGCGCGGCCTCGAGGATGAACGGCAGCTGCGTGTACCAGCGGGAGGCGCCGACCAGCCGCATGATGTTGGTCTCGTTGCGCCGGTTGAACGCCGCCAGCTGGATCGTGTTGGAGATCAGCAGCAGCGCCGCCAGCGCCTGGACGACGGCCACGGCGATCGTAGCGTTGCGGGCACCGTTGAGCAGGCTGAACAACCGGTCGAGGAAGTCACCCTCGTCGCGGACCTGGTCGACGCCGTTCTGCCCGTTGGGGAACTCCGCGGCGATGACCTCGTAGCGCTCGGGGTTCACCAGCTCGACGCGGAAGCTCTCCGGCAGCGCGTCCGGCGGGGTGTTCTGCACGAGCTCCGGCTGCTGGCTGAACTGCTGCTGGAAGCGCTCGTAGGCCTCGTCCTTGGACTCGTAGATGTAGGCGGCCACCTCCGAGGAGTCCGCGAGCTGCTGCTCGATCGCCGAGCGCTGCTCGTCGGTGACGCCGTCGGCCAGGAAGATGGAGACCTGCACCTTGTCGTAGTAGATCTCCTTCATGTCGGAGATCATCCCGGCGATCAGCAGGCCGGTGCCCATGAGACCGAGCGAGATGGCCGTGGTCAGGATCATCGCGACCGTCATGGTGAGGTTGCGACGCAGCCCGGTGGCCACCTCGGAGAGCACGAAGTTGACGCGCATGGATTCCCTGTCTGGAGTTCAGCTGGCGGAGGTCAGCGACCCGGCGGTGAGCGCCGGGGGTCAGCGACCGACGCCGTACACACCGCGCGACTGGTCGCGGGCGATGACGCCCCCGTTGAGCTCGATGACGCGGCGGCGCATGGAGTCGACGATGTGGTAGTCGTGCGTCGCCATGATCACGGTGGTGCCGGTGCGGTTGATCCGCTCCAGCAGCAGCATGATCCCCTCGCTGGTCTCGGGGTCGAGGTTCCCGGTGGGCTCGTCGGCGAGGAGCACCAGCGGCCGGTTGACGAACGCGCGGGCGATCGCCACCCGCTGCTGCTCACCACCGGAGAGCTCGCCCGGCAGCCGGTTGGCCTTGCCCTCGAGGCCGACCATCTCCAGCACCTCGGGGACGACGCGCTTGATGGTGCGCTGCGGCTTGTTGATGACCTCCAGCGCGAAGGCCACGTTCTGGGCCACGGTCCGGTTGCGCAGCAGCCGGAAGTCCTGGAAGACGCAACCCATGGTGCGGCGCAGCTTGGGCACCTGCCACTTGCTCATGGTGTTGAGCGTCTTGCCGTTGACCACGACGGTGCCCGAGGTCGGGTCGTCCTCCTTCAGCAGCAGCCGCAGGAACGTCGACTTGCCCGATCCGGAGGAACCGATGAGGAAGACGAACTCGCCCTTGTCGATCTCCGTCGACACGTCATCGAGGGCCGGCCGGGAGCTGGCCGGGTAGAGCTTGGTGACGTGTTGCAGTTGGATCACGAGGCGCCACGGTACCTTCCCCGAGGCGCATCATGGTCGGTTCGCCACGGAACGCCCCGGTACAGGATCCGCGCAGCGTGACGGTTCCCCGGAGGCCCCGGGTCACCGCTCACCCAGCGTGGCGCAATCCGCGCCGCGACGTGGGACCGGTGTGACGAAGGGGACGCCCGGGGCAGGGCGTGACGGGCCTCAGCCGGCGGCGACGGTCTCCTGCTGACGGCGCCAGCGGATGCCGGCCTCGATGAAGCCGTCGATGTCGCCGTCCAGCACGGCGGCGGTGTTGCCGGTCTCCTGCTCGGTGCGGAGGTCCTTGACCATCTGGTACGGGTGCAGGACGTAGGAGCGCATCTGGTTGCCCCAGCTGCTGCCCTCCCCGCGCAGCGCGTCCATCTCCGCCCGCTGCTCCTCCTGGCGCTTGGCCAGCAGCCGCGCCTGGAGCACGCGCATCGCGGCGGCCCGGTTCTGGATCTGGCTCTTCTCGTTCTGGCACGAGACGACGATGCCGGTCGGGAGGTGGGTGATCCGGACGGCGGAGTCGGTGGTGTTGACGCTCTGCCCGCCCGGCCCGGAGGAGCGGAAGACGTCGATGCGGATCTCGTTCTCGGGGATCTCGACGTGGTCGGTCTGCTCGACGACGGGGAGCACCTCGACGCCGGCGAAGGAGGTCTGCCGGCGTCCCTGGTTGTCGAACGGGGAGATGCGCACCAGCCGGTGCGTGCCCTGCTCCACCGACAGGGTGCCGTAGGCGTAGGGCTGCTTGACGGCGAAGGTGGCCGACTTGATGCCGGCCTCCTCCGCGTAGCTGACGTCGTAGAGCTCGACGGGGTACTTGTGCCGCTCCGCCCAGCGCAGGTACATGCGCATGAGCATCTCGGCGAAGTCCGCGGCGTCGACGCCACCGGCCTCCGAGCGGATCGTGACCAGCGCCTCGCGGGAGTCGTACTCCCCCGACAGCAGGGTGCGGACCTCGAGCTCGTCGATCGCCTTGCGCAGGCTCTCCAGCTCCCGCTCGGCCTCGGCGGTGGTGGCCTCGTCCCCCTCCTCGGCGGCCATCTCGTGCAGGAGGCCGACGTCGTCGAGCCGGCTGCGCAGCTCCTCCACCCGCCGCAGGTCCCCCTGCAGGTAGGACAGCCGGGAGGTGAGCGCCTGCGCGGCCTCGACGTCGTTCCAGAGGTCGGGGGCGGCGGCCTGCTGCTCGAGCTCGGCGACCTCTCGGCGGAGGCGGTCGACGTCGAGGACAGCCTCGATCGACTTCAGGGTCGTGTCGAGTTCGTCCAGGACGACGGAGAAGTCAGCGGCCACGTCGACCCAGGGTAGTGCGCTCCGGCGCGGGGTAGGTGGCACGGCATGGACGAGCCTCGTCGCCCCCGGTCGCGGGAGGAGTACGAGCGGGGCCTCCCCGACCACCACGACCCCACGGCCGGCATCGGTGGCGCGGCACCCGCGCAGTCGGCCCTCACCCTGCGGCTGGCCCTGGCCGCCTTCGGCCTCGTCGTCTGCGTCGGCGGCGGCGTCCTGTGGCTGGCCGCCGGCCTGCCGGTGTGGGCCGCCGTCGTGCTGTTCGCGCTGGCCGCGGTCGCGCTGGTGGACCTGGTCGTGGTGGCCCGCCGCAAGCGCCGGGGGGAGCCGGGCTGAGGGGCCTCCCTGCCCCCGCCGTGAAGCGCCGAGCGGCCGCTCCGGGTCAGCGGCCGCCGGCGGTCAGCGGCCGGGCGGCCCGGGCGGCCGCCCAGCCCAGCACCTCGTCGGGCGGCATCGGCCGGGCGATGTGGAAGCCCTGCGCGAGGTGGCAGCCCAGCTCGACGGCCATCTCCAGCTGCTCGGCGGTCTCCACCCCCTCGGCCAGGGAGCGCGCGCCGCAGGCCCGCGCGAGGGCCACCACCGCGGCGACGGCGGCGGCCGCCTTGCTCCGGCGTCCCTCGGGGAAGGCGACCAGGCTGCGGTCGATCTTGAGGATGCCGGCCGGCATGGTCACCAGCTGCGCCAGGGAGGAGAACCCGCTGCCGAAGTCGTCGATGGAGACCTCGACGCCGAAGCGGCGCAGCTCGGCGAACTGGGCGGCGGCGCGCTCGGCGTCCTGGGCCACCGACGTCTCGGTCAGCTCCACGACCAGCCGCTCGGGCGGCAGCCCGGTCGCGGCGAGCGCGTCGCGGACGTCACGGACCAGGGTGCCGGTGGCGAACTGGCTGGCGCTGATGTTGACGCTGGTGATCAGCCGCAGCCCGGCCCGCTCCCAGGCCACCGCCTGGCCGGCGGCCTCGCGCAGCACCCACCGCGCCAGCGGCGTCATGAGGTCGTGCTGCGCGGCGACGGGGAGGAACTCCGCCGGCTGGAGCAGCCCGCGCTTCGGGTGCTGCCAGCGGACCAGCGCCTCCACGCCGCTGCAGCGCAGGCTGGGCAGCCGCACGACCGGCTGGTAGTGCAGCACCAGCTGCTCGTCGAGGATCGCCTCGCGCAGCTCACCCGCGACGGTGGCCCGCCGCTGGGCGGCGGTGCGCAGGTCGGCGGTGAACAGCCGGACCCGGTTGCGGCCGGCCGCCTTGGCCGCGTACATCGCGAGGTCGGCGTCCCGGACGAGGTCGGTGGACCGGACGTGGGGCGCCTGCGGGTCCGCGGCGGTGGCGATGCCGATGCTCACCCCGAGGCGCACCATGCGCCCCCCGAGGTCGAAGGGCCGGTCGACGCTGCTGCGGCAGCGGTCGGCCAGCGTCTCGGCGCCCCCGGTGTCGCAGTCGCGGCACAGGACGACGAACTCGTCCCCGCCGAGCCGGCCGACGGTGTCGCCGGCGCGGGTCGAGCCGGTCAGCCGCCGGGCGATCTGGCGCAGCAGGTCGTCGCCGGCCTCGTGGCCGAGGGAGTCGTTGACGTCCTTGAAGCCGTCGATGTCGAGGAAGAGGACCGAGACGGGACCCCGGTCGGGGCGCTGCAGCTCGGCGTCGATGAGCTCGTGCAGGTGGGCCCGGTTGGGCAGGTCGGTGAGGGTGTCGTGGCGGGCCCGCCAGTCCGACGCCCGCTCGGCCGCCACCCGGGAGGTCACGTCGGTGTGGGTGACCACCACCTGACCGGCCTGGTCGACCCGGGAGGCCTGCAGGTGGAACCAGCGGGTGCCGCCGGGGTGCTCGAGGGCGTAGTCGGCCTGCACCGAGTCGCACTCGCCACGGGACAGCGCCCGCAGCCGGTCGACCAGCGACAGGGTGCCGGAGCGCCCGCTGAGCCGGCGGGCCATGGCGAAGTAGTCGCCGTCCACACCGACGCGCATGCGGTCGTCGCCGAGGACGTCGGCGGCGTTCTCCCACGCGGTGTTGGCCAGCAGCACGGTGCCCTCGGCGTCGATGAGCAGCGTCGGCGAGGGCAGCGCGTCGAGCACCGCCTCGACGGCGACCGCCGAGCTGGTGGGCCCCTGGACCCGGCGGCGGACGTCGAGGGGCAGTTCCGGCGGCCCCGGCCGTCGTGCCACGTGCTCTCCTGCGGGGTGCGGGCCACCTCTCGCGGTGGCCGGGTGGTCCTGTGCGTCGCGCGGGCCGGCGTCCCCCATCCGCCGCTCGCGTCGTCGTCCGGAGATCAGTGCCCGGGCTCCCTCGTCTCGTCGACCACCCACCGGAGGTACGCGGGGTTGCCGCCGACCAGCGGCAGGGCGATCACGCAAGGTACGTCGTAGGGGTGCAGCTGCGCCGTGCGGGCCACGACCGCCGGCACCAGCGACCGGCGGGTGTGCAGCGCCACCCGCGCCTCCGGCTCGTCGTGCACCTCACCCTGCCACCGGTACACCGACCGGATCGCGGTCACCTGGTGCCCGCAGGCCGCCAGCCGTTCCTCGACCAGCGTCCGGGTGTACCCGGCCAGCCAGTCGGCATCGGCGGCGGTCACCACGACCTCGCAGCACTCCTCCACACGGCCATCCTCTCCCCCGCCGTCAGACGTGCAGCAGCCGCCGCGCGGGGTAGGGCCCTGCCATGAGCGACGAGATGAGCATCCGGCTCGACAGCGAGGAGTACGTGCTGCGCCCCGACGGCGCCGCGCTGCAGGTGGGACGCCGGGTCGGCGGCGAGGTGACCTGGCTGGACGCCGTGGACACCGGCCTGCTGTCCGACGCGGCGCGCGGCGCGCTCGAGCGCGGCGACACCGACGATGCGGAGTTGCTCACGGCGCTGCGCGGGGTGGTGCAGGCGGAGGTGCAGCGGGGCGGCTGAGCGCCGTCGGTACGGCTCAGGCCGGCAGCTCCACCGGGGTGCCGATCGGCACCCAGCGGAAGAGCGCGGACAGCTCCCGCGGCGCCGCGGCCAGCTGTCGCTCGGCAGCCGCGCGGTCCTGCCGGAAGTGCGACCACCCCTCGTGGTGCACCGGGACGACGCAGCGCGGGCGCAGCACGCGGCACAGCTCGACCGCGTCGCGCGCGGTCATCGACCAGCGCAGCGGCCCGGTCACCGGGAAGCGCACCCCACCGAGGTGGAGCAGCGCGGTGCCGACGGAGAACCGCTCTCCCACGCGCCGGACGCCGTCGAACACGACGGTGTCGCCGGAGATCCACAGGACGCCGTCGGCCTGCCCGTCCCAGCGCAGCGCGAAGCCGGTGACCTCCCCGGAGACCGGCGTGGTCAGCGGTGGACCGTGCCGCGCCGGGGTCGCGGTCACCTCGATCGACGGGCGGCCGGGTGCGGCGAGCACCGTCGTCTCCCAGGGCCGCAGCCCGCGGGCGCCGCCGCCGAGCCGCCGCGCGCCGGACGCGGTGGTGACGACGACGCCGGCCGCGGGCAGCAGCGCGCGGCCGGCGTCGTCGAGGTTGTCGCCGTGGCCGTCGTGGCTGAGCAGCACGGCGTCCACCGGGAGCACGTCGCCGGCGGGGAACGCCGGACCGGTCACCTTGCGGCTGGAGGTGCCCCAGCCGAAGGCGTACCGCCGGCCCGGCGGGTCGAACGTCGGGTCGGTGAGCAACCGCCAGCCGCCGACCTCGATCAGCACCGTCGGGCCGCCGACGTGGGTGAGCCGGAGGGCAGCCGGCCCGGCGGTCACTGGCTGCCGGCGACCTCGGGCCGGCTCCCCCTGGCGTGCTCGACCGCCCAGTCCAGGGCGAGGTCGGCGATCTCCTGCCAGCCCTCCTGGGCCGGCAGCAGGTGCGCGTAGCCGGGGTACTCGCGCAGCTCGGTCACCGTGTGCGGCGACCGGTAGTGCGCGACGTTCGAGCGCTGCACGCTCGGCGGCATGATGTGGTCCTCGCCGCCGGAGATGAACAGCAGCGGGGGCCGGGCGTCGTTGGTGTAGTCCACCGCGGCGTCCTGTGGGCCCGGCATGAAGTTCGCCAGCACCGTGCTCCACAGGATCCGGCCGGACGCCGGGACCGCGTAGCGCCGGTAGAGCCGCCGCGACTCCTCCTCGCTGAACGTGTTGGTGAAGGCGTAGCGCCACTGCTCCTCGCTGAGCCCGACCGCGCGGTGCCGGTTGGCCGGGTTCCTGAACGCGACGAACGTCGACCGCAGCTGCGACAGCGGCAGCACCCGCACGCCCTCGGTGGGAGCGGAGTTGAGGACGACGCCGACGGCGCCGTACCCCCGGTCGAGCAGCAGTTGCACGAGCGTGCCACCGGCGGAGTGCCCCATGAGGATCGGCGGCCGCTCCAGCGCCCCGACCACCGACTCCAGGTGCGCCACGACCTGCGGCAGCGTGAGCTCGGCGATGGGGGTGGGGTCGGCGTTGAGCGCCTCGACCTCGACCTCGAACCCCGGGTAGGCGGGGGTGAGCACGCGGTAGCCGCGGGCCTCGTAGTACGCCTTCCACTCCTCCCAGCTGCGCGGGGTCACCCAGAAGCCGTGGACGAGGACGATGGTGTCGGGCGCGCCCGGGGCGGGCGGCTCGGCGGGTCGCGGGATGGGGACGGCGTCGGTCATCTCGGCTCCTCTCAGCCGCGCGCGAACGCGTGCAGGTCTCCGGTCGCCGAGCCTGGCAGCGGTCGGCGCCGGGTGCCGGTCCCTGACTGCACACCTCTGGCCCCTGCGCGCACGGGCGAGGGGTTCACCGCCGGCCGCCGTCCTGCCAGACTCGGGCCGCGAGCGGGGGCGCGTCCCGGTCGGTGTGCGACGACGTCCCGCCGGCCGTCCTCCGCACGTCCCGAGGGAGTCCGATGCTGCTCCTGGACACCGCCGCACTGCCGCCCGAGCACCGGGTGGAGGCCTTCCGCGTCGCGTTCGGGCAGGCGTCGGTCCCGTGTTCCATCGAGCACCTGGGGCCGCCGGCCCAGGTGCGCACCCGCATGCACCTGTGGCGCTACGGCCGGGCCGACCTGTTCAGCACGGACTCGTCGGGGTTCCGGCTGGTGCGCACCCCCCGGCACGTGCGGCAGGAGGACCCGCCGGTGGTGGCGCTGGCGGTGCAGTGGGGCGGGGTCGGGCGGTTCACCCAGTTCGGCGCGGACCAGGCCGTGGGCACCGGCGAGCTGATGCTCAACGACCTCCGGGCGCCGTACGCGTTCTCCTGGTCGGGCACCGGTGGTTCCCGGGCCTTCCAGGTGCCCAGCGATCAGCTCGGGCTCTCGCCGGACGTCGTCCGGGCGGCCGCTCCCCGCCTGCGGGCCAGCCCGCTGCACGACCTGGTCCGCGACCACCTGGTGCGGATGGCCGGCGACGCCGACCGGCTGGCCGGCGACCCCGCCGCCGGCATCCTGGGGACGGCGACGACGGAGCTGGTGCGGGCGCTGCTGGTGTCCGCCGCGGCCCCCGACCGGCTGGTCGCCGGCGTGCGCGCCGAGACGATGGCGACGCGGGTGCTGGCCTACGCCCGGCAGCACCTGACCGACCCGGAGCTGACCCCCGGACGGATCGCCGCCGCGCACAACGTCTCGGTGCGGCAGCTGTACAAGGTCTGCGCCGAGGCGGGTGTGAGCCTCGAGCAGTGGGTCATCGAGCAGCGGCTGGAGGCGGCGCGGGCGGAACTCGCCTCACCGGCCGGCCGGCGCCGGTCGATCGCGGCGGTCGCCCGCGGCTGCGGGTTCAGCGACCCGAGTCACTTCGCCCGGCGGTTCCGCGCGGCCTACGGGACGACCCCGCGCGAATGGCAGCGGTCGGCCGGCTGATCCGCGCTGCATGCCGGCTGTCCAGTCGGTGTCGCCCACAGCGGTGCGCCGGCCGATGTCGGCAGCCACACCGGTCATCACCCACCGTCAGCACCTTGACACGCACCGTCCCCGGCTGTTCCGGCTGGTTGTGAGGGCCACCACACCTCGGCCAGGGTGCGGGCGGAGCCGCGCGGCGGACGGACCGAGGGGAGCTGGGACATGACCGTGACGCAGGAGGCCAGGGCGGACGTGGCCGAGGGGGTCGAGCACGTGGACGTGCTCGTCGTGGGGGCGGGGATCTCCGGCATCGGCGCCGGCTACCACCTGCTGACACAGCGCCCCGGCACGAGCTTCGTCATCCTCGACGCCCTCGACGGCCACGGCGGGACGTGGTGGACCCACCGCTACCCCGGGGTCCGCTCGGACAGCGACCTGTTCACCTTCGGCTACCGGTTCAAGCCCTGGCGCGGCGCCTCCATCGCGTCGTCGCAGGAGATCCTCCGCTACCTCGACGAGGTCGTCGACGAGAACGGCCTGGACCGGTACATCCGCTACCGGCACCGGGTCACCGCGGCGAGCTGGTCGACCGACGACCGCCGGTGGACCGTGGAGGTCACCCGCGGCGACACCGGCGAGCAGCTGCGGTTCACCACCGGCTTCCTGTGGATGTGTCAGGGCTACTACAAGCACGAGCAGCCCTACACGCCGCAGTGGCCGGGCCTGGAGCGGTTCCGCGGCACGGTCGTCCACCGGCAGCAGTGGCCCGAGGACCTCGACTACGCCGGCAAGCGCGTCGTCGTCATCGGCTCGGGCGCGACGGCGGCGACCCTCATCCCGGCGATGGCGGGCACCGCCGCGCACGTGACGATGCTGCAGCGCTCCCCCACGTTCTTCTTCGCCAAGCCGCGGAACCACGAGCTCGCGACCACCCTCCGGGCGCTGGACATCCCGGAGGAGTGGACCCACGAGATCCTCCGGCGGCAGTACATCGCCGAGAGCGCCCAGCTGGCGCGGACCTCCTTCGAGAACCCCGACGAGCTGCGCACGCTCCTCCTCGACTCGATGCGCCCGCTGCTCCCCGAGGGCTACGACGTCGAGAAGCACTTCACCCCGAGCTACCGGCCGTGGCAGCAGCGGATCGCGCTCCTGCCCGACGGCGACCTGTTCGCCGCGCTCCGCGAGGGGACGGCGTCGGTGGTGACCGACACCATCGAGGAGTTCACCGAGACCGGGATCCGCCTGTCCTCCGGGGAGGTGCTCGAGGCCGAGGTCGTGGTCACGGCGACCGGCTTCGACCTCGCCGTGTTCGGCGGCATCGCGTTCACCGTCGACGACCGGCCGGTCGACTTCGCGGACACGGTGACCTACCGCGGGCTGATGTTCTCCGGCGTGCCGAACATGGCGCTGGTCTTCGGCTACTTCCGGCACAGCTGGACCCTGCGCGCCGACCTGATCAGCGACTTCGTGTGCCGGCTGCTCGGCCACATGGCGGACAGGGGCGCGACGATGGTCGTGCCCACCGTGCCCGACGAGGACGCCGACATGCCGCTGGGCCCGTGGGTGGACCCGGAGAACTTCAACCCGGGCTACCTCTCCCGCTCGATGCACCTGATGCCCAAGCAGGGCGACCGGGAGCCGTGGACGCACCTGCACGAGTACGCGGAGGAGCGGGAGATCCTGCCCGCCGCCGACCTCGACGACGGGACCCTGGTCTACAAGTGAGCCCGGTGCCGCGGTGCCCGGTCGGCCGGGTACCGCGGCACGCCGGCATGCGGCGACGGGTCAGGCCGCGGCCCCGACGGGCGCGGAGACGACGCCGTGCTCGACCAGCGTGTCGTGGACGGCGAGGGCGAGCGCGACGATCCGGTCCTCGACCGGCAGGCTGTTGAGTGCCATGGTCAGGACCAGCCCGGACCCCGGCAGGTACAGGTGGAGGGACCGGAAACCCCAGGTGCCGCCCTCGTAGGTCCACAGCGTGCCGAGTCCCTCGACGGTGACCTGGGCGACGCCGAGGCCGAACCCGCTCGGGTCGGCCGGTGAGGTCTGCTCGATCGGCTCCCCGGTCGCCGTCGACACCAGGCCGGTGAGCTCCTCCTGCTGCTCGGGCGGGAGCAGCCGCCCGGTGTAGAGCGCGCGTGCCCAGCGGGCCCAGTCGCCCGTCGTGCCGACGATGCCGCCGGCGCCCCGGCCCCAGGACAGCGTGTCCCGGCGGACGTCGCGCCCGACCAGCGTGGCCATCCCCGGTACCCGGTCGTTCGCGAAGTAGCCCGCGGGCTCCCGGTCGGTGACCTCCGGCGGGTGGAGGTGCGGCCGGTAGTGCAGGCCGTCGAGGTCCAGCGGGTCGAGCAGGCGGCCGTACAGCTGGTCCTCGTAGCTGTCGCCGGTCACCCGCTCGACCACCATCTCCGCGAGCACGTAGTTGGTGTTCGAGTAGCTGAACCCGGACGTGGCCGGGGCGCCGGCCGCGTAGCCGACCAGCCGCTCGGGTGGGAAGTACCTGAGCGGGTCGGCCACGTAGTCGGCCTGGAACGCCGGCCGGTCGTCGTAGTCGGGGATGCCGCTGGTCATGTTCAGCAGCCGCCGGATCGGGACGTCGGCCCACTGCGGGTACTCCGGCAGCCAGCGGCCGAGCGGGTCGTCGACGGACAGCCGCCCCTCGGCCTCGAGCTGGAGCAGCAGCACCGAGGTGAAGGCCTTGGTGTTGCTGCCGAGCTGCCAGAGGGCGTCGTCGGGCACCGGCTCGGTGCCGCCGGTGGTCGTCGTCCCCGCGGCCACGTCGACGTGCGGGCCACCGGGGAGGGTCACGGTCAGCCCGGCGGCCGAGATGTGCTCCGCCGCGCCGCGGTCCCGGAGGTAGGCCTCGAGGTCGGCACGCAGCTCCGCCCGCAGGACGTCGTCCCCCGCCTGCGCCGGCCGGGCTCCCACCTGCGGGGCGACGAGCCCGGCGAGCACCACCAGCGCGACGAGGACGACCCGGGCCGCCCGCGCGCTGAGGGACAGGGGCCGGGCTCGCGGTTCGGTCATGGGGACTCCCCGGTCGGGACGTCGGACGCGTGCGGCGCCCCACCGTCCCGTGCCCGGGCGGGGGCCGACAGGGCCCTCCGTCCGTCCTGCAGGAGGAGCGCCGGCTCTGCACCGCTGACCGGCGCGCTCCGGGCCCGCGAGGGCGCATTGCCGGGAGAACTCCTGCGTTGCCGGTGCTGCACGACCGGCAACGCACGAGTTCCCCCGCAGTGCCCACCGCTGCGTTCGGGGACGCCGCGCCGTTGCTCCGACCGTGGTGGTGCCGTGCTCCGTTGGAGTGAGGCGCCCGGTCACGCCGTTGTGGCGCCGCTCACAGGCGACGAGTGTCCCCGCTCAGGCCGACTGAGGGGGACGTGGTCGCGATGGCGTGGTGGAACTGGGCCCTGGTGCTGTGGGCGACGGGGGCGACGGCGGGCGCGGGCTGGCTCGCCGTCGTCCTGGCGCGGCACGCGGGGTGGCACGAGGAGCAGGGCCAGGAGTCCGAGGCCCTGGCGGGGCTGCTCGACGAGGGGGCCGGCCAGGCTTCCACCCCCGAGGCCGGACCCGTGGGACACCGGATTCCCGCGGTCCTGCTCACGCGCCTGCGCCACACCGCTCCCCATCGGAGCAGGTGACGTCCCTGGTCTGCGCGCCCTGCGGTAGCCGGTTGACCCACCCGCAGACAGGGAGGACAACTGGATCCGCCAGGAACAAGTCGATCGGGAGGGAGAGCTACGGTGACGCAGCCAGTGGAACACACGTCGTTCGACAAGCCCGATGAGGTCCGTCAAGGCGACAACTGGCGGCTGGAGCTGCTCAACCTGGCCGGCGGCGCCCAGGTGGGCAGGATCACGGTCCAACCCGGCTGGCGCTGGTCGGAGCACGTCAAGCCGGTCGCCGGGACGGATCTCTGCCAGGCGCCGCACCAGCAATACCAGATCTCCGGCCGGATCCACGTCGTGATGGCGGACGGCACCGAGCTCGAGGCAGGTCCGGGTGATGTCACCACGCTGCCGCCAGGACACGACGCCTGGGTCGTGGGTGACGAACCGGTCGTGGCCATCGACTGGCACGGCGCCTCGGTCTGGGCGGCCCGGACGTAGATCCGGCAACAGGCGGAGGGCTCAGCGGTCGACGTAACGATCGCGTTCGACGACGAACTGCCCGGTGGCGGTGTTGGCGTCCACGAACTCCGGCAGCAGGGGGATCCGCACGGTCACGGTGACGCAGACGGAGAACTCCTCCCCCGGCGTCAGCGACGGCACGTAGCTGCCGGCGGCCTCGCAGCCCGCACCGGGCGGCGCGTAGGCGAGCCGGACGTCGGTTGCGTCGACCGCCTGGTCCTCCACCGCCAGCCGCGCCGCGACCTCGGCCCGGGCCGCGCCACTGACCGGGTCCGGCGCGGTGCCGATGGCCCGGCCGGCCTCCCGCGCCGCCGCCGTGGAGGCGAACACCCCGCGCTGCACCGCGGAGAACCCGGCCACGATGTAGACCAGCGGCACGAACACGACGATCGCGATGAACACGAACTCGACCAGCGCCGAGCCCCGCTCGCGGTCCAGCCGGCCCAGCCGGGCCCGCAGCCACCTCACGCCGCGGCCTCCTCGACCGCCCGGCCGGTGACCTCCAGCGGCAGCAGGTTGCCCAGCCCGGCCAGCAGCGTCGGCACCGACCCCGAGCAGCGCACCACCACCAGCGTCAACCCGGTCCCGTCGACCTCCTCGACCGAACTGCAGACCAGACCCGCCGCCGTCCGCTCCGACGTCGCGCGGGCCACCGTCGCCACCGTGCGGTCCGCTCCCGCCGACGACGCGACGTCGGCGAGCGCCGCGTACCGGGCACCCTCCTGCGCGCTCGCGGTCACCACGTTGCGCACGTGCACGTAGACCGCCACCTGCAGCACCGCCAGCAGCAGCACCACGACCAGCACCGAGACGAGGACGAACTCCACGACCGCGCCGCCCCGCTCGCCGCCGTCTCCCGGCGGCTGGGGTGCCTCACCCACCTGTCGTGACGGAGTCCAGTGCGTTGGTCACCGCGGAGACGATCGCCTCGCGGAACGGGACGAGGATGGCCAGCACCAGCGCCGCCGTCATCACCGTGATCATCACCCAGCCCGGGACGTCGCCCCGCTCGGGGTCCTCCCCCCGGAGCCGGTCGCCCAACGCGGCCAGCACGGCCAGGACCCCCGTGAACTGCGGCATCAGATGTCGTCCTTCCTGTCGTGTCCGCCGGCTCATCGGGCCAGCGAGACGATGCTGATCAACCCCGGGAACAGGGCGAAGAGAACGGTGACCGGCAGCACCAGGAAGACGACCGGGACCATCATCGCGATCTCCTTCCGGCCGCCGGCCTCCAGCAGCCGGCGCTTGCCGGCCTCGCGCACGTCGGCCGCCTGGGCGCGCAGCACCTCGGCCAGTGGGGTGCCGCGCTCGATGGCGACGAGCAGTCCGTCGACGAACCGGGCGAGCGCGTCGACGGAGGTCCGGTCGGCGACCTGCTGCAGGGCGTCGGTCAGCGGCACCCCGGCGCGGGCGCGGCCGAGCGCGGAGCCCAGCTCCGCAGCCAGCGCGCCGCCGGAGAGCCGGGTGACCCGGGCGATCGCCGCCGTCGGGCTCTCTCCCGCCGTGACCGCCAGCGCCAGCAGCTCCGCGACCACCGGGAACTCCGCCAGCAGCAGTTCCTCCCGGCGGCGCACCTGCTGGGTCAGCCACCAGTCGCGGCCGAGCACCCCACCGACCAGCCCGGCGAGGCACAGCAGCGCCGCCGACAGCACGTTGAGGCTGCCCGCCAGCAGGGAGCCGATCCCGGCGACCAGGACGGCCGCGAGCAGCCCGAGGCCGCCCCAGACCACCTGCTCGATGCGGAGGGCCTCGACGGTCGCGTCCCCGCCGAGGGCATCGAGGCGGCGGCGGACCGCCGTCCGGCCGCCGAGGACGCGGTCGACCAGACGCGCCCCGTCGGCCACGACCGGGCCGAACACGCGCCGGGCCGCGGTGAGCAGCCCCGCCTCGGTGGCCGTGCCCAGCAGCCGCGACGGCGGCGGGGTGTCGTGCACGTACGGGGCCAGCCGGTCGACCAGCCGCACCGACCGGAACGGCGGCGCGAAGGTGACCACGAGCAGGACGCCGGCAGCCCCGGCCAGGCCGAGGAGCATCCCGGCCACGCTCGCGTTCACTGGAGCACCCGCACGTCCTGCGGCAGCCGGCCGATGTGCAGCATCAGCCGGTAGGCCACCAGGCAGACCGCGGCGCCGCCGAGCAGCAACGCCGTGCCCATCGGCGAGTCGTACGCGTCGAGCGTCGTCGACTGGGTGGCGAGCAGCAGGAGCACCACCCAGGGCGCGGCGACCGCCAGCCGGGCGGCCTGCACCACCCACCCCTGCCGGGTCTCCAGCTCGGCGCGGGCACGGGCGTCCTCCCGGAGGAAGGTCGCGAGGGTCCGGAGCACCCGGCCGAGGTCGCTGCCGCCGACCTCGCGGGCCACCCGGAGCGTCTCGACGATGCGGTCCCCCACCGGGTCGGCGAGGGAGTCCTTGAGCCGGTCCAGGCACTCCCCGAAGCGGCCGCTGGAGCGGTACTCGGCGGCGAACCGGGTGAAGGGAGCGCGCAGCGCCTCCGGTCCGCGGGTGCCCAGCGCCGACAGCGCCTCGGGCAGCGACAGTCCGGCGCGGACGGCGGAGGCCAGGTTGTCGACCACCTCCGGCCACACCTCGCGCAGGTCCGCCTGCCGCTTGGCCGCCAGACGCCGCACCTGGACCGCCGGCAGCGCGAACCCGAACACCGCGAACACCAGGCTGACGGTCACGGTGCCGGTGGTGAGCAGGACGACCACCAGCACCAGCACCCCGAGCCCCACCTGCAGCGCGGTCAGTTGCGCGGCGTTGATCCCGGTCAGCCCCGCGGCCGCGATCCGCTGCTGCCGGCGCGACGGTCCGCGGGTCCCGCGGCGGCGCTGGGGTGCGCGCGGACCGCTGCGCCACACCAGCAGGAGACCGACGCCGAGCAGCAGTCCGAGCAGGGGCCCGGTGAGGCTCACGACCCCCACCGGGAGTCGTCGAGCAGGGCGGTCAGGTCGAAGCCGTGGGCGGCGAAGCGCTCCTGGTGCGGCGGGTAGCCGTCGGCGCGCACCAGCCGGCCGTCGCGGGTGGTGAAGACGTCGGCCAGTTCGATGACGCCGTCCTCGGCCCGGCCCGGCAGCGCGGCGATCTCGCGCACCCGTCGCCGTCCGTCGGGGTCACTGCCGACGTGGACGACGAGGTCGACGCTGGCCGCCACCGTGGGGACGACGAAGGCGTGCCCGATGTTCTCGCCGGCCAGCAGCGGCAGCGTGCACATCTTGACCACGGCCTCACGGGCGCTGTTCGCGTGCAGCGTGCACATGCCGGGAAGCCCGGAGTTGAGCGCGATCAGCAGGTCGAGGCACTCCTCCTGCCGCACCTCGCCGACGACGATCCGGGAGGGCCGCATCCGCAGCGCCTCCTTCACCAGCCGGCGCAGCGGGATCTCCCCGGCGCCCTCGAGGTTGGGCTGGCGGGTCTGCATCGCGACGACGTCGGGCAGCGGCACCCGGAGCTCGAAGACCTCCTCGCAGGTGACCACCCGCTCCCGCGCCGGGATGGCCGCGCACAGGCAGTTCAGGAGCGTCGTCTTGCCTGCCTGGGTGCCGCCGGCGACGAGGATGTTCAGCCCGGCGGCGACCGCGGCCTCCAGGAACCGGGCCGCCTGCCCCGTCAGCGTGCCCAGCGCGACCAGCTCGTCGAGCGAGTGCGCCTGCAGCACGAACTTCCGGATGTTGACCGCCATGTGCCGGCGGGTGATGTCCGGGATCACCACGTGCAACCGCGACCCGTCGGGCATCGTGGCGTCCACGAACGGCGTCGACATGTCGATCCGCCGTCCCGAGGTGCGCAGCATCCGCTCCACCAGGTCGGCCAGCTCGCCGGCGCCCAGGATCGTCGTCGTCAGCTCGCTGCGGCCGCGCCGCGCCACGAACACCCGGCCCGGCTCGTTGACCCAGATCTCCTCCACCTCGGGGTCGTCGAGGTGCCGCTGCAGCGGCCCGAACCCGGCCACCCGGTCCAGCACGTCACGGACCACGGAGTCCGCGCTCCCGATCGGCGGCAGCGCCGAGGTCAACGACCGCTCGGAGTAGTCGGCGACGACGTCGCGCACGAGCAGCCGCACCGGCGCCGGATCGGTGAACGGGTCCAGCCCACGGCGGCGGATCAGCTCCCGTACCTCGCCGTCGACCACCTCCAGGGCACTGGTCGCAGTCGGCACGCCCACCCCCGTCGGCCTGTCGAGTTCCTAGGTCGAGGGACTGTAAGAGAACCGGAGGGTCCGCCGGGCCCGTCGGCGACGGTCTGTGGACGACACCGCGGCAGGCCCACCCGGTCGGGTGTCACCCGCGGCCGGGCGCGACGGCGGGACGGCGACCGGGTGTGATCGCGGGCACCACGGCGCCGGGTGCAGGGGCACTCGGAGCCGAGGCGTCCGCAGCGCACCGGCCGGCGGGGCCGGTCAGCCGACCGGCGTGGCCACCACCACGACGTTGTCGGCGTAGTCGCCGGTGCGCTCGTCGAACGCCCCGCCGCAGGTGATCAGCGCCAGCTGCGGCGGCCCGTCGGTCCGGAACAGCTCCGCCGGCAGCGCCGACTTCGGGAACGACGTCCGGGACGCGACGGCGAACCGGTGCACGGCCCCGCCGGCGTCGGTCACCTCGACGACGTCCCCCTCGCGCAGGGACAGCAGTCCCTCCAGCGGACCGGCGCCGTACCGCGCCGAGTCCACGTGCCCGGCGACCACCGCCGTGCCCTCGCTGTCGCCGGGCACCGCTCCCCCGGCGTACCAGCCGAGCACCGTCGGCCGCGCCGGGAGCTGCAGCGCCCCCGACGGCAGGACGCCGACCGGCACCAGCGGCACCGCATCGCGGGTGGCCGGCAGGGAGACCGCCGTCGGGGCGGCGGGAACCGGGGGCGCCGGGGGCAGGGGCGCGGGAGCCGGCGGCTGCACGGGGACGGCAGGAGGAGCCGAGCCGGCCCGTGACGGCGCGACCGTCACCGCCGACGTCCCGATGTCCGGGGCGTCGGCCCGGGGCGGCGCCTGGGTGAGCGCCAGCCCCGAGCCGACGAGCACCGTGCCCGCGACGACCAGCACCAGGTGCCGGACGCGCGGCGGGCTCACGCGACGGTCGAGCGCCGGCGGACCAGCCCCACCGTCCCGGCCGCGAGCGCCAGCGCACCGACACCGGTCAGGACCCACCCGGTGGTGCCGACGCCGTCCGTGGCCGCCTGGCCGCCGGTGCCGCCGGGCACCGTGGTGGGGACGCCGTACTGCCGCGCGACGTCCCGCAGCTGGGCGAGGTGCTGCTCGACGACCGGCGTCGCCGCACGGGCCAGCTCCAGGACCGTCGGGTCCGAGCCGCTCTGCAGCTCCCGCTGCGTGGCGGCCAGCGTCGTGGAGTGCGAGCCGATCTGCTGGGCGATCCAGGCGGTGTCGAACGCCTGGCCGCTGTTCTGCTGCACCCGGGCCAGCTGCTCCTGCTGCGTCGCGGACGGCTCGGCCGGCAGCTCGACGCCGAGCTGCTGCGCCGCCTGGGTGAGCTGGGCGTCGAGCTGGGTGTGCATCTGGACGAACATCGCGCCGAGCTCACGCACCTCCGGGGTGGTCGCCGCCTGCTGGGCGGCGTTGCCGGCGGCGATCTCGGCGAGGTTGCTCTGGTGGGCGGCCTGCACCCAGGTCACGTCCTGGTCCGACGGCGCGGCCAGGGCAGGGCTTGAGGTCAGGACGACGGCACCGATGACGGCCGCCGGGACGAGGGCGAGACGGGACAACACGCGCATGCGGGGGACTCCGTTGTGCTGAGCGGACGGCCGGGACTCTCCGCCCAGCACCGTTGAGGACGCCGCACGGGTACCCCGCCCAATGTGTCTCACGCCACAAAACGCGGCGCAATCCTGTTGACCCCGACGGGCCGGCCGGGGGCCCACCGGCAGCGGGCGCTCACCGGGTGGGCTCCACACGCGCCGGGCCGCCGCGCGGGCAGGGCGCGGAGCGCGTGCCGCTCACCCGGTGTCGCGGGCGAACGTCGAGGGCCGTCGTCGTGGTCGCGACCGGCGGACAGTCGTCACGCTCCTGGGACTCGGTCCTCGTCGTCCGCCGCATCGTCCGCCGGGTCCAGACGTCGACCCCTGCGCAGGCGGAGCGTAGGGACGGCGCGCACCGGCCCGCTGGCCTCCGGGACCTCGGGAGTGCTGAACTGCCGCGTTCCGTCTCTGCCCGTGCGTCTGCCGCTACCCCTGGCGCCTGCGCCGGCACCGCCCTTGTCGTCCCGGAGGAGGGGGCCGAGGGTGGTCGGCACGGCAGGGAGATCGAGCACGAGGGAGGCGGCAGCATGAGCAGGACGACCCCCGGACCCCGGCTTCGGACGGCGGTGGACGGCGGCGGGCGGGAGTACCTCCCCGGCACGGGGCGCCCGTGGCTGCTGCCCCTCTACGACCCGATGACCCGGCTGCTCGGCGTGGAGCAGGTGCACCGGCGGCTGCTGGACCAGGCGGGGCTGCGCCCCGGTCAGACGGTCCTGGAGATCGGCTGCGGCACCGGCAACCTGCTGCTCGCCGCGAAGGAGACCCAGCCCGGGGCCGTCGTCGTCGGCGTGGACCCCGACCTCACCGCGCTGGCCCGCGCCCAGCGCAAGGCCCGCCGCCGCGGCCTCGCCGTCCAGTTGGACCGCGGGCACGCCGAGGAGCTGCCCTACGCCGACGACAGCGTCGACGTCGTCCTCTCCTCGTTCATGCTCCACCACGTGCCGGCCGACCAGCAGGAGACGGCGGTGCGCGAGGTGCTGCGGGTGCTGCGCCCCGGCGGGGCGCTGCACCTCGTGGACGCCGACGGCGACGGCCACGACCACCGCGACCACCACGGCCACGGTCACCGGCACGGGCCCGCCCGGCACCACGTCGGCGCGGACCTGCCCGACCTGCTCCGCCGCGCCGGTTTCACCGAGGTCGCCGTGACCGGCTCCGACTCCCGCCGCTGGATCGGCTCGTTCACCTCCTACCGCGCGACCCCCTGAGCCGGTACCACCCTCCCGCTCGCCGGGATCCCCACACCGGCCCGGTGGCGGAGCCCCCGCCGAGGCGGCCGGCGTCGCTACCGTTCCGCCCGTGGCGACCTGGTCCGACGTCCGGGAGGCGGCCCTGGCGCTGCCCGACGTCGAGGAGCGGCCCGGGCAGCGGACCCGCCAGTGGCGGGTCCGGGACAAGGGCTTCGTCTGGGAGCGACCGCTGCGCCGCGCCGACCTCGCCGCCCTCGGCGACGCCGCTCCCGACGGGCCGGTCCTCGCCGCCTGGGTGCCCGACCTCGGCGCCAAGGAGGCGCTGCTCGCCGACGACCCGGCCGTCTACTTCACCACGCCGCACTTCGACGGCTACCCCGTCGTCCTGGTGCGCCTGGCGGAGATCGACACCGGCGAGCTCACCGAACTGGTCACCGAGGCGTGGCTGGCCCGCGCTCCCCGGCGGCTGGCCCGCCAGTACCTCGACCTCGCTCCGCCGGCAGAGGGCTAGCGCGGCTCAGGCGGTGACGTGCCGCGCCAGCTCCACCACCGCGCCGACGAACGCGTCGCCGTCGAGCAGCACGCGGTCGTTGTGGTCGGCCCCCGCCACCTCGACCAGCCGGTGCAGCGCGGCGGCGGACTCCGCGACGGCGCGGCTCTGCGCGGGCGGCACGATCGAGTCGGCGTCGCCCAGCACGACCGTCGTCGGCACCCGCACCGTCGCGATCCGCTCGGCCACCGGGAAGCGGTCCCGCAGGAGGGCGCGGACCGGCAGGAACGGGTAGTGCACGGCGCCGACGGCGGCCAGGTCGACGAACGGCGAGCGCAGCACGAGCCCCGCCGGCGGGTACTCGGTCGCCAGCTCCGTCACGACCGCGGCGCCGAGGCTCTCCCCCAGGTACAGCAGCCGGTCCGGCGGCACCCCGGCGTCCTCGACCAGGTGGGCGCGGGCCGCGCGCACGTCCCTCGCCAGGCCGTCCTCGCTGGGGCTGCCCGGGTTGCCGCCGTAGCCGCGGTAGTCGAACAGCAGCACCGCCAGGCCGTGGCGGGCCAGGGCCCGGGCGAGCGGCGCCCGCACCCCGCGGTGCCCGCCGTTGCCGTTCGCCACCAGGACGGTGGGTGCGCCGGGGCCGGCCCCGGGCACGAACCACGCCCCCAGCCGCAGCCCGTCGGAGGTCTCGAGGACGACGTCACGCGCGCCGGGCAGCACCGATGCCGCCGGCGGCACGGGACCCTGGTCCGGCAGGTACACCAGGCGGCGCTGCAGGCCCCACAGCAGCCCGGTCAGCACGACGAGCACCACCGCGACGACCGCCGCCGCACGCAGCCCGCGCCGGAGCCGCCGCGGCGCGACCATCTCACCGGCGGCCGGGCAGCACCGCGTCGATCAGGTGCGGGCCGGGCTCGGCCAGCGCCGCGCGCAGCTGGTCGGCCAGCTCCTCCGCGGTCGTGGCCCGGGTGGCCGGCACCCCCATGCCGGCGGCCAGCGCCACGAAGTCCAGCCCCGGCCCGCCCAGGTGCAGCAGCTGCCCGGCCCGCTCGCCGTCGCCCTGCGCACCCACCCGCGACAGCTCGTGCTCGAGGATCGCGTACGAGCCGTTGTCGCAGACGATCGTGGTGACGTCGAGCTGCTCGCGGGCGTGGGTCCACAGGGCCTGCACGGTGTACATGGCGCTGCCGTCGGCCTGGAGCACGATGACCGGCCGGTCCGGGCAGGCCACCGCCGCCCCGACCGACATCGGCAGGCCGTCGCCGATCGCCCCGCCGGTGAGCGAGAGCCAGTCGTGCCGGGGCGCGCCCGAGGTCAGCTCGGCCAGGCCGACCCCCGAGGTGAGCGCCTCGTCGACGACGATCGCCCCCTCCGGCAGCAGCGCGCCGACCACCGCCGCCATCGCCCGCGGGTCCAGCTCGCCGGTGGGGAGTTGCGGGCGGGCGGCCTCCAACAGCTCCGGCTCGGCGTCCGGCGCGGCCAGCTCGGCCAGCGCCTGCACCGCGGCGACGCCGTCCTCCCCCGGTGCGGACAGGACGTGCACGGTGCACCCCTCGGGCACCGGCGTCCCCGGCACGTCCGGGTAGCCGAAGAAGTGCACCGGCGCCGTCGCCCCGGCCAGCACCAGGTGCGCGGTCCCGGCGAGAGCGGCGATCGCCATCTCCGGCGGGTAGGGCAGCTTCGCGACGTCGGGCAGCCCCGCCCCGCGCACCATCCGGGCGGAGAACGTCTCGCTCACCAGCCGGGCGCCGGTGCCGGCCGCGACCCGGCCGGCGGCGAGCAGCCCCTCCTCGGAGGCGACGACGTCACCGCCCAGGAACAGCACTGCCGGCGCCCCGGACGCCAGCGCGGCGGCGGCATCGGCGACCACCTGCCCGGGCACCCGCGGCGCGGGGCGCACCGGCACCGGGTCGGCCGGCTCGGCGCCGTCCTCCCACGAGACGTCGGCGGGCAGGACGAGCGTGGCGACCGCCCCGCGCGCCGCCTGGGCGACTGCCTCCGCGGCGTCGGCGGCGACGTCGGCCGGGGACAGCGAGCGGCGCACCCAGGCCGACACCGCGCCGGCGAGGGCGTCGATGTCGGACTCCAGCGGTGCGTCCAGCCGCTTGTGCGACCGCGCGTGGTCGCCGACGACGTTGACCACCGGGGCGCCACCCCGCCGGGCGTTGTGCAGGTTGGCCAGCCCGTTGCCCAGGCCCGGCCCGAGGTGCAGCAGCGTCGCCGCGGGGCGCCCGGCCATCCGTGCGTACCCGTCGGCCGCACCGGTGGCCACCCCCTCGAACAGCGTCAGCACGCCGCGCATCTGCGGCACGTCGTCGAGCGCGGCGACGAAGTGCATCTCGGAGGTGCCGGGGTTGGCGAAGCAGACGTCGACGCCGGCGGCGACCAGGGTGCGGATGAGCGCCTGGGCGCCGTTCACCCGTGGCCGCCCGGCCGCCGCCGCAGTGCCGACGTCACGGCACGTAGGGCATGCCGACCTTGATCTCGCGCACCTCGAAGTGCGCCATCGTCGCCCCGCCGGTGGCGAAGTTGGCGACGTCGGCCGCGGCCGACTGCCCCTCCGGGGACGCGAAGGCCTTGTTCATCGCCTCCTCGGACTCGAAGTCGAGCTCGGCGACGAGGTAGGGCGCCGGCTGCGACGGGTCCAGCGACTTGCCGTGGCCCACGGTGAACCCGATGACGCCGGGCATCCCCATCGCCAGCGGCACGTGGGTGTCGCGGTAGTACTCGTCGAACGCGCCGGGGTCGGTGGGCTGTCCGTAGCTGACCACGAGCCGGTGGACCATGTGTGCACCTCCGCGTCGGCCGGGCCTCGTCGCCCGGGAGTGGCCCCACCTTGGCAGGTCGGGGGCCACTCCCGCGACCGCTAGAAGGTGAGGACCAGGCGCCCGCGGACGCCGCCGGCCTCGAGCACGCGGTGCGCCTCGGCGGCCTGCTCGGCGGGGAAGGTGCGCGCCACCCGCAGGGTCAGCACGCCCTCCTCCACCAGCTGCCGCAGCTCGTCGAGCTTCTCCTGCTCCTCGCCGTAGGTGCGCACCCAGGCCGGCTGCACCCGCAGCCCGCGCTGCCCGTCGCCCCGGTAGCCGCGGACGGTCGCCACGGCTCCGCCGTCCTTGACCGCGGGGAGCACCAGCTCGTCCTGCACCGAGCCGTCGGCCAGCCCGTCGACGCCGTCCGGGTACAGCTCGCGGATGCGGTCGGCGACGTCGTCCCCCCGCCGCACGACGACGTCGGCGCCGAGGTCGCGGACCAGCTCCTCGTCGGCCTCCGAGGCGTCGGCGACGACCGTCAGACCCGCGTACGTGGCCAGCTGGACGACGTAGCCGCCGAACGAGCCGGCCGCACCGGTCACGGCGAGCACCTGGCCGCGCTCCAGCGCCAGGAGGTCCAGCGCCAGGCGGGCGGTGAGGCCGTTCATCGGGAGGGTCGCGGCCTCCGCGTCGCTGGCGCCCTTCGGCGAGCGGGCCACCGACGCGGCCGGGACGACGAGGTCCTCGCGGTAGCCCCCGTGCGCTCCCGTGGGCAGCACGATCGCCATGACCCGCTCACCCACCTGCAGGTCGGTCTCGACGTCCGGGCCGAGCTCGGCGAGCTCACCGGCGGCCTCCATGCCCGGCACGAACGGGAACTCCTTGACCGGGTCCCGCTGGGCGTAGCTGCCGTTGCGGGCGTAGGTGTCGGTGGGGTTCACCGTCGCCGCGGTCACCCGCAGCCGGACCTGGCCAGGGCCGAGCGGCTCGGCCGGGACATCGATGACGTGCAGGGCCTCCGGCCCACCGAACTCGGTCACTCCGACAGCTCTCATACCCCGAGCCAAGCCCGTGTGGCGCCGTCGTGTTCCCCCGCCCTCCCGTGCCGGGGGCGCTCGCCGGCGTGTCGCGGGAATGGCGGCGGCACGCCGGTCGCTGGACGGGGTGAGCTCACGCACGCCCGACCCCGAGCCGAGAGGCCGCGCGCATGCCCACGCTGCTGCAGTCCCGCCCCACTCCCCCGGCCTCCGCCCCGCGCCGTCGCCGCCGCGTGCGCACCAGGCTCGTGGCCGCCGGGATCGGCCTCGCCGTGCTCGTGCCCGCCGGCTTCGAGGTGGCCGGCTGGCTCCCGGACGACCCGTTCGGGCAGGACGTCGTGGACCGCAGCACGACGCCGCTGCTGCTGGCCCTCGAGGACCTGCACGAGTACCACGCGGCCACCGGCACCTTCCAGGTCGTCGTCGACCGCGAGGTGGACACCCGCTACGTGCCCTCGGTGATCAGCGGCGAGCGGGTCAGCTACCTGGCCACCGGCACCGCCGACGCCTCCGTCGACTTCGAGGGTCTGGACGCCGACCGGGTCCGCCTCTCGGCCGACGGTGAGACGGCCACGATCGTGCTGCCGGCGCCGCGCATCGGCGAGGTCCGGATCGACCCCGCCCAGAGCCGGGTCCTCGACCGCGACCGCGGCCTGGTCGAGCGGGTCGGGGACGCCTTCGCCGACGACCCCTCCGCCGACGACCCCGAGCTGTTCGCCCTGGCCGAGGACCGCCTGGCCGCCGCCGCGGCCGCGGCCGCGAGCGACCTGCTCGCCCGGGCCGAGGACAACACCCGCACGATGCTGACCACGCTGGCGCAGTCGCTGGGTGTGACCGAGGTCGAGGTCCGGTTCGAGGAGGCCCCCGGCAGCGCGGGCTGACCCCCTCCCGACCTGCTGCCCACGGGCCCCGTCCCGAGGCTCGTCCCGAGCCCGCGAGGGACGAGGGGGACGGGGCCCACCCTCAGCGCTTGAGCGCGTACTCCTTGAGCAGACCCCGGCTGATGATCGTCTTCTGGATCTCGCTGGTCCCCTCGCCGATGAGCAGGAACGGCGCCTCGCGCATCAGCCGCTCGATCTCGTACTCCTTGGAGTACCCGTACCCGCCGTGGATGCGGAACGCCTGCGTGGTCACCTCGGCGCAGTACTCGCTGGCCAGCAGCTTGGCCATGCCGGCCTGGACGTCGTTGCGCTCGCCGGAGTCCTTCAGCCGGGCGGCGTTGACCATCATCAGGTGCGCGGCCTCCACCTTGGTCGCCATCTCGGCCAGCTGGAAGGCGATCGCCTGGTGCGCGGCGATCGGCTTGCCGAAGGTCTCCCGCTGCTGGGCGTAGGCCACGGCCAGCTCGAAGGCCCGGATGGAGATGCCGCAGGCCCGGGCGGCGACGTTGACCCGGCCGACCTCGACGCCGTCCATCATCTGGGCGAAGCCGCGGCCCGGCGTCCCCCCGAGGACGTCGTCGGCGGAGGCGCGGAAGCCGTCGAACACCAGCTCGGTGGTGTCCACGCCCTTGTAGCCCATCTTGTCGATCTTGCCGGGGATGGTGAGCCCGGGGAGGACCTCGCCGAAGCCGGCCGGCTTCTCGACCAGGAAGGTCGTCAGGTTCTGGTGCGCCTTCTCCGCGCCCTCGTCGGTGCGCACGAGCGCGGCGACGAGGGTGGAGCTGGCGCCGTTGGTCAGCCACATCTTCTGGCCGTCGATGACGTAGGAGTCGCCGTCGCGCACCGCCTTGGTGCGGATGCCCGCGACGTCGGAGCCCAGCCCGGGCTCGGACATGGAGAACGCCCCGCGCACCTCACCGGTGGCCATGCGCGGCAGCAGGCGCTCCTTCTGCTCCTGCGTGCCGTGCTGCATGAGCATGTAGGCGACGATGAAGTGGGTGTTGATGACGCCGGAGACGCTCATCCACCCGCGGGCGATCTCCTCGACCGCCAGCGCGTAGGTCAGCAGCGACTCGCCCAGCCCGCCGTACTCCTCGGGGATGGTCAGCCCGAAGACCCCCAGCTCCTTGAGCCCGTCGACGATCTCCTGCGGGTAGACGTCGCCGTGCTCGAGCTCCTGCGCGTTCGGGATGATCTCCTTGTCGACGAAGCTCCTGACCGTCGCCAGGATCTCCTGCTGGATGTCGGTCAGGTCGGCGGTCTGGGCCAGGCGGGTCATCGCGTTGCTCCTCCGGGACTCCGGTGTCCGTGGTTACCGGTGAGTATGGAGCACCTCTCGCGGCCCCCGTCGTGGCCCTCGTCACCTCCGGACGGCGGTTAGCGTCGTCCTCGTGACCGCCCGCCCGGCTGCCGTCCTCACCGCCTGTCTGCTCCTGGCCGGCTGTGGCGACGCCGCCACCGACGACGCGCCGCGCGACGAACCGGCCCCCGCGCAGGCCGAGCGGTCGGCCGCCGCCACCGCCGACCCCGCGGCGGCGACCACCCCGGCGGAGGCCGCGCTGGCCGTGGCCCTGCGGGCGACCGACCTGCCCGCGGGGTGGACGGTGCAGGCCAACCCGGTCGCCGACGGCGACCTCACCGACGACCCCAGCCTCGAGGGCATCTGCGGCGTCGCCTTCGCCTCGGAGGCGCACCGGACGGCCAAGCACCCCGTCGCCGGCCTGGACCCGGCCGGCACCGCCACGGTGGTCTCCGAGGCGATCGGCTACGACTCCGCCGACGCCGGCGTGCTCGCACTCACCGAGCTGCGCGACGCCTTCGAGTCCTGCCCGGCCGGCGACCGGACCCTCGTCGAGCCCCCGGTCGTCGACGGGCTCACCGGCACCGTCGTCGCCGTCCGCTACCGGCTGGACGACGGCACGACGCAGGACGTCGTCGCGCAGGGGCGTGGCGCGGTGGTGTCGGTGCTCATCACGGAGGATCCTGCGGCGGGCGCGACGGCTGCCCAGGGCATCGCCACCCGGATGGCGGCGCTGCCCGCGCCGGCGACCGGCGGCTGACGCCGGCGACGAGAGGACGCGATGAGCAGCACGGACGACGGGCTGTACCGGGGCGACCCGCCCCCGGTGGCCCCGCGGCACGCGGCGCCGCCCCCCGGCCACGGCCCGCTGCCGGGCTACGGGCCGCCGCCCGGCTACGGAGGGCCACCCGGGTACGGGCCGCCCCCGGGCTACGGACCGCCGCCGGGCTACGGACCACCCCCGGGCTACGGCCCACCGCCGGGCTACGGACCACCGCCCGGCTCCTACCGGCGTCCCACCAACACGATGGCCGTCCTGGCGCTCGTCATGGCCTTCGTCTTCGCCCCGGCCGGGCTGGTCCTCGGGGTCGTCGCCCGCCGGCAGATCCGGGAGACCGGCGAGGAGGGCGACGGGCTGGCCCTGGCCGGGATCGTCATCGGCGCGATCGCCTGCGCGCTCGTCGTCCTCGCGTTCGTGCTGTGGTTCGTCGCGCTCGCCTCGCTGACGAGCGCCTCGTTCGGTCCCTGACCACCGACGACGACGGCCCGCCCGGAGCGCCCGGGCGGGCCGTCGTCGTCAGTGGCCGGTGCTGCTCGTCAGCTCTCCGGCGGGGTGAACGACGAGGTCCGCTGCAGGCCGGCCGCGCGCCCCTTGCCGGCGATGACCAGCGCCATCTTGCGGCTGGCCTCGTCGATCATCTCGTCGCCGAGCATCGCCGAGCCCTTCTTGCCGCCGGCCTCCGACGTGGACCACTCGTAGGCGTCGAGGATCAGCTCGGCGTGGTCGTAGTCCTCCTGGGACGGCGCGTAGATCTCGTTGGCCGCGTCGATCTGGCCGGGGTGCAGCACCCACTTGCCGTCGAAGCCGAGCACCGCCGAGCGCTTGGCGACCTCACGGAAGGCGTCGACGTCGCGGACCTGCAGAAACGGCCCGTCGATGGCCTGCACCCCGCGGGCGCGGGCGGCCATGAGGATCTGCATGAGGATGTAGTGGAACGGGTCGCCCGGGTAGTCCGGGTGCAGGGCGCCGACCACCAGCGACTTCATGTTGATGCTGGCCAT
The DNA here is from genome assembly GCF_054049935.1 of Geodermatophilus sp. SYSU D00742. Taxonomy (NCBI): domain Bacteria; kingdom Bacillati; phylum Actinomycetota; class Actinomycetes; order Geodermatophilales; family Geodermatophilaceae; genus Geodermatophilus; species Geodermatophilus sp. SYSU D00742. The sequence continues at coordinate 185,471 of NZ_JBJGYJ010000006.1, forward strand.
GAAGTCGGCCGGGCCGAAGATGATCGTCTCGATCCGCGGGCTGGCGAACGCGATGTCGTTGACGTTGATCAGACCCTGCGCGGTCTCGATCTGCGCCTCGATGCCGATCCGGCCCACCTCGAGCCCGTTCGACTTCTCGATCTGGGTGAGCAGCAGGTCCAGCGCCTGCACCTGGGCGGCATCGACCACCTTGGGCAGCATGATGCAGTCGAGGTTGGCCCCCGCGCCCTCCACGACCTCGATCACGTCGGCGTAGGTCCACTCCGTGGTCCAGTCGTTGACCCGGACGGTACGGATCTTCTCCCCCCAGCCGCCCTCGTTCAGCGCCGCGACGATGTTCTTGCGGGCACCGGGCTTGGCCAGGGGGGCGCAGGCGTCCTCGAGGTCGAGGAACACCTGGTCGGCGCCCAGCCCCTTCGCCTTCTCCAGGAACCGCGGGTTGCTGCCCGGGACGGCGAGGTTGGAACGGCGGGATCGGAGCTCGGCCACGGTGCCTCCGTCGAGGGGTGAGGTGGGTGGGACCTGCGTGGTGGGGGTCGTGACCGGAGGGTAGCCAGGGGGCGGAGACGGCCGTCCTGCCCCTCAGGTGGCGGGTTCGACGAGGGTGACCGGCCGGCTGGCCCGCACCACGAGGGCGACGCCGACGACGACCAGCAGCACGCCGGGCAGGGCGAGCAGCGGCGGCACCTGCTGCAGCAGGACCAGCGCGAACAGCAGGGCGCCGGGCACCTCGAGCAGGACGACGAGCGAGACCACGGTGGGCCCCACCGAGGAGAGCACCAGGTTCAGCAGCGTGTGCCCGAGCAGCTGCGCGCAGACGGTGATGGCGGCGATCAGCAGCCAGTCCCGCCCGCTGAAGCCGGCCAGCGGGGCGCCGACCACCCCTGCTCCGACGGCGATGGTGAGCGCGCAGACCGAGTAGCAGACCACCGCGTACGCCGAGGTGGGCAGCCGCTGCCGGGCCCGGGCGCCGGCCAGCACGTACCCGCCGGCGCAGACCGCCCCGAGCAGTGCCAGCCCGTCCCCGGCCAGTGCGCGCAGGCTGACAGTGACGTCCACGCCTGCGATGAGCGCGACCCCGACCACCGCGAGCACCAGGCCCCACCAGATCGCCGCGGGCAGCCGCACCCCGCTGACCCGGGCGGCCAGCGCCGTCCAGATGGGCGTGGTGGTGACCAGCGCCGTCGAGGCGGCGACCGTCGTCATCGACAGGCTGGGTAGCCAGGCGGCGAAGTGCGCGGCGAGGAACAGCCCGGCCACCACCGAGCTGCCGAGGTCGCGCGGGCGCAGGCCGGCCAGCGTCGAGCGGTCCCGGGAGAGGAGCACCGGCAGCAGGGCCGCCGCGCCGCCCACGTTGCGCCAGAAGGCCAGGGCCAGCATCGGCGCGGTCACCAGGGTGGTCAGCGGCGCCGACAGGGAGATGCCGATGACGGCCACCGCGATGATCCCGACGTCCCTGCCCCCGGGCCGGTGCACCGCCCAGGCATCGCCGGCCCCGTCGGGAGGCCCACGCCGAGTGGAGCGAGGGGTGAGGTGCTCCTCCGTCAAGGCACCCGGATCCGGCCGCGCGCGATCGGTACGACGGTGCCGTGCGTGGTCGCGGCGGTGGCCCGACCCGCGGACGCCGTGACCGTGCAGGTCAGCACCGACGGCCGGCCCATCGCCTCGCCCTGCCGCACGACGTAGGACGACGTCCCGTCGGGGGCCAGCAGCCCGGCGGCGACCAGCCAGACGCCGGCGCCGAGGGCCGCCGAGCCGGTCGCCGGGTCCTCGCCCCACGCCAGGTCGCTCGCGAACACCCGTGCGTAGGCGGTGGAGGTCGCGGCGTCCCACGCCAGCACCGAGACCCCCTCGCCGACACCGAGCTGCCCGAGCAGCGCGGGGACCGGGGCTGCGTCGTCCACCACCTCGGGGCGCACGGCCAGGTAGGTGAACGGCAGGCCACAGCCGGCGACGTGCGCGGGCAGCCCGACGACGTCGGCCGCCGACAGCCCCATCGCCTCGGCCAGGGAACCGGGCTCGGGGCCGTCCTCGAGGGTGGGCCGCCCGCCGGAGAGGACCGCGCCGTCGTCGTCCACCACGACGTCGAGGATCCCGACGCCGCACTCCTGGCGGAGGGTGCCCGCCGGCAGCCGGCCGGCCCGCACCAGGGTGTGCGCCGCGCCGACGCTCGGGTGACCGGCGAAGGGCAGCTCGGCGAACGGCGTGAAGATCCGCACCCGGTAGTCGGCACCCGACCCCTCGGTCGGCGCGCACAGGAACGAGGTCTCGGAGAGGTGGAACTCGTTGGCCAGCGCCTGGCACTGCTCGGTGCTCAGCCCGTCGGCGTCGTGGACGACGGCCAGCGGGTTGCCCGCGAACGCGCGCGGTGCGAAGACGTCGACGACCTCGTACTCGAGCTCAGCTGCGGGGGACGACACGGCGCCGACGGTAGCCTCAGCCCTCGTGGGGGGGGGGGGGGGGGGGGGGGGGGGGGGGGGGGGCGGGGGGGGGGGGGGCCGCGGGGGGGGGGGGGGGGGGGGGGGGGGGGGGGGGCCCCCCCCCCGCGCCGGCCGGCGCGGTCCCGGCGCCGCCGCCCAACCCCAGCGACGCCGAGATCGGCCAGGC
>NZ_JBJGYJ010000007.1:0-185946 GCF_054049935.1 Geodermatophilus sp. SYSU D00742
AGCACGCCGCCAGCGTTCGTCCTGAGCCAGGATCAAACTCTCCGTAGATGAATTTGCATCCATGGCCGAGAACCAAGAGCTAGCACTCTTGATGTCAATCAACCAAAGGAATCCCTCACCACACAAACCTGTGCAGTGCGGGGGAAATAAAACTTGGCACTGACTTTCGGCACGCTGTTGAGTTCTCAAGGAGCGGACGCGCAGGGAGTCGACCCTCGCGGGCTTCGTCCCTGGCGGCTTGTTCCTACCGTACGCCGTGCACGGCTCGCTGTCACACCCGGAGGTCTGACCGGCGGCTCCCGGGTCTCGGACCCGGTCTCGCTCGGCGCACAGAGAAAGTTACGCGGCCCGTGCGGCCGCGTCAAACCGCTCCAGGGGGCAACAGGGTCCGAAGACCCTTCCGCGCGGGACGTGGCGGGCAAACGCGCAGGTCAGCGTCGTTCGGGCGACGCGGTCTGCGACCGAGGTCACGGTTCGGATCGCCCCACCAGCCCCATGGGGACGTCCGGAACGTCGCGCGGGGCGCTCAGAGACCCAGGAGGCTCTCGATCCCGACGGTGAGACCGGGACGCCGGGCGATCTCCCGGACGGCCAGCAGGACGCCGGGCATGAAGCTCGCCCGGTCGTAGGAGTCGTGCCGCAGCGTGAGGGTCTCCCCGGGTGCGCCCATCAGCACCTCCTGGTGCGCGACCAGTCCGCTCAGACGGACGGCGTGGACCGCCACCCCCTCGACGTCCGCCCCCCGGGCTCCGGGCAGGGCGTCGGTGGTCGCGTCGGGCGAGGGCGGGAGGCCGGCGGCCCGCCGGGCGGCGGCGACCAGGCGGGCCGTGCGGACCGCCGTCCCGGACGGGGCGTCCACCTTGCCGGGGTGGTGCAGCTCGACCACCTCGGTCGAGGGGAAGAACCGCGCCGCCTCCTGGGCGAAGCGCATGAGCAGGATCGCCCCGATGCCGAAGTTCGGTGCGATCACGACGCCGACGTCCGGCTTGGGCTCCAGCCACTCCGCGACGGTGGCGAGCCGGGCCTCGTCGAAGCCGGTCGTGCCGACGACGCAGTGGATGTTGTTGTCGATGCAGAACCGGATGTTGTCCATGACGACGTCCGGTCGCGTGAAGTCGACGGCGACCTGCGCGCCGGTGTTGGCGAGGTCGAACAACCACTCCCCCGAGTCGACCATCGCCACGAGCTCGAGGTCGTCGGCGGCGTTGACCGCCTTGACCACCTCCGTGCCCATCCGCCCCCGGGCGCCGAGTACGCCGACCGGGATGAGCGGGGTCTCCCCCGTGGCAGAGGAGGATCCGTGCTGGTCGGAGGCGGGGGTACCGGGGGTCACGCGGTCAGGCTTCCCGGCGGGAGGCGGGGATGCAAGGCGGCCGCGCCGTCAGCCGGGGGTCCTCCGGAGCAGCCCGGCCGCCAGCAGCAGCCCGGCCCCGACCCCGACGACGTCGGCCACCCAGTCCGCCACCGACGCGGAGCGCTCCAGCGGGGACAGCCCCTGCACCACCTCGCTGACCGCCGCGTAGGCCACCAGCAGGGGTCCGAGGACGCGCGCCCGGATCCCGGCCCACCGTCCGCTGAGCGCCAGTGCGGCGAACAGCAGCAGGTGCACCAGCTTGTCCACGCCCGGCGGCGCCCAGGGGACGTCGTCCGCAGGGGCGAAGAGCACCGCGAGGGACACCAGGACGGCCACGGCGAAGACGCCGCGGGACAGCGCGCCGTGGACGGCCAGGGCGGGGTGCCGGGCGCTCACCAGAGCCGGTCGAGCTCGGACTCGCGGTAGGGCCCGACGACCGCCAGGCAGGTCTCGCGGGCCAGCAGGTCGGCCGCCACCGAACGGACGTCGTCCTCGCTGACGCCGTCCAGGCGGGCGAGTACCTCCTGCACCGGCAGATACTCCCCGTAGGACAGCTCGCTCTTACCGAGGCGGCTCATGCGGGAACCGGTGTCCTCGAGCCCCAGGACGAGGCCGCCCTTGAGCTGCCCGCGGCCACGGGCGACCTCCTCGGGCGTGAGCCCGTCGGCGGCGACCGTGGCCAGCTCCTCGCGGACCAGGCGCAGGACCTCGGGCACCCGCTTGGGCGAGCACCCGGCGTAGACCGAGAACGTCCCCGTGCCGGCGTAGTGGGTGAGCGCGGTGCCCACGCTGTAGACGAGGCCGCGCTTCTCCCGAATCTCCTGGAACAGCCGCGAGCTCATCCCCCCGCCGACGGCGGTCTCCACCACCGCCGCGGCGTAGCGCCGCTCGTCGAGCCGGCCCACCCCCACCGAGCCGAGCAGCAGGTGTGCCTGCTCGGTGGGCCGGTGGATCAGCCCCGCGCGGCGCGCAGGGCGGGTCGAGCCGCCCTCCTCCCCGCGCCGCAGCGGCGCCGGTCCGGCCGGCCCCGACAGACGCGGCCCGAACGCGGCGGCGACCAGGTCGAGCACCTGCCGGTGGTCCACCCGGCCGGCCGCGGTCACCACGATCGAGGGCAGGACGTAGCGCGACCGGTACCAGCCGTCGACGTCGTCCCGGGTCAGGGCCTCGATGGAGTCCACCGTGCCCAGGACCGAGCGGCCCAGCGCGGTGCCGCCGAAGAGCGTCTCGGCGAACAGGTCGTGCACGGCGTCGGCGGGCTCGTCGTCGCGCATGGCGATCTCCTCGAGCACCACCGTGCGCTCGGACTCGAGGTCCGCCGCGGTGTTCAGCGCGTCGGTGACGAGGTCACCGAGGAGGGTGACGGCCAGCGGCAGGTCGCTGGCGAGCACGTTGGCGTAGTAGCAGGTGTGCTCCTTGGCGGTGAAGGCGTTCATCTCACCGCCCACCGCGTCCATCGCCGTCGCGATCTCCAGCGCGCCACGGCTGCCGGTGCCCTTGAACAGCAGGTGCTCGAGGAAGTGCGAGGACCCGGCGACGTCGTCGGTCTCGTCCCGCGAGCCGACGCCGACCCAGATCCCGACCGTCGCCGACAGGACACCGGGCATGGTCTCGGTGAGGACCCGCAGGCCCCCGGGGAGTTCCGTGCGCTCCACCCGGCCGCCGAACTCGTCGACGTCGAGGACCACGGTCTCCCCGACACCGGCCGGGGCCGGGACGGGCGTCGCTGCGCCCGTGCCGGCCCCGGTCGTGAACTGCGTGGTGTCCGTGGTCACGCCTCCGCAGGCGCGGCCGCGTCGGCCGGGGCGTCGGAGGCGGCGGCGGCCTCACCCTCGGCGGCGACGGGGACCAGGCTGATCTTGCCGCGGGCGTCGATGTCGGTGATCTCCACCTGCAGCTTGTCGCCGACGTTCACGACGTCCTCGACCTTGGCGATCCGCTTGCCACCGCCGAGCTTGCTGATGTGGACCAGGCCGTCCTTGCCCGGGAGCAGCGAGACGAAGGCGCCGAACGGCGTGGTCTTGACGACCGTGCCGAGGAAGCGCTCGCCGACCTTCGGCATCTGCGGGTTGGCGATGGCGTTGATGCGGTCCACCGCGGCCTGGGCCGAGGGGCCGTCGGAGGCACCGACGTAGATCGTGCCGTCGTCCTCGATGGTGATGTCCGCGCCGGTCTCGTCCTGGATCGCGTTGATCATCTGACCCTTGGGGCCGATGACCGCGCCGATCTTGTCGACCGGGATGCGCACCGTGGTCACCCGCGGGGCGTAGGGGCTCATCTCGTCGGGGCCGTCGATGGCCTCGCCCATGACGTCGAGGATGTGCAGCCGGGCCGCGCGGGCCTGGGTCAGCGCCTGGGCGAGGACGTCGGAGGGGATGCCGTCGAGCTTCGTGTCCAGCTGGAGGGCCGTGACGAAGTCCTTGGTGCCGGCGACCTTGAAGTCCATGTCCCCGAACGCGTCCTCGGCACCGAGGATGTCGGTCAGCGCGACGTACTCCGTCTTGCCGTCGACCTCGTCGGACACCAGGCCCATCGCGATGCCGGCCACCGGGGCCTTCAGCGGGACACCGGCGTTGAGCAGCGCCAGCGTCGAGGCGCAGACCGAGCCCATGGACGTCGAGCCGTTGGAGCCCAGCGCCTCGGACACCTGCCGGATCGCGTAGGGGAACTCCTCGCGGTCGGGCAGGACCGGCAGGAGGGCCCGCTCGGCCAGCGCGCCGTGACCGATCTCGCGGCGCTTGGGCGAACCCACGCGGCCGGTCTCACCGGTGGAGTACGGCGGGAAGTTGTAGTTGTGCATGTACCGCTTGCGCGTCTCGGGCGAGAGCGTGTCGAGCTGCTGCTCCATGCGCAGCATGTTCAGCGTGGTGATGCCCAGGATCTGGGTCTCGCCACGCTCGAACAGCGCCGAGCCGTGCACCCGCGGGACGACCTCGACCTCGGCCGAGAGCGGCCGGATGTCGGTCAGGCCGCGGCCGTCGATGCGCACCTTGTCGCGCAGGATGCGCTGGCGGACGACCTTCTTGGTGACCGCCCGGAACGCACCGGAGATCTCCTTCTCGCGCCCCTCGAACTGGCCGGCCAGGGCGGCCTTGACCTCGTCCTTGAGGGCGTCGGTCGCCAGCTCGCGCTCCTGCTTGCCGGCGATGGCCTGCACCTCGGCGAGCCGGGCGGCGGCCTGCGCCTCGACGGCGGCGTAGACGTCGTCCTGGTAGTCCAGGAAGCGGGGGAACTCCGCGACCGGCTTGGCGGCCTTGTCGGCCAGCGCGCTCTGGGCCTCGCACAGCGCCTTGATGAACGGCTTGGCGGCCTCGAGGCCCTGGGCGACGACCTCCTCGGTCGGGGCGGGGGCACCGCCGGCGACCAGCTGGATCGTCTTCTCGGTGGCCTCGGCCTCGACCATCATGATCGCGACGTCGCCGTCCGGGAGGACGCGGCCGGCCACGACCATGTCGAAGACGGCGTCCTCGAGCTCGGCGTGGGTCGGGAAGCCGACCCACTGGCCGTTGATCAGCGCGACGCGGGTGCCGCCGACCGGGCCGGAGAACGGCAGGCCCGACAGCTGGGTGGACGCCGAGGCGCCGTTGATGGCCAGCACGTCGTAGAGGTGGTCGGGGTCCAGCGACAGGACGGTGATGACGACCTGGACCTCGTTGCGCAGGCCCTTGGCGAAGGTCGGGCGCAGCGGGCGGTCGATCAGCCGGCAGGTGAGGATCGCGTCCTCGGACGGCCGGCCCTCGCGGCGGAAGAACGAGCCGGGGATGCGCCCGGCGGCGTACATGCGCTCCTCGACGTCGACCGTCAGCGGGAAGAAGTCGAACTGCTCCTTCGGCTGGCGGCCGGCCGTGGTGGCCGACAGCAGCATGGTGTCGCCCATGGAGACGACCACGGAGCCGGCGGCCTGGCGGGCCAGCCGGCCGGTCTCGAAGGTGATGCTGCGGCTGCCGAAGCTGCCGTTGTCGATGACCGCGGTGGCGGTGGTGACCCCGTCCTCGGGGTCGAACTCGGCAGCGGTGCTGCTGCTCTGGGTGGTGGGTGCGGACACGTCGTCCTCTTCCTACGTCGCATGCGGCGACGTCCTCTTGTGGCGCCCTGCGCCGAACTGCGCCCGGGTGACCGGTCTTCGATCGAAGCCCTCGGGGTGGGTTCCCCCATCGGGGGACGTGCATGCCCGGGGGCCACTACCGAGGACCGACCAGTGCGGGGGTCCGGCGAGGGGCCGGGGGTCTCGTGGGCGGGTGCCGCACGAGAGAGGGGACCGTCCCGGCGGGACGGTCCCCTCGTGGCTCAGCGGCGCAGACCGAGCCGCTCGATGAGCGAGCGGTACCGGTTGATGTCCGTCTTCGCCAGGTAGTTCAGCAGCCGGCGACGCCGGCCGACCAGCAGGAGCAGGCCCCGCCGGCTGTGGTGGTCGTGCTTGTGCTGCTTGAGGTGCTCGGTCAGGTCGCTGATCCGGCGGGTCAGCATCGCGACCTGCACCTCGGGGGAGCCGGTGTCCTTCTCGACCGTCGCGTACTCGGTCATGATCTGCTGCTTCGTCGCGCTGTCGAGCGCCATGGACGGCCTCCTGGCCAGGTCACGTGTGGCCCCCGGTCTCGGTCACGGGGGCAGGCTGCACACACGTCGGGGTCACCGACGCCGTCGTCAAGGTTACACACCGGTGCGGAGTGGTCGGTGCGAGCGGGGGCCGGAGGTCCCCGAGCACGGACGGGGCCGGGCGGCTCGGCTCCCCAGGGGACGGCGCGTGGCCGTCGGCGCGGTCCGGAGGACCGCGGTGTCACAACCCCAGGACCGCGCGGGTCTGCGCGACGTCGCGGTCCATCGCCTCGACCAGCTCCCCGACGTCGGCGAAGGCGAGCATCGGGCGCAGCCGCTGCACGAACTCGACCCCGACGTGCTCGCCGTAGAGGTCGCCGTCGAAGTCGAGCAGGAACGCCTCCACGGTCCGCCGGCTGCCCTGGAACGTCGGGTTGGTGCCGACCGAGATCGCCGCCGGCGAGGTGCTGACGGTGACGCCGCTGCGGGGATCGCGGATGACCAGCGACCCGGCGTAGACGCCGTCGGCCGGGACGGCGGTGTAGGGCGGGGACTCCACGTTCGCCGTCGGGTAGCCGAGCTCGCGCCCCCGGCGGTCGCCCCGGACGACGACCCCCTCGATGCGGTGCGGCCGGCCCAGCGCGCGGGCGGCCGAGGTCATGTCGCCGGCGGCCACACAGGCACGGATGTAGGTCGAGGAGATCGTGATCTCGCCGGACCCGGGTGAGTCCGGGCCCATCGTGACGTTGGCCAGCGGCACGCCCTCCACCGCGAAGCCGAAGCGCCGCCCCTCCTGGGTCAGCGTCGCGACGGTGCCCGCCGCCCGGTGGCCGTAGGTGAAGTTCTGCCCCACCACCACCGAGGCGACGTGGAGGTGCTCGACCAGCACGGTGTGCGTGAAGGTCTCCGGCGACATGCGCATGAACTCCGGGGTGAACGGCAGCACGCACATGGCGTCGACCCCGAGGGCGGCCACCAGCTCGGCCTTGCGGTCCATCGAGGTGAGGATCGCCGGGTGCGAGCCCGGGCGCACGACCTCGGACGGGTGGGGGTCGAAGGTGAGCAGCAGGCACGGCCGCCCGATCGACCGGGCCCGCGCCACCGCGGTGCCGATGAGCTCCTGGTGCCCACGGTGGACACCGTCGTACATGCCGACGGTGACCACCGTGCGCCCGAGGTCACCAGGGATGGCCTCCAGCCCCCGCCAGCGGAGCAACGTCAGTCCCCGACCCGCCTCAGGCGACCCGGTGCAGCCAGCCGTGGGTGTCGGGCACCCGGCCGTGCTGGATGTCGAGCAGGTGCTCGCGCAGCTTCATGGTGAGGGGGCCGGGCCGGCCGTCGCCGACGGTGAAGTCGCCGGTGCGGGCCTTCACCTCGCCGACCGGGGTGATGACCGCCGCGGTGCCGCAGGCGAAGGTCTCGGTGACGGTGCCGTCGGCGACCCCCGTCCGCCACTCGTCCACGCTGAAGCGGCGCTCGGTGACGGTGTGGCCCATCTCCCGGGCGACGGTGATCAGCGAGTCGCGGGTGATGCCGGGGAGCAGGGTGCCGGTGAGCTCGGGGGTGACCAGCTCGGCGTCGTCCCCCTCGCCGAGGACGAAGAACAGGTTCATCCCGCCCATCTCCTCGACGTAGCGCTTCTCCACCGCGTCGAGCCAGACGACCTGGTCGCAGCCGGCGGCGATCGCCTGCTCCTGGGCGAGCAGGCTGGCGGCGTAGTTGCCGGCGCACTTGACGTCGCCGGTGCCCCCGGGCGCGGCCCGGATGTAGTCCTCCGACAGGTACACCGACACCGGGTGGACGCCGCGGGGGAAGTACGCACCGGCCGGGCTGGCGATCACCAGGAACAGGTACTCGTGGGCCGGCCGGACGCCGAGGAACGGCTCGGTCGCCAGCTGGTACGGGCGCAGGTACAGGGTCTGGTCCGGGCCGGTGGGCACCCAGTCGCGGTCGGCGTCGACCAGTGCGTCGACGGCGGCGAGGAAGGCCTCCTCCGGGACCGGCGGCATGGCCAGCCGCTTGGCCCCGCGCACGAAGCGGGCGGCATTGGCCTCGGGCCGGAAGGTCGCGACGCTGCCGTCGGGCTGGGCGTAGGCCTTGAGGCCCTCGAAGATCGACTGCGCGTAGTGCAGCGCCGCCGTGGCGGGGTCGACCTGCAGCGGGGCGTAGGAGGTCAGCCGGGCGTCGTACCAGCCCTCGCCCGCGCGGTAGCGGGCCACGAACATCGAGTCGGTGAAGTACCGGCCGAAGCCGGGGTCGGCCAGCAGTTCGGCGCGCTCGGCCGCGGGCCGCCGGCGCACGTCCTCCACGACCACCGGCACGCCCCCGGTGAACACCCGGGAGGAGGTACGGCTGTCGGCGAGCGTGTCGGTCATGGCTCCCACTTCGCGGCGTGCATGGATGGGCGAGCGGCACCCGGTGGACGGCCGGACCCGCCCGCCCACCCTAGCGCCGTCCCAGCGGGGGGCCGACGACGACCGTCACCGGCCCCTCCGCCGGTCAGACCTGGTTCTCCTGGTTCGCCTTCGGGCCCGCCGACTCGAGGACCTCGTAGCTCCACAGGTGGGCGGAGTGGGCCGCCGCCGGGGCGAGGGTGTCCCCGCCGCCGTCGTGGGCGCGGTCGAAGTCCTGGCCGGTCTGCCAGGCCTCGTAGGCCTCCTCGCTGCTCCACCGGGTGTAGACCAGGTACTGGTCGGTGCCCTCCTTGGGGCGCAGCAACTCGAACCACTCGAAGCCCGGGGTGTGCTCGACCGCGCCCGCCCGGCCGCGGAATCGCTCCTCGAAGCGCTCCTGCTTGTCCGGCGGGACCGTGATCGCGTTGATCTTCACGACGCTCATGGCCCTCCCCTTCCCGTGCCCGGCGACGGTCAATCCCGGGTGGGGCACGCTGACCGGGTGAGTTCCGAGCGCACGGCCGACCTGGGCTTCGCCCGCCTGGACCTGGACCGCGAGCGGCGCACCGGCACCCCGGAGGTGGTGTACGCCGCCGGGAAGACGCCGGAGCAGACCGTCGCCTGCCTGGCCGGCCTGCTCGACGGCGGCGCGGCCTGCGCCTGGGCCACGCGCGCCGACGCGGGGACCGTGGCCGCGGTGCTGCGGCGGTGGCCCGCCGCCACCGTCGACGAGCAGGCCCGCTGCGTGGCCGTCGGCGAGCTCCCGCAGCCCTCCGGTGAGGTCCTGGTGCTCACCGCGGGGACGTCGGACGGTCCGGTGGCCGCGGAGGTCGCCTTCACCCTGGCCGCCTCCGGGGTGGGCTGCCGGCGGGTGGACGACGTCGGCGTCGCGGGCGTCCACCGGGTGCTGGCCGTGGCCCCCGACCTCGCGGCGGCCGACGCGGTCGTGGTGGTCGCCGGCATGGACGGGGCGCTGCCGAGCGTGGTGGCCGGCCTCACCGACCGGCTGGTGGTGGCCGTGCCGACGTCGGTGGGCTACGGCGCGGCGTTCGAGGGGCTGGCCGCGCTGCTGACGATGCTCACCGCCTGCGCGCCCGGGGTGCTCGTGGTCAACATCGACAACGGGTTCGGCGCCGGGGTGGCCGCGGCGCGGATCGTGCGGTCCGGTCAGCGGTAGCGGACGGGGTCGGGCAGCAGCTCGTTCATCGACCCGGAACGGAAGCCCCGCGGATCGACGTCCACCCGGTCGAAGCCGGTGACCGCGGCCAGCACGTCCGGACGTGCGGTCAGCGCGGGGACGACGGCGGCGTCCACCTCGACCCGCGCGACGTCGTCGCCCATGTCGCGGACCCGCAGGTCGCGCACGGGCAGGCCGGCGTCGGCCAGCGCGGCGCGCAGCGCCGCCTCGGCGGCCTCGACGCGGGCCAGCCGGTGCGCCGACACCGGCACGCCGTAGGCGATCCGGCTGGCCAGGCAGGCCGCGGCGGGCTTGTCGGCCAGCGCCAGCCCCCACCGGCGGGCGGCGGCACGCACGTCGTCCTTGGTCATCCCGGCCCGGGCCAGCGGTGCCCAGGCGCCGCGCTCGGCCGCGGCACGGATACCGGGCCGGAACCCGGCCCGCAGGTCGTCGGCGTTGGTGCCGGTGACCACGTCGGAGATGCCCAGGCGCGCCCCCAACGGCAGGAGGACGTCGACCAGCTCGGTCTTGCAGAACGCGCAGCGGTCCCCGGCGTTGGCGACGTAGCCGGGGCGGGACAGCTCGTCGGTGCGCGGCAGCTCGTGGCGGACCCCCAGGGAGGCGGCGAAGGTGACCGCCCCCTCCCGCTCGGTGGCCGGCAGGCTGGGCGAGACCGCGGTGGCGGCCACGACCCGCCCGGCGCCCAGGGCCCGCACCGCGGCGGCCAGCAGCACCCCGGAGTCGACCCCGCCGGAGAAGGCGACCAGCAGGCCGGGGAGCGGGGTGAGCTGGGCCTCCAGGGCCCGCAGCCGGTCGTCCAGCACGGCTGCAGGCTGCCACAGGTCAGCCGGGCGGGAAGCCGACCACGACCCGGGCGGTGGCTCCGGCGTCCTCGACGAGGGCGACCAGCCGTCCGCCGCCGTCCACCGCGGCGTGCAACCCGGGTGCCCCGGTCGCGGGGACCCGCTGGCCGTGCCCCAGTGCCCGCGCCTCGTCGTCGGTGAGGACCCGCTCGGGGAAGACCGCGCGGGCGGCGTCGGTCAGGCCGAGGACGCCGGCTCCCCCACCGGCGGCCAGCGCGGCGCCGGCGTCCTCGACCGCGGCGGCGTCGGTGACCGCGAAGGGGCCGGAGGCGGTGCGCCGGAGGGCCGTGAGGTGGCCGCCCACACCCAGGGCCGCCCCGGCGTCGCGGGCGATGGCGCGGATGTAGGTGCCCGCGGTGCAGGACACGGTCACGTCGACGTCGACCAGCTCCGGCGTCGGCCGGGTGGTGCGGTGGACGTCGATGCGGTGGACGGTGACCGCCCGCGGCTCGAGGACGACCTCCTCGCCGGCGCGGACGCGCTCGTAGGAGCGCCGGCCGGCCACCTTGACCGCGCTGACGGACGAGGGCACCTGCAGGAGGGCCCCGGTCTGGGCGGCCAGCGCGGAGGCGACCGCGGTGTCGTCGAGGTGCGCCGCGGAGGTCGTGGCCAGCACCTCGCCCTCGCGGTCGTCGGTCACGGTCGACTGCCCGAGCCGGATGGTCGCCTCGTAGGTCTTGTCGTGCCCGCCGACGTACCCGAGCAGCCGGGTGGCCGAGCCCACGCCCAGCACCAGCAGGCCCGTGGCCATCGGGTCGAGGGTGCCGGCGTGGCCGACCCGGCGCACCGACAGCACCCGCCGGGCCCGGGCGACGACGTCGTGGGAGGTCATGCCACCGGGCTTGTCGACCAGCAGGAGGCCCGGAGGGACGTCGGCGTCGGGGCGTCGGCGGGAGCTCACACCGTCACCGTCCCAGGCGCGGTGAGCCACCGGTCCCCCGCCACCCGGACCAGGACGGCGACCAGCCGCAGGGAGATGAACAGCACCAGGCCGGTCCAGACACCGGCCAGCCCCCAGCCGAGCGGGACCGCCAGCAGCGACAGCGGCACGAAGCCGACCAGCGCCGCCCCGACGGTGACCGTGCGCAGGTACCCGACGTCACCGGCCCCCATGAGGACGCCGTCCAGCGCGAACACCACCCCCGCCAGCGGCTGCATGCCGGCGAGGAACCACCAGGCGACACCGGCCTGGGCGACCACCGCGGGGTCGTCGGTGAACAGCGGGGGCACCACCGGGCGCAGGGCGAGCAGCACCGCGGCGACGAGGGTCCCGGTGCCCAGGCCCCACACCGTGACGCGGCGTGCGGTGGCGCGGGCGTCGTCCGGCCGGCCGGCGCCGAGGGCCTGGCCGACGAGCGTCTGTGCCGCGATCGCGTAGGCGTCGAGGACCAGGGCGAGGAAGAAGAAGAGCTGGATCGCGATCTGGTGCGCACCGAGCTCGGCGGTGCCGGCCCGCGCCACCACGCCGGTCGCGACGAGGAAGGCGACCTGGAGGACGGCGGCCCGCAGGAGCAGGTCGCGGCCGATGACCAGCTGCGCCCGGACGGCGGCGGCGCGGGGCCGCCAGGGGACGCCCTCCCGCAGCAGCGCCCGGACGAACAGGCCCGCCGAGACCGCCTGTCCGATGACGTTGGCGACGGCCGAGCCGGGCAGTCCGAGCCCGGCCACGTGCACCAGCAGCGGGCAGAGCACGAGGCTGACCACGCTGCCGGCGAGCACGTACCGCATGGGCCGGCGCAGCTCCTGCACGCCGCGCAGCCAGCCGTTGCCGGCCAGCGAGACCAGCAGCAGCGGCGCGCCCAGGGCGGCGATGCGCAGCCACGTCTCCCCTGCCTCGGCGACCGGGCCGGCCCCACCCGCCAGGGTGCGGGTCAGCGGCTCGGCCAGGAGCTGGAAGGACACCAGCACGAGCAGGCCGAGGGCGAGGGCCAGCCAGGTGGCCTGCACGCCCTCGGCCACCGCGCCCGCACGGTCGCCGGCCCCCGCCCGGCGGGCCGCACGGGCGGTCGTGCCGTAGGCGAGGAAGTTGAGCAGCGCCGCGGCCCAGGCGAAGAGCCCGCCGCCGACGGCCAGCCCGCCGAGCGCGACGGTGCCGAGGTTGCCGACGACGGCGGTGTCGACCAGCAGGTACAGCGGCTCGGCCGCCAGCACGACCAACGCCGGCGCCGCCAGGGCCAGGACACCGGGGGCTCGCCCGGGCCGGACCCTCACCTTCGCAGCTGGGCGCGGATCCGGGCCACCGTGGACTCGCGGTCGTCGTGGGACGTGAACCCGGCCGCAGCCCGGTGACCGCCACCTCCCAGCGCCATGGCCACCCGCGCGACGTCGGTCGCGCCGCGGGAGCGCAGGGACACCGACCAGGACCCGTCGTCCTGCCCCTTGAGGACGCAGGCCACGTCGGCCTCCTCGGTGGTGCGGACCACGTCGACCAGCGCCTCGAGCTGCTCGCCCGCCAGCCCGTGCTCGGCGGCCTCGGCGGTGCTCGACCAGGTCCAGACCAACCCGGCGCCCACCCCGCACTCGAGGACGGCCCGGCCGGCGACGACCGACAGCAGGCCCAGCCAGCCGAACGGCGCGGTGTGGAACAGCCGCTGGCTGATGGCGGCGTGGTCGATGCCGGTGGCCAGCAGCCGCGCGGCGAGGTCGTGGGTGTCGGGCCGGGTGTTGCCGAACCGGAAGGAACCGGTGTCGGCGACCAGGCCCGCGTAGAGGCAGGTGGCCAGCCGCTCGTCGAGCGCCACACCGAGCCCGTCGAGCAGGTCGGCGACGAGCGCCACCGTCGCGGGCGCGGTCGGGTCGACCACCCGGACCGCACCGAAGCCGGGGTTGCTGGCGTGGTGGTCGACGACGACCGAGGTCCCCGCGCGCTCCAGCAGCACCGCCACCTCCCCGAGCCGACCGGGCGAGGCGGCGTCGAGGCTGACGAAGACGTCCGGGGACCCGGGGACGGCGCTGGAGGGCACCAGCCCCTCGGCGCCCGGCAGCCAGCCGAGGGAGGCCGGCAGCACGAACGGGTCGGGGAAGGTGGCCAGCACGCGCGCACCGCGACGGCGCAGCCCCTCGGCCAGGGCCAGCGTGGCGCCGAGGGCGTCGGCGTCGGGCTGCACGTGCCCGGACAGGACGACGGTCGCCCGGTCCGCGGCGGCCCCGGCGAGGACGGCGGCGGCGCGGGCGGTCAGGTCGGTGCCGGACGGGACCGAGATCGTCACCGGGCCTGCCCGCCGACGCTCGTCGGTCCCGCGCCGGGACGTGTCCTGCCGGGGCGTGACCTCGCGGGTCCGCTCACGTGTCCGGACCGGGGTCGGCGACCGGCGGGGCGTTCTGCTCCTCGGTCACGTCCCCCCCGCCGACCGGGAAGCCCGGCCCGCCGTCGTCCGGCTCGTCGGAGGTGATGCTCGGGGCGTCCCCGATCTGTCCGCGCTTGCCGCCGTCGGTCGGGTCCCCGGTGGTGGGCTCGGGGCGGCCACCGAGCTCGTTGCGGCCCGCGTCGGCCGGGTCCGGGTCCACTTCGCTCACGATGCGCTCCTGGTCTCGCTGGGGACGTCGGCTCCGTCATCGGCGGTGCCGACGACGTCCTCGCCCTCGCCGTCCTCGTCGTCCTCCGCCGGGCGGCGGTACGGGTCGGGCTCGCCGGCGTACTGGGCGCCCTCCCGCATGCGGGCGAGCTCGGCGTCGGCGTGCCGCACCCGCTCGAGGGCGGCATCGAGCTCGCGGGCGGTGTCGGGCACGTGGTCGGCCACGAACGTGAGCGTCGGCACGAACTTGATGCCGGTCTGCCTGCCCACGGTGGAGCGGAGCACGCCCGTCGCCGAGGTCAGCGCCCTGGCGGAGTCCTCGACCTGGGTGGTGTCGCCGTACACCGTGTAGAAGACCGTGGCCTCGCGCAGGTCGCTGGTCACACGGGCGTCGGTGACGGTCACCATGCCCAGTCGGGGGTCCTTGATCTGCGTCTCGATCGCGGCGGAGACGATCTGGCGGATGCGCACCGCCAGCTTGCGGGCGCGGGCCGGGTCGGCCATCGGACCTCCTGGTGCCGGGCGCCCCGGGGTGCGGGACGCGGGTCGTACGGGCATGCGCCCAGGGGCTGCGGGTGGGCTGGACTACTCGTCGGTGTCGGAGAACAGCTGCCGGTGCGTCGACAGCAGCGTCACCTCCGGCCGCTCGGCCAGCAACCGCTCACAGGCGTCGAGGACGTCGGTCACCTGGCCGGCGTCCGCGGCCACCGTGGCCACCCCGACCTGCACACGGCGGTGCAGGTCCTGGTCGCCGACCTCGGCGGCGGCGACGGCGAAGCGGCGCCGCAGCTCGGCCACGATGGGCCGGACCACGGCGCGCTTGCCCTTGAGCGAGTGGACGTCGCCCAGCAGCAGGTCAGCGGTCAGCGACCCGGTGAACACCGGCCGACCCCCGTCCTGCTGCTGGGCGAGCGGCCCCCGGCCCCCACCACGATCCTGCGGGTGGTGGGGCCGGGAGCCTTCCCGTCACTCGCGCGGCTTCTCGCGCAGCTCGAAGGTCTCGATCACGTCGTCGACCTTGATGTCGTTGAACGACCCGAGGCCGATACCGCACTCGTAACCCTCGCGGACCTCGGTCGCGTCGTCCTTGAACCGGCGGAGGGACTCCACCGTCAGGTTGTCGGCGACCACGGCACCGTCGCGGATGAGCCGGGCCTTGGAGTTGCGGACGATCGTGCCGCTGCGGACCAGCGAACCGGCGACGTTGCCGATCCGCGGCACCCGGAAGACCTCGCGGACCTCCGCCGTGCCGAGCTGGACCTCCTCGTACTCGGGCTTGAGCATGCCCTTGAGGGCGGCCTCGATCTCGTCGATGGCCTGGTAGATGACCGTGTAGTACCGGACGTCCACACCCTCGCGGTTGGCCAGCTCGGTGGCCTGCCCCTCGGCCCGGACGTTGAAGCCCAGGACGATGACGTCGTCGGCGAGCGCCAGGTCGATGTCGCTCTTGGTGATGCCACCGACGCCGCGGTGGATGACCCGCAGCGAGATGTCGTCGCTCACCTCGATCTTCATCAGCGCCTCTTCGAGCGCCTCGACGGTGCCCGAGTTGTCGCCCTTGATGATCAGGTTGAGCTGACGCGTCTCCTTGAGAGCGGCGTCGAGGTCCTCGAGGCTGATCCGCTTGCGCATGGAGGCGTTCTGCGCGTTGCGGATGCGGGCCTGGCGGCGGTCGGCGATCTGCCGGGCCACCCGGTCCTCCTCGACCACGAGGAAGGTGTCACCGGCACGGGGCACCGAGGTGAGACCCACGACCTGCACGGGGCGGGCCGGCAGGGCCTCCTTCAGCTTGTTGCCGTGCTCGTCGAGCAGCGACCGGACGCGGCCGTAGGCGTCGCCGGCCACGATCGAGTCGCCCTGACGCAGCGTGCCGCGCTGGACGAGCACCGTGGCGACGGGGCCGCGGCCCTTGTCCAGCTTGCCCTCGATGACCACACCCTGCGGGTCCTGCTCGGTGTTCGCGCGCAGGTCCAGCGAGGCGTCGGCGGTCAGCAGGATCGCCGCGAGGAGCTCGTCGAGACCCTGGCGGGTCACCGCGGAGACGTCGACGAACATCGTTTCGCCGCCGTACTCCTCGGCCACCAGGCCGTACTCGGTGAGCTGCTGGCGGATCTTGGCGGGGTTGGCCCCCTCCTTGTCCACCTTGTTCACCGCGACCACGATCGGCACCTCGGCGGCCTGGGCGTGGTTGAGCGCCTCGACCGTCTGCGGCATGACGCCGTCGTCGGCCGCCACCACCAGGACGACGATGTCGGTGGCCTTCGCACCGCGGGCACGCATCGCGGTGAACGACTCGTGACCCGGGGTGTCGATGAAGGTGATCGGCCGCTCGTCGCCCTCGAGCTCGGTGACGATCTGGTAGGCGCCGATGTGCTGGGTGATGCCGCCGGCCTCCCGCGCCACCACGTTGGTGTGGCGCAGGGCGTCGAGCAGCTTCGTCTTCCCGTGGTCGACGTGACCCATGACGGTGACGACCGGCGGGCGGGGCGACCAGTCCTCCTCGTCCCCCTCCTCGTCACCGAAGGTCAGGTCGAAGGTCTCGAGGAGCTCGCGGTCCTCGTCCTCCGGGCTGACGACCTGGATGTTCCAGCCGATCTCGGCACCGAGCAGCTGCAGCGTCTCGTCGTTGACCGACTGCGTCGCGGTCACCATCTCGCCCAGGTGGAACAGGGCGGTGACGAGCGCGGCCGGCTGGGCGCCGATGCGCTCGGCCAGGTCGGTCAGCGAGGCGCCACGGGGCAGACGGACGGTCTGCCCGTTGCCGCGGGGCAGCTGGACGCCGCCCATGCTGGGCGCCGCCATGGAGTCGAACTCCTGACGCCGCTGCTTCTTGCTCTTGCGGCCACGGACCGGACCGCGGCCACCGGGACGGCCGAAGGCACCGGCGGTACCGGCACCCGAGCCACCCCGGCCCCGGCCACGGCCACCGCCCCCGCCGCCACCACGGAAGCCACCACCGGCGGGAGCACCGGCGCCGCCACCGCCGCCGGGGCGGAAGCCACCGCCGCCACCGCCGCCTGGGGCGCCGCCGGGACGGCCACGGCCGCCACCGGGAGCACCGGGACGACCGGCACCGGCCGGGCGCGGCGGCATCATGCCGGGGCTGGGGCGCTGCGGCATCATGCCCGGGTTCGGACGCGGCCCACCGGGGCCGGCGGCCGGACGGGGACCACCCGCACCCGGAGCCGGACGGGGACCACCCGCACCGGGAGCCGGACGGGGACCACCCGCACCGGGAGCCGGACGGGGACCACCCGGGCCGGGCCGGGGCCCCGCGCCGGGGCCGGGCCGCGGCCCGGCGGCCGGCGCCGGCCGCGGCGCGCTGCTGAAGGGGTTGTTGCCGGGTCGCGGAGCCGGCCGGGGGCCGGGCCGCGGACCGGCGCCGGGCGCACCGGGACCACCCGGGCGCGGCGCGCCGGGGGTGGCACCGCCGGCCGGGGCAGGACGGGGGGCGCCCGCCGGACCCGGACGCGGACCGCTGGGCGCGGCCGGCGGCTGCTGGGTCGGCGCGCCGGCCGCGGGGGCCTGGGGTGCGGCCGGCCGGGGACCGGGGGTCGGGGCGCCCGGACGGACCGCGCCGGGCCGGGGACCCGGGGTGGGCCCACCGGGGGCACGCGTCGCCGGCGCCGAGGGCGCCTGCGGAGCAGGAGCAGCCGGTGCGGGAGCAGCCGGTGCGGGAGCAGCCGGTGCGGGAGCAGCCGGTGCGGGAGCAGCCGGTGCGGGAGCGGCCGGCGCGGCGGGGGCAGGAGCCGGGACCGCCGGCGCCGACGCGGCCGGAGCCTGCGGGGCAGGTGCGGGCGGACGCGGACCCGGCCGGGGACCGGGCTTGGGGACGGCGGACTGACCGCCGCCGTTGCCGCCGCCGGAACCGGCGACGAAGGCCTCCCGGAGCCGACGGGCCACGGGGGCCTCGACGGTGGAGGACGCGGACTTCACGAACTCGCCCTGCTCCTTGAGCTTGGCGAGCACGGTCTTGCTGTCGACACCGAACTCCTTGGCGAGTTCGTGTACGCGGGCTTTGCCTGGCACGGATCTCCTCTTTGTGAGGCCGGCGGCTGGCCCGCTCGACCTCGTCGTCAGTCCTGCATGGTCATCGTGGGGACTTCACGGCTTGCTCATCCGACGACGTCCTGCCCTCGACTGCGGACCGACCCGGTGCCGGTCCGTCTGTGTTCCTGCGGTCTGTCGTTCGTTCGTCGCCCGACCCCGGCCCCGCTCCCCCGGGCGCCGTGGACGGCGCACCGAGGACGTGGACCCGGAGCGGACCGGGCTCGACCGGGGAGCTGCTGCGCAGCGCCCGGACGAAGGCCCGGCGTCGCTCCGCTGCGCGCAGGCACTCCGGAGTGGGGTGCAACGACGCCCCCCGGCCGGGGAGCGTCCGCCGTGGGTCAGGGACCAGAGCCCCGTTCCGGGCGACGACACGCAGCAGATCGGTGACCGGAGCGCGTTTCCGGCAGCCCACACACGTGCGCACCGGGACAGACGATTCGGCCACCCTGCACTCTAGCGCGCGGAGCGCCCGGGTTGTTCCGCACTCCGGCCACCGGCCACCCGACCGGGACGTGATCCTCCACCCGGCCCGCCGCGACGGGCCCCCGGACCGGCGGTGCCGGCCGCCGGGGCCCCGGAACGCAGCGGCGCCCGGCCCACCCCGGGCGACGGCGAGGTGTCGTCGGCCTCGGCGTCGCTGCGGATGTCGATCCGGCACCCGGTCAGCCGCGCGGCCAGCCGCGCATTCTGGCCCTCCTTGCCGATCGCCAGCGACAGCTGGTAGTCGGGGACGACGACCCGGACGGCCTTGGCCTGGGGGTCGACGACCTGGGCGCTGCTCACCCGCGCCGGGCTCAGGGCCGAGGCGACGAAGGTGGCCGGGTCGTCGGACCAGTCCACGATGTCGATCTTCTCGCCGTGCAGCTCGCTCATGACGTTGCGCACCCGCTGACCCATGGGGCCGATGCAGGAGCCCTTGGCGTTGAGCCCCGGCACCTTGGTCCGGACGGCGATCTTGGAGCGGTGCCCGGCCTCGCGGGCCACCGCCACGATCTCGACGCTGCCGTCGGCGATCTCGGGGACCTCCAGCGCGAACAGCTTGCGCACCAGGTTGGGGTGGGTGCGGGAGACGGTGACCTGCGGGCCGCGGAAGGTGCGCGCGACCGACACGACGTAGGCCTTGATGCGGCTGCCGTGCGGATAGCTCTCGCCGGGCACCTGCTCGGTAGGCGGGAGCACCGCCTCCACCTTGCCGATGTCGACCAGCACGGTGCCCTGCACGTTGCGACGGTCGTGCGCCTGCACGATGCCGCTGACGATGTCGCCCTCCTTGCCGACGTACTCGCCGAAGGTCTGCTCGTGCTCGGCGTCGCGCAGGCGCTGCACGATCACCTGCTTGGCGGTGCTGGCCGCGATGCGGCCGAAGTCGCTCGGGGTGTCGTCCCACTCGCGGACGACCTCACCGTCGGGGCCCAGCTCCTGGGCCAGGACGGCGACCTCGCCGCTCTTGCGGTCCACGTGCACCCGCACGTGCTTGGCGGCGCCGTCGGCGTGCCGATAGGCGGTCACCAGCGCGGTCTCGATCGCCTCGATGACCGTGTCGGCCGGGATGCCCTTCTCCCGCTCGACCGCCTTGAGGGCGGTCACGTCGATGTTCACTGTCCTCCTCCGTCGTCGTCGTCCGCGGGATCCGGCTGCGCCTCTGGCTCGGGTCGGCCGAACTCCACCTGCACCCGGCCGGCGCCCAGCTCCGGCCACGCCACGTGCCGCTGGGTGGGCGGGCGCTTCTTCGCCCCTGGCTTGCCCTTCGCCTCCACCGCCAGGGAGACCCCGGTGTCGTCCACCGCGAGCACCCGGGCGGTCACCTGCTCGACCCCACCCTGCGGACCCACGCCCACGCTGACCAGGCGACCGGTGTTGCGCCGCCAGTGCCGCGGCTCGGTGAGCGGGCGGTCCACCCCGGGGCTGGTGACCTCGAGCACGTAGGGCACCCCGCCGAAGGCGTCGTCGCCCTCGTCGAGGGCCTCGGACACCGCCCTGCTGACCTCGGCGACGTCGTCGAGGGTGATGCCCTCGTCGCGGTCGACGACGACCCGGACGACGCTGCGGCGGCCGGCCGGGGTGACGACGAGCTCCTCCAGGTCGTACCCGGCGGCGTCAACGACCGGCCCGATCACACCGGCCAGCCGGGTGGCCACGGGGTCGGTGCGGGAAGCGGCGGACACGGGCTCCCTCTCTCTCCTGGGCTCGGCCGGGGCACGCGCGGGGCGGCTCCCGCCCGGTCTCGTGCCCCCGCGGGCGACGGCGGACACGCCGCCGGGCCCGGTACCGGGCGAAGAGCCAGGCTACCGCCCACCGGAGAGCCCCGAGACCGCGCGCCGGGAGCCGGCCCGGCCCGCCGTGTGCTGCCGCGGCGACGGGGCCGCGGCTGGAAGGATGGGGGGCGATGCTCCCCTCCCCCGCCCCCGTGTCCCGGGGGTTCTCGCGACGCGCCCTGCTGGCGGCCTCGGCCGGTCTGGCCCTCGCGGCCACCGGCTGCACCTCCGGCTCCTCCGGCGCGCCCGCGGTCAGCACCGCGGAGGCCGACCGGCTGGCCGGTCAGGTCGCCGTCCAGGAGGCGCTGGTCGCGGCGTACGCGTCCGCGGCGTCCACCGACCCCGCACTGGGCGCCGCGGTGGGCGAGCTGGCGGCGCAGGCCGCCACCCAGCTGGACCGGCTCCGGGAGGCCGCCCCGTCGACCGGGTCCGCCACCGCCTCCTCGGCGCCGGCCGCTGTCGCTCCGCCGGCCGGCGGTGACGTCAAGGGCTGGCTGCGCGGCCAGGTGGCGACCGCGGCCCGCTCCCACGCCGACGCCTGCGTGGACCAGACCGGCGCCCGGGCCGCGCTGCTCGGCTCGCTCGCCGCCGGGCTGCGGGGGCACGAGGCGGTGCTGGCATGACCGGCGGTTCCGCGAGGAGGTGGGCACGTGGCTGACGACGGCGTCCTGGACGAGGGCACCGAGACCACCGCGCTGCAGGAGGCGCTGGCCGCCGAGCACGCCGCCGTCTGGGGCTACGGCTCGGTCGGCGCCGCCCTGCCGCCAGGGTCGCGCCCGCAGGCGTCGGCGGCGGAGAACGCCCACCGCGACGTCCGGGACGGGCTGGCCGAGCTGCTCCAGCAGCGCGGCGACGACCCGGTACCGGCCGAGGCCGGCTACACCCTCCCCTTCCCCGTCCTCTCCGCCACGGACGCCGCGGCGCTCGCCGTGGTCCTGGAGGACGGCGTCGCGGCGGCGTGGGTGCGGGTGCTGGACCAGGCCGTGCAGTCGACGGTGCGCCGGCTCGCGGTCGACACGCTGGGGGGCGTCGAGGTGCGGGCCGTGGCCTGGCGGGGCGCGGCCGCGCGGACGCCGGTCACCTCCCCCTTCCCCGGACTGCCCGAGGGCTGACCGGGGGCGCGACCAGTCGGTCACAAGCGCGCTGCAAGCCGGGCCCCCGAAGGTGGCGGTCGCCGGAGCGAGGACGCCCGGCTCCGTCCACCCGCAGGAGAGACCCGCGATGAGCACGCCCACCGACGTCCGCCGCCAGCTGGACCTGCCCGGTCAGGCCGCCGCGGCCGAGGGCCCCCACGACCTCGGCGGCATGTACGTCATGCACCACGCCTTCCGCCGGGACCTGGACCGCTTCGCCACCGCCGTCCGGCGGACCCCGCTGGAGGACCGCGCCGCCTGGCGGGCGCTGGCCGCCCGCTGGGAGCGGTTCGGCACCACGCTGCACCACCACCACACGATCGAGGACACCGCCATCTGGCCGCAGCTGCTGGCGCACGTGGACGCGGCGGGCGACGCCGCCGGGCGCGCGACGCTGGCGGCCATGGAGGCCGAGCACGAGCTGATCGACCCGCTGCTCGAGTCGTGCGCGACCGGCTTGACCGCCATGGCCCACGCCCCGGACGCCGCCACCCGGGACCGGCTGGCCGACCGGGTGACCGCCGCCCGCGACTGCCTCGCCGAGCACCTCGCGCACGAGGAGACCGAGGCCCTCCCGCTGGCCCAGCGGCACCTGTCGGCCGGGGAGTGGGCCGCGGCCGAGCGCGCGGCGCAGTCCGGGCACGGCCTGCGCGAGATGCCGTTCCTGCTGCCCTGGGCTGCCTCCGGGCTCAGCGCCGAGCAGGTGGACGAGGTCTTCGGCGAGGGCGGCCGGGCCTTCCGGGTGCTGCTGCGCCTCACCCGCGGCCGGTTCGAGCGCCGGGAGCGGGCCGCCTTCCGCTACGCCTGACCGCTCAGCCGAGGGCGCCCAGGAAGGCGTCGGTCACGCCGACGGCCAGGCTGCTGGACTGGCCGCCCTCGACGAGCACGGCGAAGGCGAGGTCGCCCTGCGGGCCGCCCAGCCGGTAGCCCATGAACCAGCCGTGCGCGTCCGGCGGGGTGTTGCTGCCGTACTCGGCCGTGCCGGTCTTGCCGTAGACCTCGCCGCGGTCGGCCAGCGCGGTGGCGGTGCCGGACAGCACCACCTGGCGCATCATCGGCCGCAGCGCGTCGAGCACGGCGGGGTCCGGGCCCTGCGGCGTCGGCCCGGCGGGCTCGGCGCCCACGACCTCCACGGGCACCACCGGGGTGCCGCCGGCCACCCCGGCGGCGACGAGGGCCAGCTGGGCCGGGCTCATCAGCACCTGGCCCTGGCCGATGGCGTTGGCCGCCTTCGTCGTCCCGGTGCTGTCGGCGGGGACGCTGCCGCTGAACACGTCGACCGGCAGCTGCCAGTCGGTGCCCACCCCGTAGGAGGCGGCCGCGGCCGCCAGGGCGTCGTCGGGCAGCTGCAGGGACTGCTGCATGAACGTGGTGTTGCACGACTGCGCGAAGGCCTCGGTGAAGGGCACGGTGCCCAGGTCGAACTGGTCCTGGTTCTCGAACTCCCGACCGTCGACGACGAACGTGCCGGGGCAGGGCACCGGCGACTGCGGGGTGAGCGTGCCGGTGGCCAGCAGCGCCGTCGCGCTGATCGTCTTCATGCTCGACCCCGGCGGGTACTCGCCGGACAGGGCGTTGGCCGCGGCGGCGGCCTCGTTGGAGGAGACGGCGACGATCTCGCCGGTGCGGGGCCGGACCACCACCAGGTGGGTGGGCAGCGGCTGGCCGGCGACGGCGGCGTCGGCGGCGTTCTGGACCGCCGGCACCAGCGGCGTCTGCACCGGCTCACCCGGGACCGGCTCGACCGCGTCGACCTCGCGGCCGGCGTCGCCGGTGCCCTCGTCGGTGCTCACGACGCTGACGGTGAACCCCGGGGTACCGGTCAACTGCTCCTGGAGGGCCCGCTGCAGGCCGGACAGGCCCAGCTGGTCGCCGGCGGCGTAGGCCGGCTCGTCGTCGACCGTCGTCTCCTCCAGCACCTCCGCCGTCGCCGGGCCGACGCGGCCGAGCAGCGCCGAGGCGAACCGCGCGGTGGGGGCCAGCAGCCGGGTGTCGGTGGGGAACACCGCGCCGGGCAGGTCGAACACCTGCGCGCGGATCGCCTCGAAGTCGGGACGCCGCAGGGTGATCACGGGGACGAACTGGCCCGCGGGCGCAGCCTGGACGTCGGCGACGATCTCCTCGGCGGCGACCCCCGTGGCCGCCGAGAGGGCACCGGCGAGGGCCGGCAGGTCGGTGACCCGGGCCGGGTCGACGCCGACGTTGACCACCTCGGTGGGTGTGAACAGCGGCGCCCCGCTCGCGTCGGTGATCGCCGCCCGCTCGGGCAGCTCACGCGTGAGCTGCAGGTGCTGGCCCTCGCCGAGCTCGGGGTGCACGAGGGTGGGCTCGGCGACGACGTCCCAGCCCTCCTCGGCCTCGCGCAGCCGCAGCGTGGCGGGGTAGCTCCAGCCGGGGGCGGCGGCGAGGTCCCAGGTGGCGGTCCACTCGACGGTGGCGGTGCCGTCCTCGACCGCGACGGTGCCCAGCTCCGGGCTCAGCGTGGCGTCGGGCAGGTCGGTCGCCGCCTGCTCCAGCAGCGCGCCGGCGGCCTCCGGATCCGTGGTGGCGCCGGCCGCGGCCTCGACGTCGCCGGCGGCCCAGTCCTCGAGGAACGCCTCCGCCGCGGCCCGTACGTCGTCCGTCGGATCGCCCGAGCAGGCGGCCAGGGCCGGCGCAGCCAGCAGCACGAGCGTGGTTCCCAGGACCGTCCCCCGACGTGTGCGCACGAGGAGACAGCGTTCCAGACGAGGTCACCGTTCCGGTGGAGGCGGGCCCCTCCCCGGGCCGACCCGCCGGAGGACCGCCCGCCCCGGGCCTGCGAGGGCCGGGGGATGCGGTCCCGCTGCGCGGCGTGGGGGCCCTCGTCAGAAGAGGACGCTGGCGAACCGTCCCACCTCGCGGAACCCGACCCGTGCGTAGGACGCCCGGGCGGGGGTGTTGAAGTCGTTGACGTACAGGCTGACGACCGGCGCGATCGCGGCGCGGGCGTACTCGACGACGGCGGCGGTGCCGGCGGTGCCGATGCCGCGGCCGCGGTGGGCGGGGGCCACCCAGACCCCCTGCACCTGGCACACGGTCCGGGACGCCGCGCCGATCTCGGCCTTGAACAGCACCTCGCCGTCCTCGATCCAGGCCAGGGACTGGCCGGCGCGGACCAGGTCGGCGACCCGCGCGCGGTAGCCGGCGCCGCCGTCGACCCGCAGGGGGCTGACGCCGACCTCCTCGGTGAACATGGCCACCGCCGCGGGCAGCAGGACCTCCAGCTCCGCCGGCCGCACCGGCCGCACGCGCGGCTCGGGGGCCACCGCGGGCGGGCCCTCGATGGCCAGCAGCGGCTGGCGGGGGCGGTGGTCGCGGGCGGGGCCCCAGGAGGGCTCCAGCAGCTCCCACAGCGGCTCGAC
Organism: Geodermatophilus sp. SYSU D00742; assembly: GCF_054049935.1. Classification (NCBI taxonomy): domain Bacteria; kingdom Bacillati; phylum Actinomycetota; class Actinomycetes; order Geodermatophilales; family Geodermatophilaceae; genus Geodermatophilus; species Geodermatophilus sp. SYSU D00742. Next base: position 24,660 of record NZ_JBJGYJ010000007.1, read on the forward strand.
GGCGGCGGCCGGGCCGACGATCGTCGAGCAGCGCCGCCCGGCCCGCCGCGCCCGCTCGGCGAACGCGGTGGCCGCGGAGCGCTCGCTGCCGGGGGCGGCGAAGGGGATGAGGTTGGCCCCGGCCAGGCACACGGCGTCGAGGGAGCGGCCGCTGCCGATGCCCCACAGCGGGGCACCGAGGGCCCGCGCGGCGGTGCCCGCGGCCTCCACCCGCCCGGCGATGACGCACGCGGCCACGGGATCGGTGGCCAGCAGCCGGCGGACGGCCGGCTCGTCGCTGTCGTCGAGGACCCGGGCGGTCGGTGTGCGGAGCACCGGCCGGGTCAGCTGACGGTGACGACGGGCGCGCCGGAGGGGACCCCGGCGTCGGCCTGCTCGCCGGCCAGGCGCATGGCCTCCTCGATGAGCGTCTCGACGATCCGGGACTCGGGCACGGTCTTGACGACCTCGCCCTTGACGAAGATCTGCCCCTTGCCGTTGCCCGACGCCACACCCAGGTCGGCTTCCCGGGCCTCGCCGGGACCGTTGACGACACAGCCCATGACCGCGACCCGGAGCGGGACCTCCAGCCCGTCCAGGCCCGCGGTCACCTCGTCGGCCAGCCGGTAGACGTCGACCTGGGCCCGGCCGCAGGACGGGCAGCTGACGATCTCCAGCCCGCGCTGGCGCAGGTTGAGCGACTCGAGGATCTGGGTGCCGACCTTGACCTCCTCCACCGGCGGGGCGGAGAGGGAGACGCGGATCGTGTCGCCGATGCCCTGGGACAGCAGCGCCCCGAAGGCCACGGCGGACTTGATCGTGCCCTGGAAGGCGGGGCCGGCCTCGGTGACGCCGAGGTGCAGCGGGTAGTCGCACCGGGCCGCGAGCAGCTCGTAGGCCCGCACCATCACGACCGGGTCGTTGTGCTTGACCGAGATCTTGATGTCGCCGAAGCCGTGCTCCTCGAACAGCGAGCACTCCCACAGCGCCGACTCGACCAGCGCCTCGGGGGTGGCCTTGCCGTACTTGGCCAGCAGCCGCTTGTCGAGCGAGCCCGCGTTCACGCCGATGCGGATGGGGATGCCGGCGTCACCGGCGGCCTTGGCGATCTCGCCGACCTTGTCGTCGAACTTCTTGATGTTGCCGGGGTTCACGCGGACGGCGGCGCAGCCGGCGTCGATCGCGGCGAACACGTAGCGCGGCTGGAAGTGGATGTCGGCGATCACCGGGATCTGGGACTTCGCCGCGATCGCCGGCAGCGCCTCGGCGTCGTCGGTGTCGGGGACGGCGACCCGCACGATCTGGCAGCCGGCGGCGGTGAGCTCGGCGATCTGCTGGAGGGTGGCGTTGACGTCGGCGGTCTTGGTCGTCGTCATCGACTGCACGCTGACGGGCGAGTCGCTGCCCACCCCGACGCCGCCGACGTCGAGTTGGCGGGTCTTCCGGCGCGGGGCCAGGACGGGCGGGGGCGCAGCGGGCATGCCGAGACTGACGGGGGTCGCCATGACACCCAGTATCGCCCGGTGCGCACCCCGGTGCCGCCGCCGCGGCTGTGACCCCTGCCGACGCGGGCGCGGCGCACGCCCGGCACCGCGGCTACTGCAGGGTGATCGGGTTGACGATGTCGGCGACCAGCAGCAACCCGGACAGCAGGATGAACAACCCGGCGACGACGTAGGCCACCGGCATGAGGCGGGCGATGTCGAACGGTCCCGGGTCGGGGCGTCCCCGCAGCCGGGCGACCACCGAACGCGCCTTCTCGTACAGCGCACCGGCGACGTGCCCACCGTCGAGCGGGTAGACCGGCAGCAGGTTGAACAGGAACAGCACCAGGTTGACGCTGGCCAGCAGGCTCAGGAAGAAGCTGACCTTCTCCGCGGCGGTGAACTGCGGGATGGCGAAGACCTCACCGGAGATCCGGCCGACGCCGACCACGCCGATCGGGCCGTTCTCGTCCCGCTCCTCGCCCAGGAACGCGGCCCGGAACAGCTGCGGCACCTTCTCGGGGATCTCGACGAGGCGCTCGACGGAGTTGACCACGATCATCCCGAAGTAGCCGGGCAGGTCGGCCAGGGACTGGCGGGCCAGCTCGGGGGTCGGGGAGACACCCAGGTAGCCGGCGGTGGTGGTCTCGTCGCTGCCGGCCTCGACGTACACGGTGTTGGCGATCGGCGTGACGGTGAGGTTCCGCTCCTGCCCGTCGCGCTGGATCGTCAGCGACAGCGGCTCGCCGGGGCTGGTGCGGATCGCCTCCTGCACCGCCGTCCAGCTGTCGTAGGCGGTGCGGTCCAGCCGCTGTCCACCGATGGCCACGATCGTGTCGCCGGGGCGCAGCCCGGCGGCGGCGGCCGGGCTCTGCTGCGGGAGCCCGCAGCCGGCGGCGCCGGCCTCGCACCGCTCGCCCTCGGCGGTGATCGGTACCGAGCACGGGTCCTCGGCGGTGGCGCTGGCCGCTCCCGCGGGCAGGACGCAGGCGGGCACGTCGCGCACGGTGGTGGTGAGGACGCTGGTGCCGACGGCGGTGAGCGTGACCGCGAAGAACAGCACCGCGAGCACCAGGTTGTGGAAGGGGCCGGCGAACATCACGATGACCCGCTGCCACCAGGGCTTGGCGTAGAACACCCGACCGGCGTCACTGGGCCGGACGTCGTTGAGCGCCTGGCCGCGGACCTCGGCGATGAAGCTGCGCATCCGGGTGGCGCGCTTGCTCTCGCCCTCCTCGGCGGGCGGGATCATGCCGACGATCCGGATGTAGCCGCCCAGGGGCACGGCCTTGATGCCGTACTCGGTCTCGCCCTTGGTGCGCGACCACACCGTCGGGCCGAAGCCGACCATGAACTGGGGCACCCGCATGCCGAACTTCCGGGCCCAGTAGAAGTGACCGAACTCGTGGAAACCGATGGAGAACAGCAGGCCGACCGCGAAGGCGGCGATCCCGAGGACGGTCAGGAGGATCCCGCTCAGCTCAGCCTCCGGCGATGACTCCCCGGGCGTGCCCCCGGGCCCACTTCTCCGCCGCCAGCACGTCCTCGACGCAGGTGGGGGCGCCGAGGTCCGGCGCGTCGTCGAGGGTACGCGCGACGAGGTCGACGATGCCCCGGAACGGCAGCCGACCCGCCACGAACGCGGCCACCGCCTCCTCGTTGGCGGCGTTGAACATCGCCGGCACCACGCCCCCGGCCTCGCCGGCGGACCGGGCGAGCCGGACTGCGGGGAACGCCACCTCGTCGAGCGGGGCGAACTCCCACGTGCTGACCGCCGACCAGTCCAGCGCCGGCTGCACGTGCGGGAGGCGGTCGGGCCAGGCCAGCGCGAGCGCGATCGGCAGCCGCATGTCCGGCGGGCTGGCCTGGGCGATGGTGGCGCCGTCGGTGAAGGTGACCATCGAGTGCACGATCGACTGCGGGTGCACCACGACGTCGATGTCGGCATAGGGGACGCCGAAGAGCAGGTGCGCCTCGATGAGCTCCAGGCCCTTGTTGACCAGGGTGGCGGAGTTGATCGTCACCACCGGCCCCATGGCCCAGGTCGGGTGGGCCAGCGCCTGCTCGACGGTGACGTCGGCCAGCTCGTCGGCGCTGCGGCCGCGGAAGGGCCCCCCGCTGGCGGTGAGCACCAGCCGGGCCACCTCACCGCGGGCGCCGCCGCGGAGGCACTGGGCCAGCGCCGAGTGCTCGGAGTCCACCGGCACCAGCTGCCCCGGCGCGGCCGCCGCGGTGACCAGGTCGCCGCCGGCCACCAGTGACTCCTTGTTGGCCAGCGCGACGGTGCGGCCGGCACGGAGGGCGGCCAGCGTGGGCCCGAGCCCGATCGAGCCGGTGATCCCGTTGAGGACGACGTCGGCGGGGCGGGCGGCCAGCTCCTCGGCCGCCCGCGGCCCGGCGAGGATCTCCGGCAGCGCGTACTCCCCCTGTGCCCAGCCGCGCTGGGAGGCGGCCGCGTAGAACGCCAGCTGGAGGTCCTGCGCCGCGGTGGCGCGGGCGACGGCGACCGTGCGGACGCCGAGGGAGAGCGCCTGCTCGGCCAGCAGTGCGATGTCACCGCCCCCCGCGGCCAGGGCGGTGATCCGCAGCCGGTCGGGGTTCTGCTCGGCCACCGCGATCGCCTGCCTGCCGATCGAGCCGGTGGACCCGAGCACCGTCACCTCGCGCAGGTCGCTCACGGCGCCATCCTCCCCGACGGCCGAGCGGCCCGCGGCGCGCCGTCCTCACCTCGGTCGGTGGGCTCCGGGGCCTCCTGCCAGAATGGGCCGGAGGGCGAGCGAGCCCGAGGACACAGCCGCGTCGCGAAGGCGGACGGCGAGCGCCAGCGAGGAGAGCGCGTGAGCGAGCAGACCCACCGCGAGCGGATCGCGACGGACCACCCCGCGACCGAGCGGGTCAACCAGCCCGGCCGGGAGGAGGCGGTCGTCCGTCACGACGCCCACCCCGTCGAGCACGAGCGGCCCGAGGAGTGGGGCTGGCACGGTGAGACCGGCCGGGCCGGCCGGATCGCCTCCTGGATCGCGATCCTGTTCATGCTCGCCTACCTCGTCGGCAACCACGAGGGCCGCGTCGAGGACTACTGGGTCGGCTCGATCGTGCTGCTGATGGTCCTGCTGAAGGTCTACGACTACTTCCGGCGGAAGAACGCCTGGCGCAGCCAGTGACCGGCCGCTGACCAGAGGCCCGCTCCCCGAGGGAGCGGGCCTCTCGTCGTTCCGGGGCCGGTACCTCCCGGCCGCCTGCCTGCCGATCTGACGGGGAGCAGTCCGGGTCCCGGATCCCGACCCCAGGAAGCCGCCGATGTCCCGCACCACGCCCACCCGCGCCGCGCTGCGGATCACCCTGGTCGCGCTCGTGGCCGCCGTCGCGGTGCTCGGTGCGGACGCCGCCGTGCTCGTCACGCGCATCGACCGCGTGGCCGTCGACCTGCACCGGGGCAGCGAGCCGACGTGGGTGCTGCTCGGGCTGGACTCCCGGGCCGAGCTGCCGCAGGGCGCGTCGGCGGCGGAGTTCGGGACGCCCGAGGAGGTCCCCGGCAGCCGGGCCGACGTCGTCCTCGTCGTCCACGGGGGGAAGGTGCTCTCCGTCCCCCGCGACCTGGTCGTCCCGGGCGGGGACCGGCCCCGGCGGCTGGCCCTGACCCATCTGGAGGGCCCGCAGTCGACCGTGGACGCGCTCTGCGACCTCGGCATCCCGACCGACCACCTCGTGACCGTCGACCTGGCCGGCTTCGCCACCGTCGTCGACGCCGCCGGCGGTCTCCGGCTCGACGTCCCCCAGCCGGTGCGGGACCCGGCGGCGGGGCTGCTCGTCCCCGAGGCGGGCCCGCAGCACGTCGACGGCCGGACCGCCCTGGCGCTCGTGCGCTCCCGGCACCCCGAGCACCTGGTCGACGGGCAGTGGCAGCCGGCCGCGGTGGACCCCGACGGCCGGGCGTCGGCGGCGGCGACCGTGCTGAGCGCCCTGGTGGGTGCCGTCCGACGGGCCGGCCTGGAGCCGTGGCGGCTCCAGCGGGTCGGCTGGGCGGCCTCCGGCGCGCTGACCGTGGACGCCGGCACCTCGGCCACCGACCTGGTCTCGCTGGCGACGTCCGCTCCCCGGGACGTCGAGGTGCTGCCGGCCGGCGAGCCGAGCTCGCAGGTACCGGTGCGCTTCGTGACCGAGCAGACGACCGCAGCACTGGCCGCGGCGGAGCTCTCCTGCTCCCGCTGACCTGCACGTGAAGTTATCGACCGGTTATCCGGCGTTGCCCCACACCGCTACACCACGACCGCTCCGCTGCCGATACCAGGGACAGAGAAGTCCGGAGCACCGGACTCCTGACGAGCGGAGAGCCGCTGATGTCCCGCACCACGTCCCGTGTCGCCGCCCTGGCCGGCGTCACCGTCACGACGGCCGCCGCGAGCCTGCTGCTCGCCCCGGCCGCCCTGGCCGCACCGTCCACTCCCGTCGTGAACCCCACGGCGGTGAAGGCCGGGGAGGACTTCACCGTCTCCGGCGTCGGCTGCCAGCCGAGCACCGACCCGACCAACCCGATCGCGGCCGTGGCCTTCATCGACCTCGGCCCGGACGCGCAGATGGGCATCGGGGACGGCGGCGAGCCGGAGGCCGACGGGACCTGGTCGCTCACCCTCGGCGTCCCCGAGGGCTTCGCCCCGGGCTCCTACGACGTCATCTCCCTGTGCGCCTCCTACCTGGGCGATCTCGAGTTCGAGTACCCCGTCACGACGCTGACCGTCGTCGACCCCGCGGCGAAGCCCTCGACCCCGTCCACGAGCACGCCGGCCCCCAACGGGACCTCGACCTCGACCGCCACCCCGACCGCGACGGCGACCGGGAGCAGCGCCGGCCCGGCCACGGTGACCAAGGACGCCCAGGGCGTCGTCACCGTCACTGCCGCCCCCGGCCAGTCCCTGACCCCCTCGGGCCCGGTCGCGGTGGGCCAGAAGCAGATCCTGCGGCTCACCGGCTACACGCCCGGTGAGAAGGTCCGCCTGGTCCTGCACTCCACCCCGCGGGACCTGGGCACCGCCACCGCCGACGCCTCCGGCGTGGTCACCTTCACCTTCACCGCGCCCAGCGGCACCGAGCCCGGCGACCACCACGTGAGGGTCACGCGCGCCGACGGCAGTGTCGTCAGCTACCCGATCCGCATCGCCGCCGCCTCCGGCTCCCGCAGCGACGAGCTGGCCTACACCGGCGCCGACGTCACCGCCCCGCTCGTCGCCGGCACCGGCCTGGTCCTGCTCGGCGGCGCCACCGTGTTCGCCGCCCGCCGCCGCAAGGCAGCCACCCAGGGCTGAGCACGCCCGCACCACGTCGACGGACGCCGGTCAGGACTCCCCTGGCCGGCGTCCGTCGCGTCTGACACCGGGCCGGCCGCACCGCTGACCGACGCCTCACCGGGTGCGCGGAGCCGGCGCGCCACCGCCTGCTCCGCGCAGCGCCGGAGTCAGGTGACGCTGACCCCGATCGCCAGGCCGATCGCGAACGTGACGCCGGCCGCGATCCCGCCGAACAGCACCTGCCGGAGGGCGGCGTACCACCAGGGCCGCGGGGTGAACCGGGACGACAGCGCGCCGGCGACGGCCAGCCCGACCCCACCGCACAGCAGCGCGACCCACAGCAGCGAGGCGCCGAACAGGTACGGCAGCAGCGGGACGACCGCCCCGGTGGAGAAGGTCACGAACGAGGAGACCGCCGCGGTCACCGGCGACGGCTTGTCCTCGGGGTTGACCCCGAGCTCGGCGACGACGTGCAGCCGCAGGGCCGTGTCGGGGTCGCGGGACAGCTGCCGGGCGACCAGCGGGGCCAGCTCGTCGTCCACCCCGCGGACCCGCAGCATCTCCACCAGCTCGGCCAGCTCGCCGTGCGGGTTGCGCTCCAGCTCCCGGCGCTCCTTGGCGACCTCGAGGTCCAGCTGCTCGTTCTGGGTCTTGACCGAGGTGTACTCGCCCAGCGCCATCGAGATCGCGCCGGCGACCAGGCTGGCCACGCCGGACAGCACGATCGCCCGAGGCGCGGCGCCACCGCCCCCCACCCCGGCCACCAGGGCGGTGTTGGTGACCAGACCGTCCATCGCGCCGAAGACGGCGGCCCGCAGCCATCCGCCGGAGACGTCGGCGTGGCTGTGCTCGTGCGCCTCCGCCGGCGACTCGCCGGTGGGGGTCACTCGTCGGCCTCGCCGCCCAGCTCGACCGACGGCTCCAGGGACGGTGTCGGCACGGCCACGCTGGGGACGCCCTCCACCCGGTCGGCCGCGGCCAGCTGACCGCAGGCGCCGTCGATGTCCTGCCCGCGGGTGTCCCGGACCGTCGTCGGCACCCCGGCCGCGCGCAGCCGCGCCACGAACTCGCGCTGCGCCGGCAGCGGACTGGCGTCCCACGGGCTGCCCGGCGTCGGGTTGAGCGGGATGAGGTTCACGTGCGCCCGGTGCCCGGCCAGCAGCCGGCCGAGCAGCTCGGCGCGCTCGGGCTGGTCGTTGACGTCGCGGATGAGCGCGTACTCGACCGAGTACCGGCGGCCGGTGCGCTCCGCGTAGGCGTCGGCGGCGGCGACGACCTCGGCGACCTTCCAGCGGGTGTTGACCGGCACCAGGGTGTCGCGCAGCTCGTCGTCGGGGGCGTGCAGGCTGACCGCGAGGGTGACACCCAGCCCCTCCTCGGTGAGCCGCCGGATCGCCGGGACCACGCCGACGGTGGAGACGGTGATCGACCGCTGCGACAGACCCAGCCCGTGCGGGGTGGGCGTGACCAGCGCGTCGAGGGTCTTGCGGACCCGCGCGTAGTTGGCCAGCGGCTCGCCCATCCCCATGAAGACGACGTTGGACAGCCGGCCCGGACCGCCGGGGATCTCCCCGCCCGCCATCGCCGCGGCGGCCGCGACCGCCTGGCCGATGATCTCCGCTGCGGACAGGTTGCGGGTCAGCCCGCCCTGCCCGGTCGCGCAGAACGGGCAGGCCATCCCGCAGCCGGCCTGGCTGGAGATGCAGACGGTCGCGCGGTCGGGGTAGCGCATCAGCACGCTCTCGACCAGGGCGCCGTCGTACAGCCGCCACAGCGTCTTGCGGGTGCGCCCGCCGTCGGCGGACTGGTGCCGCACCGGCGTCAGCAGGCCCGGCAGCAGCGCGCCGGTGAGGGTCTCGCGGACGGCGGCCGGCAGGTCGGTCATCTGCGCCGGGTCGGTGACGCCGCGGTAGAAGTGCCGGGCGAGCTGGTCGGCGCGGAAGGCCGGCTGACCGAGCTCGGCGACCGCCGCGCGGGCCTCCTCGCGGGTGAGGTCGGCGAGGTGGCGCGGGGGCTTGCCGCGGCGGGGGGCGTCGAAGACCAGGGGCAGGGCAGTCATGGCCCCTCCCATGCTCCCACTAGCCTCCGGCGGGTGACGGACGCCGAGAGGGAACTCACCCTCGCCGACCCCGTGCTCGACACCGTGGGGGTCGGCCCGTGGGAGGGGCCCTGGCCCGAGGACCCCCGCTACGACCCCGAGCTGCTGGCCACCGGCGACCGCCGCAACGTCGTCGACCGCTACCGGTACTGGACCGTCGAGGCGATCGTCGCCGACCTCGACACCCACCGGCACCCCTTCCACGTCGCCATCGAGAACTGGCGCCACGACCTCAACATCGGCACGGTCGTGCGCACCGCCAACGCGTTCCTGGCCTCCGCCGTGCACGTGGTGGGCCGGAAGCGGTGGAACCGGCGCGGCGCGATGGTCACCGACCGCTACCAGCACGTGCGTCACCACCCCGACGTCGGCACGCTGGCCGCCTGGGCGCGGGCGGAGGGGCTGCCGCTGCTCGCCGTGGACAACCTGCCGGGCGCGCGGCCGCTGGAGACCGAGCCCCTCCCCCGCGCCTGCGTGCTGCTGTTCGGCCAGGAGGGCAGCGGGCTGACCGCGGCGGCCCGGGAGGCCGCGGACGGCGTCCTCTCCATCGCCCAGTTCGGCTCCACCCGGTCGATCAACGCCGGGGTGGCCGCGGGCATCGCCATGCACGCCTGGGTCCGGCAGCACGCGACCGCATCGTCGTCCCCGGGATGACACCGCGGTCACGCGCCGCCCTCCGCCACCGCTGAGCCCCTCGGGTCCCCGTCGGCGGCCCTCCGGGCTGCACGACCGGCCCGCGCCCTCGGTCGTGTGGTCCGACGGGCCTGTTTGGGCCAGGCTTCCCCGTCATGAGTCGTCTGTCCGAGGTCGACCTCGGTGCGCGCCTGTCGAAGTCCGACGCCCGGAAGCAGCTGGCCGAGGCCCAGCGCCGGCTGGTGCACCTGCGCCTCCTGCTCGGTGGTCAGCTCGGGACCGGCGAGCTCGGGCCGCCGCTGTGCGTGCTCTTCGAGGGCTGGGACGCCTCGGGCAAGGGCGGGGCCATCAAACGACTGGTCGAGCAGATCGACCCCCGCCACGTGCGGGTCGCCCAGTTCGCCGCACCCACCCGCGACGAGAAGCGGCACCACTTCCTGTGGCGGTTCTGGCCGGTGCTGCCGGGCTGGGGCGGCATGGCCGTCCTGGACCGCACCTGGTACGGCCGGGTGCTGGTCGAGCGGGTCGAGGGCTTCGCCACCGAGGAGGCCTGGCAGCGCGCCTACGCGGAGATCGTCGACCTGGAGACCACCCTGGCCGCCGAGGGGATGGTGCTGGTCAAGTTCTGGATGCACGTCTCCCCCGAGGAGCAGCTGCGCCGCTTCGAGTCCCGCCGGGACGACCCCTACCGGGCCTGGAAGCTCACCGACGAGGACTGGCGCAACCGCGAGAAGCGGGACGCCTACGAGGCCGCCGTCGAGGACATGCTGGAGCGCACCGACCACGAGGGCGGGCGCTGGCACGTCGTCGCCGGCGACGACAAGCGGTGGGCCCGCGTCCAGGTGGTCCGCACCGTCTGCGAGCAGGTCGAGGCCGCGCTGGTCGCCGCCGGCATCGACCCCGACCCGCCGCTGGCCGGGGCCGCCCCATGACGACCCCGCGGGTGCTCCTGCACCTGGTCGAACCCCTCGCCTGGCGAGCTGCCCTCACCGAGGGCGCGCTGCGCCCGGCCTCGCCGGCCGCCGCCGGCTTCGTGCACCTGTCCACCCCCGAGCAGGTGCACCTGCCCGCCGGCCGGCTGTCCGCCGGGCGCCGCGACCTCGTGCTGCTCGTCGTCGACCCCACCCGGCTGGCCGACCCGGTGCGCTGGGAACCCGGCGCTCCCGACGACCCACCCGGCCTGCGCTTCCCGCACCTGTACGGCCCGCTGCCCACCTCCGCCGTCATCGCGGTGGTGCCGTGGCGGCCACCGGTGCCGCCGACCCTCCCGGCTCCGGACGACGTGCTGGCCCGCGCGCAGGCGCTGCAGACCTCCCTGCAGGTGCGGCGGGCCGCCGAGGTGCGCGACGTGCCCGGGGGCGTGGCGGTCGCCGACCCGCGCTTCCCCCACTCCCGCGACGACAACACCGTCGTCCTCACCTCCCCCACCGACGCGGCCACCGTGGCACGGACGGCGTCCGCCGCGGCCGCCGAGCTGGGCTGGCCGGTGACCGCCGCGGTGCTGCGCTGGCCCGGGGCGGGGCCGGTGGCGGCGGAGCTCGCCGCCACCGGCTGGGACACCACGGAGCTGGTCGTGATGGCCCGCGAGGCGGTGCCGCTCCCCGGCGGGGACGCCGCGGAGGTGGTCGAGCAGCGGGAGCTGCACACGCTGTGGGACCACTCCTGGCGCCGCGGGCTGCCGCCCCTCCCCGAGCTGGACGAGGTGGTGGCCCAGCTGATCGGCCGCGAGCACCGCACCGCCGAGGTCGTCACCGTCCACGACGTCGCCGTCCGCGTGGCCGGCCGCCCGGTCGCCGCCGGCCAGCTCCGGGTGGACGGCGCCACCGCGATCGTCGAGTCGGTGATGACCGAGCCCGCCGCGCGTGGGCGCGGGCACGCCGACGCCGTCCTCGCGCGACTGGTCACGCTCGCCGCCGAGGCCGGCTGCGACCTCGTGGCCCTCGAGGCGCACGCCGAGGACTGGCCGCGGCACTGGTACGCCTGCCGCGGCTTCCGGGTGGTCGGGTCGGTGTGGGAGGCGACCCGCGCCTGACCTCCTGCCGCGTCCGGGCGGCCGCGCTCAGGCCGGGGCGACCCAGGACAGGAGCAGGTACGCGACGGCCGCCGACGGCAGCAGCGAGTCAAGCCGGTCCATGATCCCGCCGTGGCCGGGCAGCAGGTTGCCCATGTCCTTGATGCCGAGGTCCCGCTTGATGAGCGACTCCCCGAGGTCGCCGACGGTGGCGGAGACGGCGAGTGCCGCTCCGAAGAGCACCCCGCCCCACCACGGACCGCCGAGTGCGAGGGTGACGACGGGAGTGGCGACGAGGACGCAGGCCAGGACCGATCCCGCCATCCCCTCCCACGACTTCTTCGGGCTGACCGACGGCGCCATGGGGTGCTTGCCGAACAGGACGCCGGCGGCGAAGCCCCCGACGTCGTTGCCCACGACGGTGGCGATGAACAGCAGCACCCGGGCGACGCCGTCGTCGGGCACGAGGAGCAGGACGGCGAAGCCGGCCAGCAGCGGCACGTAGGCGACGACGAGGACGCCGGCCGAGGCGTCGCGGAGGTAGCCCTGCGGGCCGTCGCCGAGCCGCCACAGCAGGACCGCCAGCACGGTGAGCAGGAAGCCCACGACCAGGCCGGAGGTGCCGCGGGTCCACGCCAGGCCCAGCATCGCGACCGCGCCGACCAGGACCGGCGCCAGGGGTGGACGGGCCCCACCGGCCTCCAGGGCGCGGCAGAGCTCGACGACACCGACGAGGATCGCGGCGACGAGGACCAGGAGGAACGCCGGCCGGTAGACCAGCAGCGACACGACGATGACCGCGCCGAGGCCGACTCCCACGCCGATGGCCGCCACCATGTCCCGGCCGGCGCGGCTCGGCTTCTTCGCGCCGGGGACGAGCGTGGGGCCGATCGACTCGGTGGTGGACACGGGGGCGGCGGCAGCCACCGTCGTCGCCTCGACCGTCGCCGGCTCCCCGGGGGCTTCCGTCGTGCCCGGCTCGGCGGCCGGGAGCTCCGTCGTGCGGGGCTCGGCCGCGGGCCGGGTGGGCGCGGGTGGGGGCGGTGCGGGGCGCCGGCCGACGAGAGGGATCGGCCCGGTGTCGGGATCGGATGTCATGAGCGGTGGAGCGACGGGGCGGCTCAGACCTCGAGCAGCTCGGTCTCCTTGTTCTTGACCGCCTCGTCGATGCCGTGGACGTGCCTGGCGGTGAGGTCGTCGAGCTCCTTCTCGGCGCGGCGCACGTCGTCCTCGCCGGCCTCGCCGTCCTTGGCGATGCGGTCCAGCTCCTCCTTGGCCCGGCGTCGCACGTTGCGGATCGCGACCTTGGCGTCCTCGCCCTTGGACCGCGCCACCTTGACCAGGTCGCGGCGGCGCTCCTCGGTCAGCTGGGGGAACACCACGCGGATGATCTGGCCGTCGTTGGTCGGGTTGACGCCGAGGTCGCTGTCGCGGATGGCCTTCTCGATGGCCGACAGCTGCCCGTTGTCGTAGGGCTTGATGACCGCCATGCGCGCCTCGGGCACCGTGATCGAGGACATCTGCGGCACCGGTGTGGGTGTGCCGTAGTAGTCGACCAGGATCTTGTTGAACATCGAGGGCGCGGCCCGCCCGGTGCGCACCGAGCCGAGGTCCTCCCGCGCGACCGACAGGGCCTTGTCCATCCGCTCCTCGGCGTCGAGCAGGGTGTCGTCGATCACGGGTCTCTCCTCCTGGGGCGGCGGAGCGTCTCCGCCGCGGGTGTCGCGGGTCTGCGGGTGGCGCCCGCCGGGTCAGGCCGGGTCGCTGATCAGCGTCCCGATCTTCTCACCTGCCACCGCCCGAGCGATGTTGCCGTCACGCAGCAGGTTGAAGACGACGATCGGCATCCGGTTGTCCATGCAGAGGCTGATGGCGGTCGCGTCGGCCACCTTGAGCTGCTTGGCGAGCACGGTCGCGTAGTCCAGGTCGTCGTACATGACGGCGTCCGCGTTGTGCCGCGGGTCGTCGTCGTAGACGCCGTCCACCCCGTTCTTCCCCATGAGCAGCACCTGGCACTCGATCTCCAGCGCGCGCTGCGCGGCCACCGTGTCGGTGGAGAAGTACGGCATGCCGGCACCGGCGCCGAAGATCACCAGTCGGCCCTTCTCCAGGTGCCGGATGGCCTTGCGCGGGATGTAGGGCTCGGCGACCTGGCCCATGGTGATCGCCGACTGCACGCGGGTCTCGAGGCCGGCCTTCTCGCAGAAGTCCTGCAGCGCCAGGCAGTTCATGACCGTGCCCAGCATGCCCATGTAGTCGGCCTTGGTGCGGTCCATGCCGGCCTGGGACAGCTCCGCCCCGCGGAAGAAGTTGCCCCCACCCATGACGACGGCGACCTGGGCGCCCTTGCCGACGACCTCGGCCAACTGCGTGGCGATCCCCCGGACGATGTCGGCGTCGACCCCCACCCTGCCGCCGCCGAAGGTCTCCCCCGACAGTTTGAGCAGGACCCGCTTGTAGCCGGCGCGGTCGGCCGGCTGGAAGGCGGTGGGTGCGGACAGGGGCACGGCGGCGGTGTCGGTCAAGGTCATTCCCTCGCTCGGTGGCGGTTCCCCTGATCCTGCCGCATCGGGTGCGACAGCTCTCCGCGGGCGGGTACCCGCGGACGGGGCCGGACAGGCCACCGGCCCCGTCCCGGGGAGCGGGACGGGGCCGGTGGTCGGCGTTCTCAGTGGTGCGCGGGCCGGTCGGTGGGCCTCAGGCCTGGCCGACCTCGAAACGGACGAACCGCTCCACGGTCAGGCCGGCCTCGTCGAGGATCTGCTTGACCGTGCGCTTGGGCTCGGTGATCGACGGCTGCTCGAGCAGGACGAAGTCCTTGTAGTAGGCGTTGACCCGACCCTCGACGATCTTCACGATCGCCTGCTCGGGCTTGCCCTCCTCCTTGGCGGTCTGCTCGGCCACGCGGCGCTCGGTCTCGACGACCTCGGCCGGGACCTCGTCGCGGGTCAGGTACCGCGGGCGGGCGGCGGCGATGTGCATCGCCAGGCTGCGGGCGGCCTCCTCGTTGCCACCGCTGTACTGGACGGCGACACCGATGGCCGGGGGCAGGTCGGTGGCCCGCTTGTGCAGGTAGGTGGAGGTGGTGCCCTCGAAGACGGCGAACCGGGAGATCACGAGCTTCTCGCCGATGCGGGCCGACTCGGCCTCGACCAGCGAGGCCACGGTCTGACCGTCGACCTCGGCGGCCAGCAGCGCCTCGACGTCGGCCGGCTTCTGCTCCAGCACGACGTCGAGCAGCCGCTCGGCCAGCTTGACGAAGTCGGCGTTCTTGGCGACGAAGTCGGTCTCGCAGTCCAGCTCCAGCAGCGCGCCGTCCTTGTTGACGACGACGCCGTTGGTCGTGGAGCGCTCGAGGCGCTTGCCGACGTCCTTGGCGCCCTTGATGCGCAGCAGCTCGACGGCCTTGTCGTAGTCGCCGTCGGCCTCGGTGAGGGCCTTCTTGCAGTCCATCATCCCGGCGCCGGTGGCGTCGCGGAGACGCTTGACGTCGGCAGCGGTGAAGCCAGCCATGTCACTTCCTTCTCAGATGTGGTGGGGCGGGGCGCACGGCCTCGCGGAGTGCGGTGGGAGGTGGCCCCGTCCTCCTCAGCCCGGGTGTACAGGGGTGAGGAGGACGGGCCCTCCCTCAGCCGTTCTGGGCGCCCTGGGTGCCGGTCGCGGTGTCGCCGGTGGCGGGGACACCCTCGACCGGGGCGACCTCGTTCGCGGTGACCTGCGGCGCCTCGGCCGGGGTCTCCGGGAGCGGGGTGGCGCCAGCGTCGGCCTGCTGGCCGGTGAGCAGCTCGCGCTCCCAGTCGGCCAGCGGCTCGTCGCCACCGATGGCCGGCTGCTCGCCGTCCTCGCGACCGGCGTTGGCCTGCGCGGCCGAGCGGGCCATGAGGCCCTCGGCCACCGCGTCGGCGATCACGCGGGTGAGCAGGGCGGCGCTGCGGATGGCGTCGTCGTTGCCCGGGATCTTGTAGTCGACCTCGTCGGGGTCGCAGTTGGTGTCGAGGATCGCGACGACCGGGATGCCCAGCTTGCGGGCCTCGCCGACGGCGATGTGCTCCTTCTTGGTGTCCACGATCCAGACGGCGCTGGGCACCTTCTGCATGTCGCGGATACCGCCGAGGCTGCGCTCGAGCTTGGCCTTCTCGCGGCTGAGGACCAGCTGCTCCTTCTTGGACAGGCTGACCAGCACGCCGGTCTGCTCCATGTCCTCGAGCTCCTTGAGTCGCTGGAGCCGCTTGTGCACGGTCTGGAAGTTGGTGAGCATGCCGCCCAGCCAGCGCTGGTTGACGTAGGGCATGCCGACCCGCTGCGCCTGCTCGGCGATGACCTCCTGCGCCTGGCGCTTGGTCCCGATGAACAGGATCGAGCCACCGTGGGCGACGGTCTGCTTGACGAACTCGTACGCGTTGTCGATGTACCCGAGCGTCTGCTGCAGGTCGATGATGTAGATGCCGTTGCGCTCGGTGAAGATGAAGCGCTTCATCTTCGGGTTCCAGCGACGGGTCTGGTGCCCGAAGTGCACGCCGCTGTCGAGCAGCTGCTTCATGCTGACGACTGCCATGGCCGCAGCCTTCCTGTGTGCGCGCGGCCGCCGGGCGGCCGCGCTCCTCGGTTGTCGCGGGCACCGGGTGGTGCTCCGCCCTGGCGTCCGGGCGCCACACCACCCCGCGGGAGGACCGTGGGGACCGAGGTGGCGACCGCCCCGCCGTCGTGCGGCGGGAGTGAGGACGCGCGAAGTCGACCCGCACGAGACGGGTCGCACCGAGCAGCATACGCCCCACTCGGCCGTCCCCCTCCCCAGAGGCCGGGCGCATCCACAGCCCGCCGGTCCCCGCCCGCTGCCGCCCCGGCCCGCGGCAGGGTCCTCCCGTGCGTGTCCTGACCGTCGCCCTCCTCGCCGCCGCCTGGCTACTGGCGCCGGCGCCCGCCCTCGCCGAGCCCGGGGCGCCGTCCGCCGCCGCACTCTGGGTGCGGCCGCTGGAGGGCGCGGTGACCCGGTTCTTCGACCCCCCGCCGGACCGCTACGGCTCCGGCCACCGGGGCGTGGACCTGGCGGGCTCCCCCGGGGCGGTGGTCCTGGCGGCCGGGGACGGCGTCGTCGCCTTCGCCGGGTCGGTGGCCGGGCGGCCGGTGGTCAGCGTCGACCACCCCGGTGGCCTGCGCACCACCTACGAGCCGGTCACGCCGGGCGTGGGCGCGGGGCAGGCCGTGACGCGGGGCTCGCCCATCGGCACCCTGGCCGAGGGGCACGCCGGGTGCCCGGCGGCGGCGTGCCTGCACTGGGGGCTGCGCCGCGGCGAGGCCTACCTCGACCCGCTGTCGCTCCTGCGTCCGCCGGAGGTGCGGCTGCTGCCGATGGGGTGAGCGCCGCCGGCGCCGGTGAGGCGGTACGAGCGCGCGACCCGGTGGGCTCCTGGCCGCTCCGTCGTCAGGCGGCGGGGGCTCGCCGTCGGGGGTCGGGGTGGCGGGACGCCGACTCCTGCCCCGGTCTGACCGGCAGCGGGGCGTGCCGGAGGACCACGGCGACCGTGCCGGCCGTCAGCCGGTGTGGGCGGGTGGTCGTCAGGCGATGTCGGCGAGCTTGGTGCGCAGGTGCAGGACGGCCTTGGTGTGCAGCTGGCAGATCCGGCTCTCGGTCACGCCGAGCACGCGCCCGATGTCGGCGAGGGTGAGGCCCTCGAAGTAGTAGAGGCTGACGACGACCTTCTCCCGCTCGGGCAGCTGCTCGACGGCGCGGGCCAGGAGCTGGCGGGCCTCCCCGTGCTCGGCCATCGCCTGCGGGTCCAGGGCGCTGGTGTCCTGCAGGGTGTCGACCAGCCGGGGTGCGCCGCCCTCGTCGTCGGAGAGCAGCTCGTCGAGGGCGACGACGTTGACCAGGGAGAGCTGGCCGAGGAACTTGCGCACGTCCTCGACGTCCATGTCCATCTCCGCGGCCACCTCCTCGTCGGTGGGGCTGCGGCGCAGCCGGCTCTCGAGGGTGGCCACGGTCCGCTCGAACTGGCGGGCCTTCATCCGGACCGAGCGCGGGATCCAGTCGGTGCTGCGCAACTCGTCGATGATCGCGCCGCGGATGCGCGCCATCGCGTAGCTCTCGAACTTCACCTCGCGGGAGGGCTGGTACCGGGTGATCGCGTCGATCAGCCCGAACGTCCCGTAGGAGACGAGGTCGGCCTGCTCGACGTGTGCGGGCAGGCCGCTGCCCACGCGGCCGGCGACGTACTTCACCAGCGGGGCGTAGTGCAGGATGAGCCGGTCCCGCAGCCCGGGGTCGCGGTCGGCCACGTAGTACGCCCACAGCTCGGCCAGCGCTGCGTCGGCGTCGCCGTGGGTCTCGTCACGCCGGTGGATGGTGGCCTCGGGCACGGTCGCTCTCCCGACTGGTCGGAGGCCTGCCGTCGGCGGCCTCGGGGTGGGCACTGCGGTGTGGGGCGACTCGATCGAGCGCACCTCAACTGTGTCAGACACGGGGAGCACTCCGCTCAGGCGCGCGGGTGCGCCTGGGCGTGGACGGCACGCAGGCGCTCAACCGTCACGTGCGTGTAGATCTGGGTGGTCGCGAGGCTGGCGTGACCCAGCAGTTCCTGCACCGACCGCAGGTCCGCGCCACCCTCGAGCACGTGAGTGGCGGCGGAGTGCCGCAGGCCGTGCGGCCCGATGTCGGGGGCACCCGGCACGGCGGCCATCGCGGCGTGCACCACGCGGCGCGCCTCGCGGGGGTCCAGCCGCCGTCCGCGGCGGCCGAGCAGCAGTGCCGGCCCCGACTCGGCGGTGGCCAGGGCGGGTCGCCCGCGGGTGAGCCAGGCGTCGAGCGCGCGCTCCGCAGGGACGCCGTAGGGGACGCTGCGCTCCTTGCGGCCCTTGCCCAGCACCCGGAGCAGGCGGCGCCCACGGTCGACGTCGTCGACGTCCAGGCCGACCAGCTCGCTGACCCGGATGCCGCTGGCGTAGAGCAGCTCGAGCACCAGGGCGTCCCGCAGTCCGACCGGTTCCTCGGCCCCCTGGGCGGACTCCAGCGCGGTGCGCGCCTGGTCCGGCGCCAGGACGTCGGGCAGCGCGCGGTGGGCCTTGGGGCTGACCAGCCGCAGGCCGACGTCCTCGGGGGTCAGGCCGGCGCGCCGCAGCCATCCGGTGAACGAGCGGGCCGCAGCGGCCCGCCGCGCGGTGGTGGCGCGGCCGGCGCCGCGCGTGCGGCCCTGGGCCAGCCAGCTGCGCAGGGCGGTGAGGTCGAGGTCGTCGACGCGGGTGCCGCCGCGGCGGGCGAGGTGGTCCAACAGCCAGACCGCGTCACCGACGTAACCGCGCACGGTGTGGTCGGACAGGTCCCGCTGGGTGCGCAGGTGCTCCTCGTACCCGGACAGCGCCTCCGCGAGCGCCGGCGGCAGGGCTGCGCGCGCGTCGACGGTCCGGGCGCTCACCCCGGAACCGTCCGTCGCCGCCCGCCGGGGGTCAAGCCGCCGCGCCGACCCCGGTCCCCGCCCGCTGCGTCACCGGGTGTCGAGGCCCTCCTCCGGTCGGGCCAGCCGCCAGCCGGTGCCGGTCCACTCCACCAGGTCGGCCAGCTCCAGGGCGGGCAGCACCCGCAGGACGTCGAGGACGTCGCACCCGGCGACGGCGGCCAGGCGCTCGGGGCTGACCCCGGCCCGGACCGGACAGGCGTCGAGGACCCGTACCGCGACGTCGGAGAGCCCGTCGCGTCGGTCGGCCGGCCGCGCCGGGAGCTCGGCGAGGTCCTCCCCCAGCCGGCCGACCGCCTCGACGACGTGGCCGGCATCGCCCACCAGCACCGCGTCCAGCTCGGCGTCG
Source organism: Geodermatophilus sp. SYSU D00742 (assembly GCF_054049935.1). Lineage (NCBI taxonomy): Bacteria > Bacillati > Actinomycetota > Actinomycetes > Geodermatophilales > Geodermatophilaceae > Geodermatophilus > Geodermatophilus sp. SYSU D00742. The sequence continues at coordinate 43,947 of NZ_JBJGYJ010000007.1, forward strand.
CGCAGCAGGTCGTGGCACCCCACCGACATCGCCGAGGTGACCGGACCGGGCACCACCATCACCGGCCGGCCCAGCCGGTGGGCCCGGCGCGCGGTCGCCTGCGCACCGGACCGGGCGGCGGCCTCGACGACGACGGTGCCGCGGGTGAGGCCGGCGATCAGCCGGTTGCGCACCAGGAAGCGGTGCTTGTGCGGAGCCGCGCCCGGCGGCCACTCGCTGACCAGCAGTCCCTCCTCCGCGATGCGGTGGAACAGGGCGCCGTGCGCCGCGGGGTAGACCCGGTCGATCCCACAGGCCAGGACGGCGATCGTCGGGGCCCCGGTGGCCAGCGCACCCCGGTGTGCCGCGGCGTCGATCCCGAAGGCGCCCCCGGAGACCACCGTCCAGCCGCGCTCCCCCAGCTGGTGCCCGAGCTCGCCGGCCACGTGCTCGCCGTAGGCGGTCGACGCCCGGGAGCCGACGACCGCCACCGACCGGTCGACCAGTGCGTCGAGCCGGGCCGGCCCGCGCACCCACAGGGCGAGCGGTGGCACGGGTGCGGTGGTGCGGGGTGACTGCCGGCGGGGGTCGGCGGACTCCTCGCTGGTGGCGACGGTGAGCGCGTGCAGCAGCAGACCGGGCCACTCGTCGTCCTCCGGGACCACGAGGCGCGCTCCGCACCGCTGGGCCCGCAGCAGGTCGGCCGCGGTCGTGTCCTGGTCCACCCGCGCGCCCACGAGCGCCCGGACGGCGTCGGGGGCGCGGCCACTGCGCAGTCGCCGCACCGCCTCCACCGGCCCGGCGTCCTCGACGAACCGCCAGAAGACGACGCTGCCCGGTTCGGCCGCCCGGCTGAGCCACGCCCGGGCGCGCCGCACGGCCGGCGGAGCGTCCCCGTCACCCCCGAGCGGCTCGACGAGCCCCCGCTCCATGTCCTCGTCCAGGCCGGGCACGGCGCTCATGCCGCCACCCGCTGCAGCCGCATGCCGAGGGCCTCGGCCACGTCGTCGGCGCCGGGGACCGCCCGGCCCGCCAGGTCGGCGAGGGTCCAGGCCACGCGCAGCACCCGGTCGTGGCCACGCACCGACAACGCCCCGCGCTCCAGCGCCCGCTCGACCAGGTGCAGCGCCGACCGCGGCGGTGACCAGCGGTCGCGCAGCAGCCGACCAGGGACGTGGCTGTTGAGGGTCAGCCCCGTGCCGTGCAGCCGTGCCGCGGCCGCTGCGCGCGCCTCCTGCACCCGCCCGGCCACCACGGCCGTCGGCTCCGGCGCCGAGCCGGCCTCCAGCCAGGCGGCGCGGGTGACCGCCGGGAGGTCCACCCGCAGGTCGATGCGGTCCAGCAGTGGCCCCGACAGGCGGGACCGGTACCGCCGGCGCTCCAGGGCGCTGCAGGTGCAGGCGGCGTCCCCGGCCGCGCTCGCGCAGGGACACGGGTTGGCGGCCAGCACCAGCTGGGTGCGGCACGGGAACGTCGCGGCACCGCTGGCCCGCGAGATCGTCACCTGGCCCCGCTCGAGCGGCTGGCGCAACGTGTCGAGCACGGCCCGCGGGAACTCCGGCGCCTCGTCGAGGAACAGGACGCCACGGTGGGCGCGGCACAGCGCCCCGGGACGGATCACCCCGGAGCCCCCTCCGACGAGCGCGGCCATCGTCGCCGAGTGGTGCGGCGCCTCGAACGTGGGACGGGTGACCAGCGGTGCGTCCGGCGGCAGCGTGCCCGCCACGGAGTGGATCGCGGTGACCTCGAGGGCCGCCTGCTCGTCGAGCTCCGGCAGCAGGCCGGGCAGCCGCTCGGCGAGCATCGTCTTCCCCGCACCCGGGGGCCCCGTCAGGAACAGGTGGTGCCCGCCCGCCGCCGCGACCTCCACCGCCCGGCGGCCGACGGCCTGGCCGACGACGTCCCCGAGGTCGGGCCCGGGTGGGGGCGGCGCGAGCGGACGGCGGGTGTGCCGGGGCAGCGCGCAGACACCCTTCGCGTGGGCGACGAGGTCGGCGAGGGTGCCGACGGCGAGCACCTCGACGCTGTCGACCAGGGCCGCCTCCTCGGCGTTCCCGGCCGGCACCACGACGGTCCGGTGGCCCGCCCGGGCCGCGGCCAGGACGGCCGGCAACACGCCCCGGACCGCACGCACCGAGCCGTCGAGCCCCAGCTCACCGAGGAGCACCAGGCCGCCGACGGCCTCGGCGGGGACCGCGCCGTCGGCGGCGAGCACCGCCATGGCGAGGGCGAGGTCGAACCCGCTGCCCTGTTTGGGCATCGACGCCGGCGACAGGCCGATCGTGATCCGCCGCAGGGGCCACCGCCCGCCGGTGTTCACCACGGCCGCCCGCACGCGGTCCACCGACTGACGGACCACGGCGTCGGGCAGGCCGACGAGGACGACGCCGGGGACGCCGGCCGACATGTCGACCTCGACCTCGACCACGGCCCCGTGCACGCCGGTCAGGCCGACGGACCACGTGCGCGCCAGCGTCACGAGAACGCCGCCCGCAGGTGCGTGACCACCGCGGGTACCGCCGGCCGGACGAGCACGCCGACCACGTCGAAGCGCAGTTCGGGCGCGTGCTCGTCGTGGGCGGCCAGCCACCGCTGGGCGAGGGTCCGGAGCCGGCGCTGCTTGACCGCCCCCACCGCCTCCACCGGGTGCCCGAACCCGACCGCCCGGCGGGTCTTCACCTCGCAGAAGACGAGGGCGTCGCCCTCGCGGGCGACGATGTCGAGCTCACCGTCCCGGCAGCGCCAGTTCCGGTCGAGGACCCGCAGCCCCCTGTCCGTGAGGTACGCGGCGGCGATGCGCTCGCCGTGGGCGCCGAGATCCGATGTCGTTCGCACCCGCCGACCGTCGGCCGCGGGCGATCCCGCCACCACCCTCGCGACCGGTCTGTGGACAGCCGCGGGGCTGTGGATCCGCCGCGACCGCGATCAGCCGGGCACGGGCACCCTCCGAGGGGTGTCAGGTCAGGCGTGGTCCCTCGGGCAGCTCGAGGTCGGGCTTGTCCAGCTCCTCGACGTTGACGTCCTTGAACGTCAGCACCCGCACGTTGCGCACGAACCGCGCCGGGCGGTACATGTCCCAGACCCAGGCGTCGGAGAGCTTCAGCTCGAAGTACACCTCGCCCCCCGCCTCCCGCACCTGCAGGTCGACGGCGTTGGCCAGGTAGAAGCGCCGCTCGGTCTCCACCACGTAGGTGAACTGCCGGACGATGTCCCGGTACTCGCGATAGAGCTGCAGCTCCATCTCGGTCTCGTACTTCTCCAGGTCCTCGGTGCTCATCGTGGCTCTCCGGACACATGGCGCATGGGTCCATCATCGACCATGTCGGCCGAGCCGGTCAGCTGGGATGCCCGTTCGGCGTGTGCGGCTCGGGCGCGGGCCACGTTGACGAAGCGCATCCGGTGCTCGGGGCAGGGGCCGTGACGGTCCAGGGCGGCGCTGTGCACGTCGGTGATGTAGCCCTTGTGGCCGGCGAAGTCGTACTCGGGCCAGCGCTCGTGCAGGTCCAGCATGATGCGGTCCCGGGTCACCTTCGCCAGCACCGACGCCGCCGCCACGCAGGCCGCCACCCGGTCGCCCTTCCAGACCGCGAGCGTCGGCCGGGCCAGCCCGGGGACGGGGAACCCGTCGGTGAGGACGTAGTCCGCGCCCGGGTCGAGGTTCCACACCGCCCGGCGCAGCGCCTCGATGTTGGTGACGTGCATGCCGCGGGCGTCGAGGTCGGCCACCGGGATGACGACGACCGACCAGGCGACGGCGCGGTCGAGGATCTCGTCGTGGACCCGCTCCCGCGTCGCCGGGGAGAGCAGCTTGGAGTCGGCGAGCCCCGGCACCCGCCCGCGGCGACCGGGGGGCAGCACGCAGGCCGCGGCGACCAGGGGGCCGGCGCAGGCGCCGCGGCCCGCCTCGTCGGCACCGGCGACGGAGGCGAAGCCGCGGCGGCGCAGGGACCGCTCCATCTCCCAGAGGGCATCGGGGCGGTCGTCGACCGGCGCCGCCCTCCGGACGCGCGCGCCGGGAGCGGCGGGAGCTGGGGTGGGACTCAGGACCATCGCGGTCCGACAGTACGACCCGGGAGCGACGGGACGGCGCCTCCCCCGGCGCCGCCGGACCGGTCGTGGGCGGCGGCGCCGGGGGACCGGCCGCGTACCCCACCGAGCGGCGGGCGCGGTGGACACGAACCCGACGGTGGAGGTGCGCTCAGCCGTTCCGCATCGGGAGACGCCACGGGCCGGCCCCCGGGGTCGCGGGGAGCCGGCCCGTGGACGGTCGGGCCGCCGGGCGGCCCGGTCGACGCCCGGCGGACCGCCGAGGAGGCGGACGGTCCGGACGGGCGTCCCGGTGTCCTCGCCGGTGGCAGCACACCACGGGCGGAACCCGGAGTCGGGGGATCAGACCTCGGCCGGGGCGGCCGGCGCGAGGCTGTGGGCGCCGCAGGTGCACCCACCGTTGCGGGAGGAGAGCACCAGGGAGACCGCGTGGGCCCGGTCGCGGGCACCGAGCTTGCGCAGGATGGCCTTGACGTGGGACTTGACGGTGTCCTCGCTGATGAACAGGTTGCGGCCGATCTGCCGGTTCGACTGGCCCTGGATCAGCTCGTCGAGGACGTCGGACTCACGCCGGGTCAGCGGCACCTCCGGCGCGAAGGGCTTGGCCGCGGGGGTGGCGGAGGGCTCGACGCGGCGGATCTGCGGGTCCACCACGGTGCGGCCGGCCCGCGCGGCCAGGATCGCCCAGCCCAGCAGCGTCGGCGAGGTGTTGATCATGAGGTAGCCGCGGACGCCGGCGGCCAGCGCCTCGTTCACCACGGCGGGGTCCTCGGAGGTGCCGACGGCGACGATCGTCACCCGCGGGTTCCGGCGGCGCAGGTCCCGGCAGGCGTTGAGCGTGGCGGCACGGCCCTGGCCGAGCTCGACGACGACGGCGTCGGGGCGGGCGGTCTCGAACAGGGTCAGCGCGCGACGCAGTTCCCCCGGCGTCCCGACCGACTGCATGCCGGCGGTCTCGTTGATCATGCTCACCAGGCCCCGGCGCAGGACGGGGGCGTCGGCGAGGATGAGCACGCGGGTGACGCCGCGGGCGGTGCTACCCAGGGGTGCGGACACAACTGACTCCGTTTCACACAATCGGGAACTCTCACCACATCCATCGGACGGGTGAGGCCGCTGCTTGAACCCTTTTCCGAGAATTCTCGGGAGAATTCGGAACGGACTCCCCGGACCCCTTCCTCCGTAGTCGCAGTCACACCGGTAACGCGGCAAATGGTGACCGGTTAATGGATGTCGACATGCCGATGCCATTCTCGGGGCGGGATCGGACGCGCCCGCAGCCGACGAGACCCGCCGTCCCGGGTCGGGAGGGCGGGTCTCGGACCTGCGGGAGCGGGTCAGCCGCGGCGGGCTCGCCGGCGTCGCCGCCAGGCGGTCAGGGGGACGGCCCCGACCAGCCCCAGGGCGTAGGGAGCGGCGAGTGCGGTCGCACCGGACTCCGGCACCGCCGACCCCGCACCGGACGCGGACGCCTCCGAGCCCTGGATGTCGGGTGAGTCGAGGGTGTCGAAGCGCTCCAGCGGCCACACGATCAGGGCGGCCTTGCCGATGACGTCGTCCACGCCGACCGTGCCGGCGTACTGGTCGCCGACGTGGACGCGGGAGTCCGCCGACGCCGACCGGTGGTCGCCCATGACCCACAGCCGGCCCTCGGGCACCGTGACGGGGCCGAACGCCCGGCTCTCCGGCGGGGTGTCCTGGTAGATGTAGGGCTCGTCGAGCGGCTCGCCGTCCACGGTGACCCGGCCCTCGGCGTCGCAGCACTGCACGGTCTGCCCCTCGGTGGCGATGACCCGCTTGACGAAGTCGTCCTCGCTGGGCGGGGCCACGCCCACCGCCCGCCCGAGCCACAGGAGCGCACCGGAGAGCCAGTTGCCGGGCTCGGCGACGTCCACCTCCGGCGACCAGGTGTCCGGCCCCTCGAAGACGACGATGTCGCCGGGCTCCGGCTCGCCGAACCAGTAGGGCACCTTGTTGACCAGCACCCGGTCACCGGTGCAGCCGGGGCACCCGTGCAGCGTGCGCTCCATCGACCCGGAGGGGATGAAGAAGGCCTGGACGAGGAAGGTCTTCACCAGGAGGGCGAGGACGAAGGCCACGAGCAGCAGCACGGGCAGTTCCCGCAGCAGCGAGCCCTTCTGCGCCTGCTGACGCTCACGTCGCCGCAGCCGGCGGGGAACGCGGCCCACCGGCCCGGTCACCTCGCCGACGCGGCCCCCGCCGGCTGCCTCGGCGGCTCCGGCCCCGCGGGGCTCCTCGCCCTCCGGAACGACGTCGGCGGGCCTCCCGGGCCGGTCACTGCTCATCGAGAGCAGCGTACGGCCGCGGGAGACCCGCCGTACTGAGCCGGGGAACCCGGCCGGGAGCGTGTCAGCGAGAGACGGTCTCGCGCTTCTCCTTGATCTTGGCGGCCTTGCCGCGCAGCTCGCGGAGGTAGTACAGCTTGGCGCGGCGGACGTCACCGCGGGTCAGCACCTCGATCTTCTCGACGACCGGGGTGTGCACCGGGAAGGTGCGCTCCACGCCGACACCGAAGCTGACCTTGCGGACGGTGAAGGTCTCGCGGATGCCACCGCCCTGACGGCGGATGACCACACCCTGGAAGACCTGGATGCGCGAGCGGTTGCCCTCGATGACGCGCACGTGCACCTTGACGGTGTCGCCCGGGCGGAACTCGGGGATGTCGTCGCGCAGCGAGTCGGCGTCGAGTACGTCCAGGGTGTTCATCGCGGCAGTCCTGTCCTAGCGGTTACGTCTTCTGCGGTGCGGACAGCGAGCGGCCCCGGCTGTCCGATCCGGGGAGCTGCGCTCCGGGAGGAGGTCGGAGTCGAGGAGCCGACGGTCCGCAGCAGCTCTCTACTGTGCCACATCTTCAGCCGACGAAGCGCGGCGGCCCCGCCCACGGGCCCGCCAGCAGTTCCGGCAGCAGCGTCGCCAGCTCCCGTGGGGCCATGGGGACCGGGCTCGCGGCGACCTCCGCGGCGGTCCACCAGCGGTGCGGCTCCTCCCCCAGCAGTTCCAGCTCGGTGCGGCCGCTCGGGTCGACGTCGTGGACGACGTCGCGCAGGACGAAGAAGGTCTCGCGCGAGTCGATCTGCACCCCGGCGAACGGGCCGACGTGTCGCCGGAACCACACCGGGCCCTCCAGGTCGTCGGGCTCGACGACCAGTCCGATCTCCTCGGCCAGCTCCCGGACGGCGGCCGCGCGCACGCTCTCGCCGTCCTCCACGCCCCCGCCGGGGGTGTACCAGAACAGCACCTCGCCCGGCGGGACGGCGGGGTCGGTCAGCCGGGCGCCGAGCAGCAGGACCCGCCCGGCGGGGTCCAGGACGACGACCCGGGCCGTCGGACGCACCCACGCGCGGTCGCTCACGGCCCCTCGAGCGCCGCCCGGTCGGCAGGCGTGAGCGCGTCCTCGGGCAGGGCGGCCAGCAGGTCGGGACGGCGGGCCGCCGTCCGGCGCAGGGACTCCGCGCGCCGCCAGCGGGCGATCGCGGCGTGGTCGCCGGAGAGCAGCACCGGGGGCACGTCGTGGCCCCGCCACGAGGCCGGACGGGTGTAGGACGGCCCCTCGAGCAGGCCGTCGGCGTGCGAGTCGAGCTCCACCGACTCCCGGTTGCCCACCACGCCGGGCAGGAGGCGGGTGACCGCCTCGACCATGACCAGCACGGCGGACTCGCCGCCGGCGAGCACGTAGTCGCCGATCGAGACCTCCGACACCGGGCCCGCGTCGGCCGCCCAGTCGGCGACCCTCTGGTCGATGCCCTCGTAGCGGCCGCAGGCGAAGACCAGGCCCGGCTCGGCGGCCCACTGCGCCGCCGTGGCCTGGGTGAACGGGCGTCCGGCGGGCGTGGGCACGACCAGCCGGGTGCCGGGCCGTCGGACCGCGTCCAGCGCCCGCCCCCACGGCTCGGGGCGCATGACCATGCCGGGGCCGCCGCCGTAGGGGGCGTCGTCGACGGTGCGGTGCAGGTCGTCGGTCCACTGCCGCAGGTCGTGCACGCCGATGCTCACCAGGCCGCGCTCGGCGGCCTTGCCCAGCAGTGACTGGCGCAGCGGCGCGAGGTACTCGGGGAAGATCGTGACGACGTCGATCCGGTAGCCGGCCACGTCGGGATGGTCCTGCGCCTGTCCGTTCACAGGTCCAGCAGGCCCTCGGGCGGGTCCACGACGCAGAACCCGCCGGCCAGGTCGACGGTGGGGACGATCGCCGTCACGAAGGGGACGAGCAGCTGGCCGCCCCCGGCCCGGCGGACGACGAGCAGGTCGGCGCCCTCGTGACGTACTGCAACGACCTCCCCGAGCACGGTGCCGTCGGGGAGGCGGGCGTCGAGGCCGACCAGCTGGTGGTCGTAGAAGGCGTCCGGGTCGTCGAGCTCGGGGAGGTCGGCGACCGGGACGTGCAGCTCGGTGTCGCGGTACTCCTCGGCCACCTCACGGCTGTCCACCGCGCGGCCGCCGGGGCCCTCGAACTGCAGGAGGAGCACCTCGCGGTGCCAGCGCCGTCCCGTGACGGTCAGCGGCCCGCGGTCGGCGGGGTCGGTCCGGAGGACCGCCCCGGGGGCGAACCGGAGGTCGGGGTCGTCGGTGCGGACCTCGACGGTCACCTCACCACGGACACCGTGGGGCCGGCCGATGCGGCCGACCACCACGGTGTCGGTGGGGTTGCTGGCGTCTGCGCTCAACGAGGAGAGGACTCAGCGCCCGTCGGTGTCGACGACGTCGACCCGCAGGCCGCGCCCCCCGACGCCGGTCATCACGGTGCGCAGCGCCTTGGCGGTGCGGCCTCCGCGGCCGATGACCTTGCCGAGGTCGTCGGGGTGCACCCGGACCTCGAGGGTCTTGCCGCGACGGTTGCTGAGCAGGTCGACCGTGACGTCCTCGGGGTGGTCGACGATGCCCTTGACCAGGTGCTCGAGCGCCTCTTCGAGCACGTCTTACTCGGCGGGCGTCTCGGCGGCGTCAGCCGCGTCGTCGGCCTTGGGCGCGGCCTTCTTCTTGGGCGTGGTGGCGCCGGCGGCCGGCTCCTCACCACCGGCGTTGCGGACGGCCTCCTCGTAGAGCGCCTTCTTGTCCGGCTTCGGGGCGGCGACCTTCATGGGCGGCGGGGCGGGCTCGCCCTTGAACTTCTGCCAGTCACCGGTGACCCGGAAGATGGCGGCGACGGCCTCGGTCGGCTGGGCGCCGACACCGAGCCAGTACTGCGCGCGCTCGGAGTCGACCTCGATGTAGGAGGGGTCCTCCTTCGGGTGGTACTTGCCGATCGTCTCGATCGAGCGACCGTCCCGCTTGGTGCGGGCGTCGGCGACGACGATGCGGTAGTACGGGGCGCGCATCTTGCCCAGGCGCATGAGCTTGATCTTGGTGGCCACGGTGTGTGGTGTTCTCCTCGAACGCAGGTCGTGTGCCCGCCCGTGCGGCGCGTGGGGGTACGCCGGGGGCGGTGCGGCTGGACACGGCCGGCAACGGTGAGAGGGCCGCCCACCGCCGTGTTCGACCGTCCATTGTGCCAGACGGCCGAGGGGATCCCGTCCGCCGGCGGACGGCCCCCTCCGGAGGCTCCCGTCGAGCCCGCGAGCCGTGCGGAGGACGGGGCCCTCCCTCAGGCCGGCTGCACCTCCACCAGGTTGTCGGAGAACGTCGGCGCCCGGCCCAGGTCGGCGAAGACCGAGGGGCTCAGCGCGTTCACCGTGGCGCCGCCGGCGTGCTTGCGCCAGCCGCCCATCGGGGAGACCACCACGCCCGGCGCGACGTCGTCGGTCACCTGCAGCCGCGCGGCGAACCGGCCCCGGTCGTTGACGACGTGGACCGGCGCGCCGTCGGCCAGCCCCCGGGTCGCGGCGTCCCGCGGGTGCATGTGGACGACGGTGTCGCCGCCCTGCACCCGCTGCTGCCCCGGCCGGTCGGCGAAGCTGGAGTTGAGGTAGGCGTGCGACTTCGGCGACAGCAGGGTCAGCGGGAACGGCCCGCTGCCGGGCGCCTCCCGGGGCGGGACGTAGTGCGGCAACGGGTCGACCGGCTCCCCCGACTGGTGCTCGGTGGAGCCCTGCCGGAACAGCGGCAGGACGAAGTTCCCGCCTGCGGCGGCCGAGGAGAGGAACTCGACCTTCCCCGACGGCGTCGGGAAGCCGCCCTCGGCGTGCGGCGCGTACTCGTCCGGGCCGGGCAGCCGCAGGCGGGCCCAGCCGTCACGCTCGAGCGTCTCGGGCGTGATGCCCTCCAGCACCGGCGACGACCAGTCGAACGCGACCTCGATCATCTCCTCGTCGGTGCGCGTGAAGACCGGCTCGGTGAACCCCATCCGCGCGGCCAGGCGGCGGAACAGCTCGGTGTTGGACACCGCCTCCCCCAGCGGCGCGATGGCCGGGGTGTTCATGGTCACGTAGAGGTGGCCCCACGAGAACATCAGGTCACGCTGTTCCAGTTGGGTGGTGGCGGGCAGCACGATGTCGGCGAAGTCGGCGGTGTCGGTCATGAAGTGCTCGCTGACGACGGTGAACAGGTCCTCCCGCGACAGCCCGGCGACCATCTCGTCCTGCTCGGGGCAGACCACCACCGGGTTGCTGTTGTAGACCATCAGCGCCCGGATCGGCGGGTCGAGCGCGAGCCTCCCGGTCAGCGCCCGGCCGAGCAGCCACTGGTTCACCACCCGGGTGCCGGGGCGGATGAACTCCGCGCCGAGGAAGGCCGGGAAGTTGACGGGGAACGCCCACAGGGGGAGCTGCAGCAGGCCGCCGCCGGGCCTGCGCCACGCGCCGGTGAGCGCCGGCAGGCAGGAGATGGCCCGCACGGTCTGCCCGCCGCCGGCGTGCCGCTCGATCGCCACCCCGATGCGGATCACCGACGGGCTGGCCGCCGCGTACTCACGGGCCAGCGTCCGGATGTCGTCGGCCGGGATGCCGGTCTCGCCGCTGGCCCATTCCGGCGTGTACTGCCGGACCCGCTCGGCGAGCTCCTCGTACCCCACCGTGTACCGGGCCACGTAGTCCTCGTCGGTCAGCCCCTCGCCGATGATCACGTGCATCATGGCCAGTGCCAGCGCACCGTCGGTGCCGGGGCGGATGGGGATGTACCAGTCCGCGTGTCGCGCCGTCCGGTGCCGGACCGGGTCGATGACGACGACCTTGGCGCCCCGGCGCTGCGCCTCGGCCACGAACGGCCACAGGTGCAGGTTGGTGCTGAGCATGTTGTTCGCCCAGATGACGATGTAGCGGGCGTGCACGAACGACTCCGGGTCGACGCCGGCGGTCGGGCCCACCGTCATCGCGTACGCGGTGCACGAACCCGAGTCGCAGTAGGTGCGCTCGCTGATGGTGGCGCCGAGCCGGTTGAAGAACGGGTCGCCGACGTTGAGCCCGTTGAGGATCCCCTGCGTGCCCAGGTAGCTCACCGGCATGATCGCCTCCGGGCCGGAGGTCTCCGCGATCTCGGTGAAGCGGGCGGCGATCTCGTCGAGCGCGGCGTCCCAGGAGATCCGCTCGAACCGGCCGCTGCCCTTGGGGCCGGTCCGCCGCATCGGGTACAGCACGCGGTCGGAGCTGTAGACGGTCCGCTCGTAGTCGTTCATCTTCACGCACAGCCCACCGCGGGTGAACGGGTGCGAGCGGTCGCCCCGCAGGCGGGTGGCGACGCCGTCCACGACGGTCACCTCGAACGCGCAGGTGTCCGGGCAGTCGCACGGGCAGGCGCCGTGCACCGTGGCCGTCCCCGGCATCGGTAGGTCGGTCAGCGTCATGGGGCCCTCCTCGCTCGGGGCCGGTCCGCGCCGGCGTCCGGTGCCGCCGATCGTGGCGCGCCCCCGCGGCACGGACTCGACGCCGCGTGCCAGGCCCTCGACGACCAGCGCCGGACCGTCGGGTGGCAGCCGCGCCTTCCACCCGGCCGTGGCGCGTGGCAGCCTCCCTCCCGGACCGTCGTCCCCCTGGTCCGCATCGGTGCCGCGCAGGCGCGCGGCCGACCGTCAGCGAGGCCCGCCATGCCGACACCGACGACCGCACGCTCCGCCGGGCTGCGGTCCTGGCGGGACCTGCTGGGTGAGCACTTCGTGGACCTCGACGTCTCCCCCGCCACCGACGGCGCGCTCGCCGGTGAGGTGCGCAGCCGGGCCGTGGGCTCGCTGCAGCTGTCCCGGGTGCGGTCGGTGGACCAGCTGGCCCGCCGGACCGCGGGCCTGGCGCGGGCCGACCGCCGGCACTTCGTGCAGGTCGGGCTCCTCGAGCAGGGCGCGGCACGGCTGCAGCAGGACGGGCGGGACTGCCGGCTCGACCCCGGCGACTACGCCGTCTACGTCACCGACCGGCCGTTCGCGTGGGAGCTGCGGGCCGGTCCCGGCGCGCCCGCGTGGTCGCTGCTGGTGCTCACGTGGTGTCGGCCCGACCCGGCGGCGCCCGCGCACGGGCTCACCGCCCGGCGGATGGACGGGCGGCACGGGCTGACCGGGGTGCTCGGCCGCATGCTGGCCGACCTTGTGCGCAGCGACGACGCCGTCGACGCCGACCCCGGTGACCGGCTCGCCGGGGAGCTGCTCGAGCTGGTCACCACCGCCGCCGGCGGCGACCGGTCACCGGGAGGGGCGGCGCGGGCGGACCGGGACCTGCTCGCCGCCGTCCGGGCGCACGTGGAGGAGCACCTCGCCGATCCCGGGCTCGACCCGCGGTCGATCGCGGCGGCCCACTTCGTGTCGGTCCGCCAGCTGCACCGGCTGTTCGCCGGCGAGGAGGACACCGTGGCCCGCTACGTCCGGCGGCGGCGACTGGAGCGGGCCCGCGAGGAGCTGGCCCGCAGCGGCGCGCGGGAGCTGTCGCTCACCGCGCTGGCGCACCGCTGCGGCTTCGCCGACCCGTCGGTCTTCGGCCGCGCGTTCCGGGCCGCGTACGGCGTGACGCCGTCCCGCTACCGGGTCCTCGCCCGCGGCTGACCGGTCAGGCGCGGACGGCGGCCAGCACGCGGGCCGCAGCGTCGGCGACCGGGACCTCCTCGCGCTCCCCGCTCGCGCGGTCGCGCAGCTCGACCACACCGTCGGCCAGTCCGCGCCCGACCGTGACGATCGTCGGCATCCCGAGCAGCTCGGCGTCCTTGAACTTCACCCCGGGCGACACCTTGGGCCGGTCGTCGTAGAGCACGGTGAGCCCCGCCCCCACCAGCTGGGTGGCCAGCGCCTCGGCCGCCTCGAACACCGCGGCGTCCTTGCCGGTCGCCACGACGTGCACGTCGGCCGGCGCGATCTCCCGCGGCCAGAGGAGGCCGAGCTCGTCGTGGGTGGACTCGGCGATCGCGGCCACGGCCCGCGAGACGCCGATGCCGTAGGAGCCCATCGTCACCGTGACGAGCTTGCCGTTCTCGTCGAGCACCTCGAGGCCCAGGGCCTCGGCGTACTTGCGGCCGAGCTGGAAGATGTGCCCGATCTCCACGCCACGGGCCAGCTCCAGGGGGCCCGAGCCGTCCGGTGCCGGGTCGCCGGGCAGCACCTCGGCGGCCTCGACGACGCCGTCCCAGGTGAAGTCACGGCCGGCGACGAGGTCGAACACGTGCTTGCCGGCCTCGTTGGCGCCGGTGATCCAGCGGGTGCCCGGGACGACCCGCGGGTCGACGAGGTAGCGGATGCCCGACTCGCTGTCGGCGCCCAGCACCTGCGGGCCGATGTAGCCCTTGACCAGCTCGGGGTGACCCTCGAAGTCGGTGAACGGCTCCACCTCGGCCGGTGCGACCTGCGCCTCCAGGCGCTTGGCGTCGACCTCCCGGTCGCCGGGGACGCCGACGACCAGCGGCTCGCGCGCGCCGTCGGGGTGCACGAGCGTGACGACGACGTTCTTCAGCGTCGAGGCGGCCGTGTGGCCGGCGTCCGGGAACAGCTGCTGGGCGACCGCCACCAGCGTCTCGATGGTCGGGGTGTCCGGGGTGTCCTCGACGTGCGCCGCGGGAAGCCCGTCCAGCGGGATGGCGTCGGGCACGACGGTGGAGACCGCCTCCACGTTCGCGGCGTAGCCACCGGCCGAGCGCACGAAGGTGTCCTCGCCGATCTCGGTGGGGTGGAGGAACTCCTCGCTCTTGGAGCCGCCCATCGCGCCCGACATCGCCGAGACGATCACGTACTCCAGGCCCAGCCGGTCGAAGATCTTGATGTAGGCGTCGCGGTGGGCGGCGTAGGACTTGTCCAGGCCCGCGTCGTCGACGTCGAAGGAGTAGCTGTCCTTCATCGTGAACTCGCGGCCCCGCAGCAGCCCGGCCCGCGGCCGCGCCTCGTCCCGGTACTTGGTCTGGATCTGGTACAGCGACAGCGGGAGGTCCTTGTACGACGAGTACAGGTCCTTCACCAGGAGCGTGAACATCTCCTCGTGCGTCGGCCCGAGGAGGTGGTCGACACCGCGGCGGTCCTGGAGCCGGAACAGGTTGTCGCCGTACTCCGTCCACCGGCCGGTGGCCTCGTAGGGCTCACGGGGCAGCAGTGCCGGGAAGTGCACCTCCTGCGCGCCCATCGCGTCCATCTCCTCGCGGACGACGCGCTCGACGTTGCGGAACACCCGGTAGCCCAGCGGCAGCCAGGTGAAGCCGCCGGGGGCCGCGCGCCGGATGTAGCCGGCGCGCACCAGGAGACGGTGGCTGGGCACCTCCGCGTCGGCGGGGTCGTCGCGCAGCGTGCGCAGGAACAGGGTCGACATCCGCAACAGCACGGGGACATTGTCGGCCTACCGGCCTCCACCGCCGCCAAGTGCCCTCCCGCGGCCCCGTCGAGCCCCGCCGTGTCCCGCGGGGAGCGACGTGCGACACGGCACCGCCGGGCCCGGTGTGGCCGAGCCCGGCGGTGGGAGGGATGAGGTCAGTCGTCGCTGCCGCGGCCACGACCGCGGTCGTCACCGGGGCCGTCGTCGGAGCCGTGGCCGCCGCCGACGCGACCGGCGGAGTCGTCACCGGGCGGGTCGTCGGACCCGTGGCCGCCGCCGACGCGACCGGCGGAGTCGTCCACCCCCGCCCCGGCCGAGGCCGGGCCCGGCACCGGGGCGCTGGGGTACGCGGAGGCGGGTGAGGAGGAGCTGGAGTCCTCCGGCTCGTTCCGGTCGCCGCGCACGCCCTCGTCGAAGAACGACGGGGTGCCGTCGGTGCAGGCGACGTGCACCTCCACCTTCTGGGTGGGGCTCTCGAACTCCACCTCGCCGCCGTGGTCCTGGTCGTCGAGCCACCAGCCCACAGCCGGCGCCGCGGCCACCTGCAGCACGCCGCCCTCGCAGGAGGCGTAGACGGTGCCGCCGACGGTGACGTACTCCCCGGAGGCCGGCGCCGCGACCGGCGGCTCGGGCGCCGGGACGCTCGCGGTGCCGTCCTCCACGGCGGGCACCGACGGGGTCACCGCCGCCGAGCCGGTGGCGGACGCCGGCTGGGGAAGGGGCGAGCGGTCGGCGTCCACGAAGGAGACGGCGAGGAATCCCAGGCCGACGGCCGCAGCCGCCGACGCGGTCCAGAGGGCTCCGAAAGCCACGGTGCGCTTCATGGCGAGGACTCTGTCGTCGCGTCGGTTAAGGCCACACCAAGAGCGTGACAAGGGCGGCACCCGAACTCATCCCCCTGGGTTGGGGAGCCATCGGGACCGGCGCGATCGGCGCTACCGTCCCGCCGTGGCCCAGCTCCTGGTCGTGGAGGACGACGAGCGGATCCGCACCGCCCTGATCCGGGCGCTGCGGGAACGCGGGCACGCCGTGGCCTCGGCCGCCACCGCGCTGGCGGGGCTGCAGCTGGCGGTCGAGGAGCGGCCGGACCTCGTCGTCCTCGACCTCGGCCTCCCCGACCTCGACGGCGGCGAGCTGCTGCGCATGCTGCGCGCGGTGTCGGCCGTGCCGGTGATCGTCGCCACCGCCCGCGACGACGACGGCAGCGTGGTGGCCGCCCTCGACGCCGGTGCCGACGACTACGTGGTCAAGCCGTTCTCCTCCGGGCAGCTCGAGGCCCGCATCCGCGCGGTGCTGCGGCGCGCGTCGGGAACCGACGGCGGGCCGGAGCCGGTGACCGTCGGTGGCCTCACCGTCGACCCGCGCAGCCGCCGGGTGACCCACGCCGGCACACCGGTGGACCTCTCCCCCCGGGAGTTCGACCTGCTCGCCTACCTGGCCGCCCGCGCCGGCACCGTGGTGTCCAAGCGGGAACTGCTCACCGAGGTGTGGCAGCAGCCCTACGGCGGCTCGGACAAGACCGTCGACGTCCACCTGTCGTGGCTGCGCCGCAAGCTGGGTGAGTCCGCCGCAGCGCCGCGGCTGCTGCAGACCGTCCGCGGGGTGGGCGTCCGCCTGGCCGAGCCCGAGCAGTGAGGCGCCGCATCACCCTGCTGGTGGCGGCGACGACCTCGGTCGTGCTGCTGGCGTTCCTGCTGCCCGCGGCCGCCCTGGTCGCACGGGTCGCCGAGTCCCGCGCCCTGGACACCGCCCAGGCCCGGCTGCAGGCGCTCATCCCGGGCGTGGGGCTCGACGAGCGCGAGGAGGTGGCGGCCTCCCTCGCCGTCGGCGACGGCCGGGCGGTGACCGTGCGCTGGAGTGACGGGACCTGGCTCGGCCCCGCCGGCGTCCTGGGCGACGACCCCGCCCCGGCGGGCGCGCAGCGGCGCGAGACCGACGACGGCGTGCACCTGCTGCAGCCGGTCCGCCGCGAGGGTGGGACGGCGGTGGTGGAGGTGTTCGTCCCCGCGTCCGAGCTGCGCGCCGACGTCCCCCGGACCTGGCTGGTGCTGGGCGGCCTGGGCGTCGTCCTGCTGGTCCTCGCCCTCCTGGTCGCCGACCTGCTGGCCCGGTCGCTCACCCGCCCCGTCACCGACCTCGCGACGACGGCGCACCGGCTCGGCAGCGGTGACCTGTCGGCCCGCGTGACCCCGGCCGGGCCGGACGAGGTGCGTGAGGTCGGGCTCGCGGTGAACCGGCTGGCCGGGCGCATCGGCGAGCTGCTGGCGGCGGAACGGGAGTCCGCCGCCGACCTCGCGCACCGGCTGCGCACGCCCCTCACGGCGCTGCGCCTGGACGTCGAGGCGCTGCCCCCCGGCGACCGGGACCGGCTGCTCGGCGACGTCGACGCCCTGACCCGCGGGATCGACGAGGTGATCTCCGAGGCCCGGCGTCCGGTGCGAGAGGGTCTGGGCGCGGGTTGCGACGCCGTCGCCGTCGTGGGCGAGCGGGTGCGGTTCTGGTCGGTGCTGGCCGAGGAGGAGCACCGCGAGCTCACCGTGGCGCTCCCCGAGGAGCCCCTCCCGGTGCGGCTGGCGCCGGCCGACCTCGGCGCCGCCGTGGACGCGCTGCTCGGCAACGTCTTCACCCACACCCCGGACGGCACCTGCCTGCGGGTCGCCGTCCGGCCCCGGGACGGCGGGGGCGCGGAGGTGACGGTGGCCGACGACGGTCCCGGCCTGCCGGCGTCCGCGGTGGAGCGGGGGCACAGCGGCGCCGGGTCGACCGGGCTCGGCCTCGACATCGCCCGGCGGACCGCGGAGGGCTCCGGTGGGGCGATGCGGGTGACCTCCTCCCCCGCCGGCGCCGCGGTCACCCTGGAGCTGGGCCCTCCCCGCTGACGCGCCGGGCTACGCCACCACCCGGCCGCGCAGGATGATCAGCTGCGGGCGGGCCAGGGTGTCGAGGTCGGCCCGCGGATCGGTCTCGTACACGACCAGATCGGCCGCGACCCCCTCCTCGATGCAGGGCAGCCCGAGCCAGTCGCGCGCCCCCCACGACGCCGCGGCCAGCGCCGCCTCGGCCGGCAGCCCGGCGTCGGCCAGGGCACGGACCTCCTCGGCGATCCGGCCGTGCTCGATGCCGCCGCCGGCGTCGGTGCCCGCGAACACCGGCACACCGGCCTCGAACGCCGCGCGGACGACGGCGCCGGAGTTCGCGTACAGCCGGCGCATCGTGCTCGCGTACGAGGGGAACCTCGCCTCCCCCGCGCTGGCGAACTCCGGGAAGTTCTCGACGTTGACCAGTGTCGGGACGACGGCGGTGCCACGGGCGGCCATCTCCCCGATGAGCTCCTCGGTCAGGCCGGTGCCGTGCTCGATGCAGTCGATGCCGGCCCCGATGAGGTCGGGCAGGGCACCGGTGCCGAACGTGTGCGCGGTGACCCGCGCGCCCTCCTCGTGCGCCGCCGTGATCGCCGCGGCGAGGGCGTCGGCCGGCCACTCGGGGGCGAGGTCCCCGACCCCCCGGTCGATCCAGTCGCCGACCAGCTTCACCCACCCGTCGCCGCGGCGGGCCTGCGCCCGCACCTCGGCGGCGAGGTCCTCGGGCGCCAGCTCGATCGCCAGGCCGGGGATGTACCGGCGCGGTGCGGCCAGGTGCCGGCCGGCGCGGATGATCTGCGGCAGGTCCGGCTCGCCGTCCAGCACCCGGGTGTCGACCGGGGAGCCGCAGTCGCGCAGCGCCAGCACGCCCGCGGCCCGCTCGGCCAGCGCCTGCTCGCGCAGCCCGTCGAGGTCCTCCACGCGCACGCCGCCACGGCCGATGCCGACGTGGCAGTGCGCGTCCACCAGGCCGGGCACCAGCCAGCCGCCGCGGCTGACCGTCTCGGCACCGGGTACCGGCTCGGCGGTGATCCGGCCGTCGCGCACCCACAGGTCGCGGTGCTCCCCCTCGGGGAGCACGACACCGGACAGGTGCAGGGCGGGGGCGCTCACCGCGAGGGCCGGTCGTCCCCGGGCGGGTCGAAGTTCAGCTTGGTGAGGTCGGGCAGCCCCTGACCGTTGGCGAGACCGGGCGGCAGGGCCGGCATCCCACCCGGGAAGCCACCGGGCACGCCACCACTGGGGAAGCCGGCACCGGGCGGCAGGCCGGGCGCGCCCATCGGCCGGCGGGCGGGACCGCCCTTGCCCTTGCCCTTGCCCTTCTTGCCCTTGCCGCGCGTCTGGGCCTGCATCTGGCGTCCGCGGGCCTTCTTCGACATCGGGCCCATCCCCGGCAGGCCCATGCTGCCGGCCATCTGGCCCATCATCTTCTGGGCCTGGGCGAAGCGTTCCAGCAGCTGGTTGACCTGGGTGACGGTCACACCGGAGCCGTTGGCGATGCGGACCCGCCGCGACGCGTTGATGATCTTGGAGTTGACCCGCTCCTCCGGCGTCATCGAGCGGATGATCGCCGCGGTGCGGTCCAGGTCGCGGTCGTCGACCTGCTTGAGCTGCTCCTTCATCGCCCCGGCGCCGGGCAGCATGCCGAGCAGGTTGGCGATCGGGCCCATCTTGCGGATCGCCATCATCTGCTCGAGGAAGTCCTCGAGGGTGAAGCCCTCCCGCGAGGCCAGCTTGCCGGCCATCCGCTCGGCCTGCTCGGTGTCGAACGCCTGCTCGGCCTGCTCGATGAGGGTGAGCACGTCGCCCATGCCGAGGATGCGCGAGGCCATCCGCTCGGGGTGGAAGACGTCGAAGTCGCTCAGCTTCTCGCCGGTGGAGGCGAACATGATCGGCTGACCGGTGACGTACCGGACCGACAGTGCCGCACCACCGCGGGCGTCACCGTCGAGCTTGGTCAGGACGACGCCGCTGAACCCGACACCGTCGCGGAACGCCTCGGCCGTGGTGACGGCGTCCTGACCGATCATCGCGTCGACGACGAACAGCGTCTCGTCCGGCTGGACGGCGTCGCGGATGCCGGCGGCCTGCGCCATCAGCTCCGCGTCGATGCCCAGCCGGCCGGCGGTGTCGACGACGACGACGTCGTGCATGGTGCGGCGGGCGTGCTCGATGGAGTCCGCGGCCACCCGGATGGGGTCGCCGATGCCGTTCCCGGGCTCGGGCGCGAAGACGTCCACCCCGGCCTGGCCGGCGACGATCGACAGCTGGTTGACCGCGTTGGGCCGCTGCAGGTCGGCGGCGACGAGCAGGGGGGTGTGGCCCTGCGACTTCAGCCAGCGGCCGAGCTTGCCGGCCAGCGTCGTCTTACCGGAACCCTGCAGACCGGCGAGCATGATGACCGTCGGCGACTGCTTCGCGTAGCGCAGCCGCCGGGTCTCCCCGCCGAGGATCTGGATGAGCTCCTCGTTGACGATCTTGATGACCTGCTGGGCGGGGTTCAGCGCCTGGGAGACGTCCGCGCCGCGGGCCCGATCCTTGACCGCGGTGATGAACGCCCGCACCACCGGCAGCGCGACGTCGGCCTCCAGCAGCGCGATGCGGATCTCGCGCGCGGTCGCGTCGATGTCGGCGTCGGTCAGCCGGCCCTTGCCGCGCAGACCGCTGAAGACCTTGTCCAGGCGGTCGGAGAGGGTCTCGAACACAGCACGTCCTCGGTACGTCGCGGGCGCGGCCCGCCGGTCGGACCGACCGGCTGCTCGGCTGCCGGCACCCGGGGGACCCCGGCACCGTCGCGCCACCTCCGGACCAGCCTAACGAGCGCGGCGTCCCGCGCGGCGTCGCCGGCCGACGAACGGCGGGCGACCCCTGCCGGACCCGGCCCCGTCCCGAGCCCGCGAGGGGTGGGGCGACGGGGCCGTCGACGAGCGGTGGGGGGAGGTCCTCCGTCAGGCCGCGCGGGCGACGGCCGCGGCCACGGCGGCGGCGCCGGAACCGCCGACCACCGCGACACCGCAGTCGGCGCAGGCCCACTCGGGGCACTCCCCGCCGTCCTCGGTGTGCCCGTCGACGCACGGCGGCTGCACGAACTCCCGGTCGTCCCCGCAGGCCGGGCAGCGCCACACGCGCCCCTCGGCCGCCGCGATCTCGAAGGACCGGTGGTCCATCAGCGAGCTCCCTCCGCGTCGGCGGGACCGGTCCGTCCCACTCGCCTCCGACGGTGACACGGGGTACCGACAGGACCGCGGACCTCAGCCCGGCGTGTCCTCCCTCGCGGGCACCGGCTCGGCCACCCCGCCGCGGACGGCGGCGACCAGGGCGGCCTCCACCCGGGTCCGCTGCCCGTCGTCGATCGGCACCCCCGACGGGTTGCTGACGTAGAAGTGGTCGGCGGCGTCGGCGCCGAGGGTCTCGATCCGGGCGGAGGTGACGTCCAGCCCCTCGGCGGCGAGGGCCGCGGTGAGCCGGTAGAGCAGGCCGGCCCGGTCGTCGGCCCGCACCTCGACGATGCCGGTGGCGTCGCCGGTGACCTCGCCGTTGTGCCAGGAGATCCGCGGCGGGGCCGTCCGGACGCCGTCCTGCCGGTAGTCCGCCTCCCGCTGCCGCAGCCGGTCGGCCAGGGGCAGTGTCCCCTCCAGGGCCGCACGCACGGCGTCGGCCAGGATCGACGGCACCGGCACCCGCCCGAAGCGCGGCCGGACGGCGAACACGGCGGTCGCCCGGCCGCCGGCGACGTTGACCTTCGCCGCCCGCACGTCGAGCTGGTTGAGGGCCAGCACGCCGGCCAGCGAGCTGAACAGCCCGGGCCGGTCGGGGGCGCCGATGGTGACCTGCTGGCCGTCGGCGACGTCCTCGACCCCCACGGTGACGCCGCCCGCGCCGGGCAGTCCGACGGGGGCGGAGCTGACCTGGGGCTCGACGGGGTGCAGCACGGGCTCGGCGTCCCGGGCTGGGGCGCCGCTCAACCGGCCCTGCACGCGCGCGACCAGGGCCGCCACGAGATGGGCCTTCCACGGGCTCCACGCCGAGGTGCTCGTGGCGGCGCCGTCGGCCTGCGCCAGGGCGTGCAGCAGCTGCAACAGCGCGGGATCGTGGCCGATCGTCACCGCGACCCGGTCGATCGTCGCCGGGTCGTCGATGTCACGGCGGGTGGCGGTGTCGGGCAACAGCAGGTGGTGGCGCACCATCGCGGCGAGCGTCGCGACGTCGGCCTCCGAGAAGCCCATCCGGGTCGCGATCCCCGCCGCGATCTCCTGCCCGACGACGCTGTGGTCACCGGGCCAGCCCTTGCCGATGTCGTGCAGGAGCGCGCCGACCAGCAGCAGGTCGGGCCGGTCGACGTCGTGGGTCAGCTCGGCGACGGCCGCGGCCGCCTCGACCAGGTGCCGGTCGACGGTGAACCGGTGCCAGGGGTGGCGCTGCGGCAGGGAGCGGACCCGGTCCCACTCGGGCAGCAGCCGGGACAGCAGCCCCTCCTGGTCCAGCTGCTCGAGCACCGCGACGGCCGACCGGCCGCTGGCCAGGAGCCGGAGGAACGACCAGCGCACCTCGGCCGGCCACGGCTCGGGCACCGGCGGGGAGTGCACGGCGAGCACCTTGAGCGTGTAGGGCGACAGCAGCAGGTCGGCCCGCGCGGCCGCGGCGGCACCGCGCAGCAGGAGACCGGGATCCGCGGCGGGGCGGGCGTCCCGGGCCAGCACGACCTCGTCGCCCTGGCGGACCACACCCTCGGCCAGCGGCTCGCGCCGCACCCGCCGGTAGCGGCTGCGGGGTCGGCGCACCAGGGCCGCCTCCACCCGCCGCCAGGTCTCGTCGGCGACGAAGGCCAGCCGCCGCCCGGCCAGGCTCACCTCGCGCAGCAGCGCGTCCTCGTCGGGCAGCCCGAGGGCCACCGCGACCGGCCGCTGCTCCTGGCGGACCAGCACGTCGGTCGCCCGTCCGGACCGCCGGCGCAGCTCGTCCCGGACGTCGAGCAGGAACGCGTAGGCCGCCTCCACGTCGGCGGTCGGCTCGTCGGCCAGCTGGGCGGCGGCCACCGCGCGCAGGACCTGGCCCTCGCGCAGGCCGCCGTAGGCCTCCTTGAGGTCGGGCTCGAGCAGGAACGTCAGCTCGCCGACCTGACGGGCGCGGCCGCGGCGGAGGTCCCGCAGCTGGGGCAGCAACCGGGACGCCGACTGGCGCCAGCTGGCCAGCGTCGCGGTGCGCAGGGCGGCGGCGAGGTCGGCGTCGCCGGCCACCAGCCGGGCGTCGAGCAGCCCGAGCCCGGCCTTGACGTCGGTGGAGGCGACCCCGACCGCCTCGGCGACGGTGCGCACGGAGTGGTCCAGCCGCAACCCGGCGTCCCAGATCGGGTACCAGACGGCGTCGGCGAGGGCCGCGATCTCCGGCCGCCCGTCGTGGACCAGCACGAGGTCGAGGTCCCCGTGCGGCGGGAGCTCGCGGCGGCCCAGGCTGCCGACCGCGACCAGCGCGATCCCGTCGGCGCCCGTGCGCTGGCCCACTCCCCACCCACCCGCGCCGCGCCTCGGACGGGGCGGTGGGGTGCTCGCGACGGCGTCGTCCAGCAGTCCCGCCAGCCAGGAGTCCAGCTCCTCGCCCCGCCGCGCTCGCGGCAGTGCGGGCAGCGACCCGGTGTCCAGCACGTCTCCCCCTCCGGTTGGTCCTGACCGTGGAAACGACGTCGGCCGGGACGGCGGGTCCCCCCACCACCCCGGCCGACACTGAGCGGTCCGGCCCCGTCCTCCGCGCGCCGGGCATGCGGGGCGCGGAGGACGGGGCCCTCCTCCTAGAGGGCGTCGGCGCCGCGCTCGCCGGTGCGGACCCGGACGATCTCGTCGATCGTCGTCACCCACACCTTCCCGTCGCCGATCTGGCCGGTGGACGCCGCCTCGACGATGGCGTCGACCACCCGCGCGGCGTCGATCTCGCCGACGACGACCTCGATGCGGACCTTCGGGACGAAGTCCACCTGGTACTCCGCGCCGCGGTAGACCTCGGTGTGACCGCGCTGGCGGCCGAAGCCCTGGACCTCGCTGACGGTCAGCCCGGCGATGCCGATCAGCTCGAGGGCGTTCTTGACGTCGTCCAGCTTGAACGGCTTGACGATGGCGGTGACGAGCTTCATGCCCGGACCCCTTCCGTGTTACGGGCCTCGGCGCGCGCCTGGCCGGTCAGTGGTGCGGTGGAGCCACCGCCGCTGGTGAGAGAGGTGAAGTCGTACCCGGACTCGGCGTGGACGACCGTGTCGATGCCGGCCACCTCGTCCTCCTCGGTGATGCGGAAGCCCATGGTCTTCTGGATGGCGGTCCCGATGATCCAGGTGGCCACGAACGACACGACCAGGACCACCGCGGCCCCGACGACCTGCCGCCACAGCTGGTCGACACCACCGCCGTAGAAGAGGCCGTCGACTCCGGCCGGGGCCTCCGCGGTGGCGAGGAAGCCGACGGCGATGGTGCCCCACAGGCCGCCGACGAGGTGGACGCCGACGACGTCCAGGGAGTCGTCGTAGCCCAGGCGGTACTTCAGGCCCACGGCCAGGGCGCACAGTGCGCCGGCGACCAGGCCGAGGGCGATCGCGCCCATCGGCGAGACCGACGAGCAGGCCGGCGTGATGGCGACCAGGCCCGCGACCGCCCCGGAGGCGGCCCCCAGCGAGGTGGCGTGCCCGTCCCGCAGCTTCTCGGTGGCCAGCCAGCCGAGGATGGCGGCGCTGGTGGCGACCAGGGTGTTCACCCAGACGACGGCCGCGGAGTTGTTGGCCGCGAGGGCCGAGCCGGCGTTGAAGCCGAACCAGCCGAACCACAGCAGGCCGGCGCCGAGCATGACCAGCGGGAGGTTGTGCGGGCGCATCGCCTCGCGGCCGAAGCCGCGCCGCTTGCCGAGCACGAGCGCGAGCGCCAGGGCCGCCGCACCGGCGTTGATGTGCACCGCCGTGCCGCCGGCGAAGTCGATCGCCAGCAGGTCGTTGGCGATCCAGCCGCCGACGTGGCCCTCGGCGTCGAAGTCGAACACCCAGTGGGCGATCGGGAAGTAGACGACCGTGGCCCAGATGCCGGCGAAGACCATCCAGGCGCCGAACTTGGCCCGGTCGGCGATGGCGCCGGAGATCAGGGCCACGGTGAGGATGGCGAACACGGCCTGGAAGCCGACGAAGGCCATAGTGGGCAGCCCGCCGGACTCCGAGGTGAGGTCCTCCATCAGGCCGTTGAGCCCGAGGAACTCGGTCGGGCTGCCGAGCAGGCCCCCGCCGACGTCGTTGCCGAAGGCCAGCGAGTAGCCGTAGAGCACCCAGAGGACGCCGATCAGCGCCAGCGCTCCGAAGCTCATCATCATCATGTTGAGCACGCTCTTCGCGCGGACCATGCCGCCGTAGAAGAGGGCCAGGCCTGGGGTCATCAGCAGCACGAGCGCCGCGCTGGTGAGGATCCAGGCCGTGTCGCCGGTGTTGACCACGGCAACCTCCTGAGTGGGTCTGGGCCGGACGGCCGCATCGGGGTGGCGGCCGGTGCACCTGGGTGCACCGGATGGGGCTGCGCGCGCCGACCGGTGTCCCGGCGGGTGGCGACGTGGCGTTCACGGTGCCGCCCGCCTGTTTCACCTGAGGACGTGTCGCTGTTTCCGGGCGGTGAACTCCGGGCCGCGTGTCCGGCCGGTGTGTTCCGGCCGTGTTGCGCAGCCCCCCGGCGTGGAGACGGTCACGCCGGATCGCGCCTTGTTGCGACCCGTGTGCAGTTGCGAAGGAGGTGCAATAAGGTCGCGTCGGCGCAGGCCGCGCCGCACCGACGACACACCCCGAGGAGGCAGCGTGCACGTACCCGACGGGTTCCTGGACGCCCCGACGTCCGTGGCCACCGGGGTCGTGGCCGCCGGCGCGGTCGCGGTGGCCCTGCGCGGCGCGCGCCGCGAGCTCGACGAGCGGACGGCTCCCCTGGCCGGCCTCACGGCCGCCTTCGTCTTCGCGGTGCAGATGATGAACTTCCCCGTCGGCGCCGGCACCAGCGGTCACCTGATCGGCGGCGCGCTCACCGCCGTCCTGGTCGGGCCGTGGACGGCGGTGCTGTGCATGACGGTGGTCCTCCTCGTCCAAGCCGTGCTGTTCGCCGATGGCGGGCTCACCGCGCTCGGCACCAACGTCGTGCTCCTGGGCGTGGTCGCCGTCGGCGTGGGCTACGGCGTCTTCCGGCTGCTGTCGGCCGTGCTCCCGCGCACCCGTACCGGCGTGCTGACCGCGGCCGGCGTCGGCGCCTTCCTCTCGGTGCCCGCGTCCGCGCTCGCCTTCGTCGGCCTGTTCGCCGTGGGCGGCGTGGCCGACGTCCCGCTCGGCGCCGTGGCCACCACCATGGGCGGCATCCACCTGCTGATCGGCCTGGGCGAGGCGGCGATCAGCGTCGCCGTCCTCGGCACGGTGCTCGCCGTCCGGCCCGACCTGGTGCACGGCGCGGCAGCGCTGCGCCGACCGGCCGACCTGGCCCGCCGGTCGGCCCCGGTCGAGGCGGGCGCCCGGTGAACGCCCCCCGCCGCACCCGGGGCCTGTGGATCGCCGGGCTGCTGGTCGCCCTGCTCGTCGCCGGCGTGGGCAGCTGGTACGCCAGCGGCTCTCCCGACGGGCTGGAGTGGGCAGCGGAGGAGACCGGCTTCTCGCACACCGCCGAGGACAGCCCCGTCGCCGACTCCCCCCTCGCCGACTACGCCGTGGCCGGCGTCGAGTCCGAGCGGCTCTCCGGCGGGCTGGCCGGGGCGGTGGGCGTTGCGGTGACGCTGCTGCTGGCCGGTGGCCTCACCCTCCTGGTCCGCCGGCGCGGGCGCGAACCCGCCGGCGTCGGCGACTGAGGTGGGCGCCGGGCACGGCGGTGTCCTCGGCGCCGCCTACGTACCCGGGGACACCCCGGTGCACCGGCTGGAGCCCCACCTCAAGCTCGTCGCCGTCCTCGGGTTCGCCCTGGTCGTGGTGGCCACCCCGGTGCACGCGCCGTGGGCCTGGAGCGCCTACGCCGGGTACCTCGTGCTCGTCCTCGGCGTCGCCGCGCTGGCAGGCGTGCGCCCCCGGCGGCTGGCCCGCGGCCTGGTCGTCGAGGTGCCCTTCGTCGTCTTCGCCCTGCTGCTGCCGGTGGTGGCGCGCGGGCCACGCGTCGACGTCCTCGGGCTCTCCCTGTCCGAGAGCGGGCTCACCGCCGCCGGTGGCCTGCTGGCCAAGGCGACCCTGTCGGTGCTCGCCGCCACCGTGCTGGCCGCCACCACGCAGCCGCGGGAGCTGGTGCGCGGGCTGGAGCGGCTGCGGCTGCCCTCGGTGCTCGTGCAGATCCTGATGTTCATGTTCCGCTACGCCGACGTGGTCGGCGGCGAGCTGCGGCGCATGCGGGTCGCCCGGGAGTCGCGCGGCTTCCGCGGCCGCCACGTCGGTGCCCTGCGGGTGCTCGGCCCCGCGGCCGGCTCGCTGTTCATCCGCTCCTACGAGCGCGGCGAGCGGGTGCACCTGGCCATGCTGTCGCGCGGCTACACCGGGCGGATGCCCAGCGGCCCGGCTGCCGCGGTGCCCGCGCAGGCGTGGGGGGCCGCGCTCGCCCTCCCGCTGGCCGCAGGCGCCGTCCTGGCGTCTGGTCTCCTTCTCGGGTGAGCTCAGCACCCTCCCCGGTCGGCTCCCCGCGTCCGGAGCCCTCGCTGCGTGTCGAGGACCTCGCCTTCGCCTACCCCGACGGGCACCAGGCGCTGTTCGGCGTCGACCTGCGGATCGAGCCGGGCGAGCGCGTGGCGCTGCTCGGCCCCAACGGCGCGGGCAAGACGACCCTGGTGCTGCACCTCAACGGCATCCTGACCGCCGGGCGCGGCTCGGTCACCGTCGCCGGGCTGCCGGTCGACCGGCGCCACCTCCAGGAGGTCCGGCGCCGGGTCGGCATCGTGTTCCAGGACCCCGACGACCAGCTGTTCATGCCCACCGTCGGCGAGGACGTCGCCTTCGGCCCGCGCAACCTGGGCCTGCCGGAGGCCGAGGTCGCCGCCCGCGTCGCCGCCGCGCTGGACCAGGTGGGCATGGCCGGCGCCGCCGACCGCCCGCCGCACCACCTGTCGTTCGGGCAGCGCCGGCGGGTCGCGGTGGCCACCGTCCTGTCCATGCACCCGGAGGTCCTGGTGCTGGACGAACCGTCGTCCAACCTCGACCCGGCCGGACGCCGGGAGCTGGCCGAGGTGCTCACCAGCCTGCCGGTGACCATGCTGATGGTCACCCACGACCTGCCCTACGCCCTGCAGCTGTGCCCGCGGTCGGTCGTCCTGGACGGCGGCGTCGTGGTCGCCGACGGGCCGACCCGCGAGCTGCTGGCCGACACCGAGCTGCTCGCCCGGCACCGCCTGGAGCTGCCCTACGGTTTCGACCCCGCCAACGTCCCCTGAACCAGGAGGGGCAGGAACGGCCGCCCCCGCCCCTCCCCCGGTTCAGTCCGCGCCGCCGACCAGCGCCTCGGCGAAGGCCTCCGGCTCGAAGGGCGCGAGGTCGTCGGCCCCCTCCCCCAGCCCGACGAGCTTCACCGGGATGCCGAGGTCGCGCTGCACCGAGACGACGATCCCGCCCTTGGCGGTGCCGTCGAGCTTGGTGAGGACGACGCCGGTGACGTCGACCGCCTCGGTGAACACCCGCGCCTGGACGACGCCGTTCTGCCCGGTCGTCGCGTCGAGGACCAGCAGCACCTCGGTGACCGGCGACTGCTTCTCCACGACCCGCTTGATCTTGCCGAGCTCGTCCATGAGGCCGCCCTTGGTGTGCAGCCGGCCCGCGGTGTCGACGACGACGGTGTCCACCTCGGCCTCCACACCGGTGCGGACCGCCTCGAAGGCGACCGACGCCGGGTCGCCGCCCTCGCGACCCCGCACGGTGAGGACGCCGACCCGCTCGCCCCACGTCTCCAGCTGGTCGGCCGCGGCGGCGCGGAAGGTGTCGGCCGCGCCGAGGACCACGCTCTTGCCGTCGCCGACGAGCACGCGGGCGATCTTGCCGACCGTCGTCGTCTTGCCGGCGCCGTTGACGCCCACGACTAGGACGACCCCCGGCCGGCCCTCGCGACGGTCGACGCCCAGGGTGCGGTCGAGGTCGGGCCCCAGGACCGCGGTGAGCTCCCGGACCAGCAGCTCGCGCAGCTCCGCGCCCGAGGCGGTGGCCAGCACCATCGACTGCGTGCGCAGCCGCTCGACGATCTGCGTGGTGGCCGCGACGCCGACGTCGGCGGCCAGCAGGGTCTCCTCGACCTCCTCCCAGTCGTCCTCGGTGAGCCGCTCGCGAGCCAGCACGGTCAGCAGGCCACGGCCCAGCGAGGACTGCGACCGGGCCAGCCGCGAGCGCAGCCGCACCAGCCGGCCGGCCGAGGGCGGCGGGGTCTCGAAGACCAGGCCCGGCTCCGGCTCGGCCGGCGGCAGCGGTGCGGTCGGCGCCGGCGGCTCCGCGGTCTCCGGTGGCAGCCCCAGGCCGCTGGCGGTGGAACCGGTCGGCCGTGGCTCCTCGGTGGGCGCCGGGGCGGGGGGCCGCGGCCGCGTGAGGGTCGTCCCGAGAGCGGCATCGTCGTCCAGACGGGTGGTGCGGCGGCCACGGCCGACGAGCAGGCCGACCCCGAGGACCAGCGCGACGACGAGGATCGCGACCGCGATCAGCACGAACTCCATGCCGTCAGTCTCCCAGCCCGCGCACAGCCGGGTCTGGGCGGAACCCAGCTCCGTGGGCCACGCTGGTGGGTATGCCGCTGCCCGGCCGGGAGTCCCCGGTCCTCCTCCTCGGTCCGCTCCTGCGGCACGTCGACCCCGTCTCGGCCACCGTCTGGGTGGAGACCGACCGGCCCTGCGAGGTCACGGTGCTGGACCGCAGCGCCCGGACCTTCACCGTCGACGGTCACCACTTCGCCCTCGTCGTCGTCGAGGGCCTGGAGCCGGGGAGCACCACGCCCTACGACGTGCGCCTCGACGGCGACCGGGTGTGGCCGGAGGCCGCCTCCCCGTTCCCGACCAGCCGCATCCGGACGCCGGGCCGGCCGGCGCCCTTCCGCATCGCCTTCGGGTCCTGCCGCTACGCCACCCCCAGCAGCGTGGACCTCACCGAGGGCATCCCGCCCGACGCCCTGGACACCTACGCCGCCCGGCTGACCGGACGGCCGGAGACGGAGTGGCCCGACGCGCTGGTCCTGCTCGGTGACCAGGTCTACGCCGACGAACTGACCACGGCGACGCGCCGGTGGCTGTCGCTGCGCCGGGGCGAGCACGCACCGGCCGGCACCCAGGTCGCGGACTTCGAGGAGTACACCCGCCTCTACGCGGAGTCCTGGAGCGACCCCCAGGTGCGCTGGCTGCTGTCGACCATCCCGTCGTCGATGATCTTCGACGACCACGAGATGATCGACGACTGGAACACCTCGGCCGCCTGGCGCCGGAAGGTCACCGGACGGGACTGGTGGAAGCACCGGATCAGCGGCGGGCTGGTCAGCTACTGGGTGTACCAGCACCTGGGCAACCTCAGTCCGCAGGAGCTGGCGGACAACGCCACCTGGCAGGCGGTGCGCGCGCACCCCGACGACGCCGGTCCGGTGCTGCAGGCGATGGCCGAGGCCGCCGACACCGACCCCCGCTCGGTCCGGTGGAGCTACGTGCGGCACTGGGGTGACGCCCGCATGGTGATGATCGACAGCCGGGCGGGGCGGGTGCTCGACGAGCACCGGCGACGGATGCTCGACGACGACGAGTTCGCCTGGGTCGAGGCCGCCCTCGACCGGGCCGTCGACGAGGGGGTCGAGCACCTCGTCCTCGGTACCTCGCTGCCGTGGCTGCTGCCGCACGCCATCCACGAGGTCGAGCGGTGGAGCGAGACGATGAACGGCCGCCACCTCGGCGGGCCGGTCGGGTGGCTGTCGGAGCAGCTGCGCCAGGCAGCCGACCTCGAGCACTGGGCGGCCTTCGGCGACTCCTTCGAGCGCCTCGGCCGGATCCTGGTCTCGCTGGCCCGGGGGGAGCGCGGCCGGGCGCCGACGACCGCGCTCGTGCTCTCCGGTGACGTCCACCACGCCTACGCGGCCGAGCTCGTCTCGCCGGCCGGGCTCTCCACCCGGGTGCACCAGCTCACCGTGTCGCCGCTGCACAACGAGGCACCGCACCCGATCAAGATCGGTTTCCGCATGGGCTGGAGCCGCTGGGCGCGACGGTTGACCACCGGCATGGCACGGCTGGCCCGCGTGCAGCGCTCGGAGCTGGACTGGGCCAAGGCGGCCGGCCCCTTCTTCGGCAACCAGCTCGGCGAGCTGGTGCTCGACGGCCGGGAGGCGCGGTTCCGGTTGTTCGTCTGCGAGCGGGCGGGCGAGGACGGGGACGTGCTGCGCGAGGTCGCCGACCTGCCGCTGTCGGACCCGGTGGCGGCGGAGGTGACAGGCTGAGGCGGTGACCGACGCGACCGGGACGAAGCCCGCACCGGGCCCCGACCAGCCGCCCATCCCCGTCCGGCTGGTCACCTTCAACACCCACCACGGGGTCGGCGACGACGGCCGGCACGACCTGCCGCGGCTGGCGAAGGTGCTGGCCGCCGCCGACGCCGACGTCATCTGCCTGCAGGAGGTCGACCGCTACTTCGGCGACCGCAGCGAGGACGTCGACCAGGCGCTGCTCCTGTCGCGGGCCCTGGACATGCAGCTGGCGTGGGGGCCGGCGATCGACGAACCCCGCCGCGACGAGCGGGAGCGCCGGCAGTACGGCAACGCCCTGCTGTCGCGGCTGCCGGTGCTCGTCAGCGACGTGCACCCGCTGCCGGGCACCGGCGAGCCGCGCAGTGCCCTGCGGACCATGGTGGAGCTCGACGGCGGGACGCTGTGGGTGACGACGACGCACCTGTCCACCCGCACGGCGGAGGAGCGCGCCGCACAGGCCGCCCACCTGGCCGCGCTGCACACCGGGCCGATGGCCGCCGGCGTCCTCGTCGGCGACTTCAACACCCCGCCGGACGCCCCGGAGCTGGCGGCGCTGCGCGAGCGCTTCACCGACGCCTGGGACCTCGCCCGCGACCGCGACGACCAGGCCGGGTGGCGGTTCTGGCACCAGGACGAGGGCCACACGCACCCGGCCCGGCGACCGCACCGGCGGATCGACCACGTGTGGGTGTCGCCGGGTGTCGCGGTCGCGGGGGCACACGTGCTCGGCGGCGCCGGGGCGTCGGACCACCTGCCGGTCGTCGTCGACCTGGAGGTCACCTCGGGGGTGTGACGGAGGACCCCTGCCCCCACCCGCTCGCACGCTCGCGGCGGGCCCCTGCAGGGGGCCGTCAGGCGGGTTCGGCCTCGCGGAGGCGCTGGCTGATCACACCGGTGATGCCGTCGCCGCGCATGCTCACGCCGTACAGGGCGTCGGCGATCTCCATCGTCCGCTTCTGGTGCGTGATGATGATCAGCTGCGACGTCGACCGCAGCTGCTCCACCAGCGTCAGCAGCCGGCCGAGGTTGACGTCGTCCAGCGCCGCCTCGACCTCGTCCAGCACGTAGAACGGCGAGGGCCGGGCCCGGAAGATCGCGACCAGCAGCGCCACGGCGGTCAGCGAGCGCTCGCCGCCGGAGAGCAGCGACAGCCGCTTCACCTTCTTGCCCGGCGGGCGCGCCTCGACCTCGACGCCCGTGGTCAGCATGTCCTCCGGGTCGGTCAGGGTCAGCCTGCCCGAGCCACCGGGGAACAGCGTGGCGAAGACCTGCTCGAACTCCCGCTGCACGTCGGCGAAGGCCGAGGCGAAGACGGTGTGGATGCGCTCGTCGACCTCCCGGACGACGGTCAGCAGGTCGCGGCGGGTGGCCTTGAGGTCCTCGAGCTGGGTGGCGAGGAACGAGTGCCGCTCCTCCAGCGCCGCGAACTCCTCCAGGGCCAACGGGTTGACCTTGCCCAGCGTGGCGAGGTCGCGCTCCGCCTTGGCGGCCCGGCGCTCCTGGGCGGCGCGGTCGTAGGGAACCGGCTCGGGCTCGGGCTCCCCCGCCGCCTGTGCCGCCGCGACCTGCGCGGGCGTGGGCGGCACCGGCGCGGCCGGACCGTACTCGGCCAGCAGGGTGGGCAGGTCGACGCCGTACTCCTCGGCGGCGCGGCCCTCCAGTGCCTCGATCCGGTAGCGCTGCTCGGCCCGGGCCACCTCGTCGCGGTGCACCTCGTCGGTCAGCCGTTCCAGCTCCGCGGTCGCCACGCGGACCGCCGCCCGGACCTCGAGCAGCTCCGCCTCCCGGGCGGTGCGCACGCGGGCCAGCTCGTCGCGCTCGGCGGCCGCGCGGGCCAGCGAGTCCGCGAGCGCGGTCAGCGCCGTCTCCGCGCCGGCGCGCACCCGCGCGGCGACCGCCGCACCCCGCTCGCGGGCGACCCGGGCGGCGGCGGCCCGCTCCCGCGCCGCGCGCTCCTGGCGGGCCTGCCGGCGCAGCGACTCGGCGCGGCCGGACAGCGCCCGGGCGCGCTCCTCGGCGGTGCGCACGGCCAGCCGCGCCTCGGTCTCGGCCTGGCGGGCGGTGGCGGTCTCCAGCCGCAGCCGGTCGCGCACGGCGGGGTCGGGTTCCTCCTCCACCGGGGCGGCCTCCGCCTCGGCGAGCCGCGCCTCCAGGCCGGCCAGGGCCGCCTGCGCCTGCTCGAGGGCCTGCTCGGCACGCACCCGGGCGGCGGCGGAGCGCTCGGCCTCGGCGGCCGCGGACCGGGCGGCGGCGCCCAGCTCGGCCAGCTGCGCGGCGGCCGCCGAGCGGGTGCGGTCCGCGGCCTGCCGCGCGGCGAGGGCGGTGTCGACGTCGGCGGAGCGGTCCCGTGCGGTCGACCGGGCGGCGGCCAGCCGGTCGGCGAGGTCGGCGGCCCGCGTCGCGGCGGCGGCGAGCTCGCGGTCGGCCTCGTCGACCCGGGCGCGCACCTCGAGGCCGGAGGGGGCGTTGGCCGAGCCGCCGACCGACCAGTCGGCACCGACCACGTCGCCGAGCGCGGTGACCGCCCGCACCCGCGGATGGGTGCGCACGAGGGGGACGGCGGCGTCGAGGTCGCCGACCACGGCGACCCGGTCCAGGGCACGGGCCAGCGCCGGGCGCAGCTCCTCCGGCGCGGTCACCAGGTCGAGGGCCCAGCGGGCGCCGTCCGGCAGCTCCGGCCAGCCCTCGCGGGGCAGCGGCGGGAGGCCACCGGTGACCAGCAGCCCCGCCCGCCCGCCGTCGACCTCCCGCAGGTGCGCGAGGACGGCGGCGGCACCGGTGACGCCGTCCACCACGAGCGCGTCGGCAAGGCCGGCGAGCGCGGCGGCCAGCGCCACCTCGGCCCCGGGCTCGACGGTGAGCCGCTCGGCCACCGGTCCGAGGACGCCGGGCAAACCCGCGGCCAGCGCGGCCGCGGTGCCGTCGGCGGGGGCCAGCCCCAGGGCGAGGGCGTCCCGCCGGGCCTGCCAGGAGGCGCGGTCACGCTCGGCGGCCCGCTCGGCGGCGGCCAACTCGGTGACCGCCGCGGCCGCCGCGGCGTGGGCGGCGACGGCGTCCTGGTGCGCGGTGACGAGGGCGACGTCGGAGTCCTCCTGGCCGGACACCTCGTCGCGGCGCTCGGCCAGCCGCTCGGCGGCGACCTCGGCCCGGTCGGCGGCCTCGCCGGCGGCCAGCGCCAGCCGCTCGATCTCCGACTCCCCCGCCGCGACCCGGGAACGGGCTGCGGCCACCTGACCGGACAGCCGGGCCAGCCCCTCCCGCCGGTCGGCCAGCGCCCGGGCGGCGGCGACCCACGCCTTCTCGGCCTCGGTGAGGGCGGTCTCGAGCTCCGCGCGCGCGGCCACGGCCGTGGCCAGGCGTCCCCGTTCGGCCTCCAGGCCGGCGGCCAGCTCGGCCTCGGTCGCCGCGACCCGGTCGGCCTCGGCGTCCAGCTGGTCGGGATCGCGGCCCCCGGCCGGGGCGGGCGGGGCCGCGGAGAGGTGCCGGTGCCGTTCGGCGGCCAGCTGGGCGACACCGCGGAAGCGCTCGGTGAGCGCCGAGAGCCGGTACCAGGTGTCCTGCGCCCCGCCGAGCAGCGGCGCGTTCGCGGCGAGCTCGGCCTCCAGGGCGGACTCCCGGGTCGAGGTGCGCGCCAGCTCGGCCTCGACGACGGCGCGGCGCTGCCGGGCGGCGGTCTCGTCGGCGACGTCCTTCTCGAGGGCGTCGCGCAGCTGCACCAGGTCGTCGGCGAGCAGCCGCAGCCGGGCGTCCCGCAGGTCGGCCTGGACGCCGGCGGCACGGCGGGCGACCTCGGCCTGCCGGCCCAGGGGCTTGAGCTGCCGCCGCAGCTCCGCGGTGAGGTCCCCCAAACGGTCGAGGTTGGCCTGCATCGCGTCGAGCTTGCGGAGCGCCTTCTCCTTGCGCTTGCGGTGCTTGAGGACGCCGGCGGCCTCCTCGACGAAGGCGCGACGGTCCTCGGGGCGGCCGGAGAGGACGGCGTCGAGCTGCCCCTGCCCGACGATGACGTGCATCTCACGGCCGATGCCGGCGTCGCTGAGCAGCTCCTGGACGTCGAGCAGCCGCACCTTGTCGCCGTTGATCTCGTACTCGCTCTCACCGGAGCGGTACATGCGGCGGGTGACCGAGACCTCGGTGTACTCGATGGGGAGCGCGCCGTCGGCGTTGTCGATGGTGAGGGTCACCTCGGCGCGGCCCAGCGCCGGACGGCCGGCGGTGCCGGCGAAGATGACGTCCTCCATCTTGCCGCCGCGCAGGCTCTTGGCACCCTGCTCACCGAGGACCCAGGCGATGGCGTCGACGACGTTGGACTTCCCGGAGCCGTTGGGGCCGACGACGGCGGTGATACCCGGCTCGAGGCGCAGGGTCGTCGCGGACGCGAAGGACTTGAAGCCCTTCAGCGTCAGGCTCGACAGGTGCACGGGGAGAGGACTCTAGCCCGGCGGGGCGCCCGCGCCCGTGAGGCGAGGCGCGGGCGGGGTGGGTGGTGCCGGTGTGACGGAGCGGTTCAGGCGAGCGCGGGCTCGGCGTTGTCGCCGGCCAGGCTGAGCAGCTCGTGGGCGATGGCGGCGTCCCGTTGGGCGCGCAGTTCCTGCAGTTCCTGCTCCAGCCGGCGCACCCTCGCCCGGAGGACGGCGTTCTCCTCGACTACTCGGAGTTCCGCTGAGGTGACGACGTGACCGAACAGGGCCTTGGCCATGGTGGATGCGGCCTTTCGACTGCGTGAGTGGTTGACCTGCGCCCCGTACGACGGTCGGCGCGGTGCGTGTGTTCCCAGGGTGACAGGCCTGCTCACACAGGTCAACGGCCACACTGCACACCCACCGTGTCGGGGGGATGTCGTGTTCGTCACGCGGTCGTGAAGCCGGTTCCCCCCTGTGCCGCCTCGTCCCGCACGTCGACCCGGGCGACCCGTCCGGGGGCGTCCGCGCCGTCCAGGTCGGCCAGGACGGCGGCCACCGCGGCGTCCTCCCCCTCGAGCACCACCTCGACCCGGCCGTCGGGGAGGTTGGTCGCCGACCCGGCCAACCCGGCGGCCTCCGCACGGCCGCGGACGAACCAGCGGTAGCCGACCCCCTGGACCGACCCCGACACCAGCGCGACAGCGCGGCGGGTCATGACCGGCGGGGGCGGGTCGGGGACGACCGGGGCCGCGGCTGGCACCGCGGGCAGCTGTAGCTGGACCGGTTCATGAACGACTCGCGCACGATCGCCGTCCCGCAGCGCGGGCAGGCCCGGTCGGCCTGACCGTAGACGGCGAGGAACCGGGAGAAGTAGCCGCTCTGGCCGTTGACGTCGACGTAGAGGGAGTCGAACGAGGTGCCGCCCTGGGCGAGGGCCTCCCCCAGCACGTCCCGGACGCCGTCGAGCAGGTCCGCCACCTGCGCGCGGGTGAGCTTGTCGGTGGGGCGGTTGCCGTGCAGCCGCGCGCGCCACAGTGCCTCGTCGGCGTAGATGTTGCCCACGCCGCCGATCAGCGTCTGGTCCAGCAGCGCGCGCTTGACCTCGGTGCGCCGACGGCGCAGGGCGGCGCTGAACCCGTCGGCGTCGAAGGAGTCGTCGAGCGGGTCGATGGCGATGTGCGCCAGGCGCGGCGGCAGTCCGGCAGCGTCTCCACCCCCGGCCGGCCCGGCCTCCTCGACGGCGAGCCCGCCGAACGTGCGCTGGTCGACGAAGCGCAGCTCACGGCCGCCGTCGGTGAAGGTGAACCGGGCCCGCAGGTGCGTCTCGTCCGGCGCGGACGGCTTCTCCACCAGGAGCTGGCCGCTCATGCCCAGGTGGGCGACGAGCGCCTGCTCCGACGGCGAGCCGCCGGGCTCGGCGAGGGGGAGCCACAGGTACTTGCCACGACGGCGGGCGGCGGTGAGGGTACGGCCGGTCAGCGCGGCGACGAAGTGCTCGGTGCCCTCGAGGTGTCGTCGGACGGCGCGCGGGTGGCGCACCTCGACGGCAGCGACGGTGCGGCCGGCGACCCACTGCTCCAGACCGCGCCGCACCACCTCGACCTCGGGCAGCTCGGGCACGGTCGGTCAGTCCCCCGTCGAGGGGGGGACGGCGCCGTCGCCGGCCGACAGCGCGTGGTAGGCCGCCTCGGCGGCCTCCTGCTCGGCGGCCTTCTTGGTGCGGCCGGCACCCCGCCCGTAGACGGTGTCGCCGAGGACGACGGCGGCGGTGAAGGTCTTGGCGTGGTCGGGTCCCTCGTCCTCGACCAGGTAGGTCGGGGCTCCCAGACCCCGCGCCGCGCCCAGCTCCTGCAGGCTGGTCTTCCAGTCCAGACCGGCCCCGCGGGTGGCGGCCTGGTCCAGCAGCGGGTCGAACAGCCGGTGCACGATCACCGACGCGGCGTCCAGGCCCAGCCCGACGTGCACCGCACCGATCAACGCCTCCAGCGCGTCGGCGAGGATGGAGTCCTTCTCCCGCCCGCCGGTGGTCTCCTCGCCGCGGCCGAGCAGCAGGTGCGGGCCCAGCCCGCCGGCGCCGAGCCGGCGCGCCACCCCGGCCAGCGAGGTCATGTTGACCACCGAGGCGCGCAGCTTGGCCAGCCGGCCCTCGGGCAGGTCGGGGTGCCGGCGGTAGAGCTCGTCGGTGACGACCAGCCCCAGCACCGAGTCGCCGAGGAACTCCAGGCGCTCGTTGGTGGGCAGCCCGCCGTTCTCGTAGGCGAAGGAGCGGTGGGTCAGCGCCAACGCCAGCAGGCCGCCGGGCAGCTCGACGCCGAGGGCGTCGAGGAGCCAGGCGGCCGAGCGCTCGGCGTGGGCCAGGCCGGCCGGGGAACGGCCGGTGGTCCCGCCCGCGGCGGGCTGGGTGCCGGTGGCAGGGGTCGCCACGGCTGGTCTCCCCGCGAGGATCAGACCGAGAGGACCTGACGGCCCTCGTACTGCCCGCAGGTCGGGCAGGCCTGGTGCGGCGGCTTGAGCTCGCCACACGCCCGGTTCGGGCACGGCGACAGCGTGGGAGCGGACGCCTTCCACTGCGAGCGACGCATGCGGGTGTTGGCGCGGGACATCTTCCGCTTCGGGACGGCCACGGTCAGTTCTCCTCTGGGTTGTCCGTACCGGGGGTGCCCGGTTCGGAAGCGAATCGGCCGGCGAGCCCGGCCCAGCGGGGGTCGAGGACCTCGTGGGTGTGGTCGGCCGGCAGGTCGTCCAGACGCTGCCCGCAGTCGACGCACAGCCCGCCGCAGTCCTCGGTGCAGGTGGGCGCCAGCGGCAGGCTGAGGACGACGAGGTCGCGCACCATCGGCTCGAGGTCGAGGTGCTCGCCCTCGACGCGGCGGACCTCGTCCTCCTCGCTGGTGGCCTCGGTGGTGCTGCCCTCGTAGGCGAACAGCTCCTGGACGTCGAGCTCGAGGGTGTCCTCGATCGGCTCCAGGCAGCGCGCGCACGAGCCGGCGACGGGGACGTCGACCTCGCCGGAGACCAGCACGCCCTCCATGACCGACTCCAGCCGCAGCCGCATGTCGACCGGGGCCCCCTCGGGCACGCCGATGAGCTCGACCCGCCAGTCGCCCGGCGCCGGCACCGTGCGCTCGATCTCCTGCAGGGAGCCGGCGCGGCGACCGAGCTCCCGCAGGTCCACGCGCCAGGGGTTGGCGGCGGGACGCCGGGCGTCGGAGGACGCGGCGCCTGAGCGGGGCGGCTGAACGGCAGACATGTGAGTACTCACGGTAGGCAGCGGAGAGGCGGCCGGCCGGGGTGCGGGACCTCCGACGGTCGGACCGGGAGACCAGCCTACCCGATGCCCCGACGACACCGTCCCGGCCGGAGGGCACCCCCGGGGGGTGCCGCCGTGAGCCTGCGCACGGCCGGAGGGGGGCCTCCTACTCGCGCAGGGTGGCACGCGCCTTCTCGACCGAGCGGAGCATCCGCTCCAGCGTGGTGCCGAAGTCGGCCAGCCGGGTGTCGACGTACTCGTCGACCTCGGCCCGCATCCGGTTGACGTCGGCGACGGTCTGCGCGCCGAGCTCGTCGGCGCGGGTGACCGCACCCCGGTAGACCTCGGTCTCGCTGATCAGCCGCTCGTGCTCGGCCTGCGCGGCGGCCACGATCTCGGCGTGCTGGGTCTGGGCGTCGGCGAGCACCGCCTCGTGGTGGCCGCGGGCCTCCTCGACGATGCGCTCGGCCTCCTCCTCGGCGTGGGCCAGCAGGTCCTCGGCCTCGGCCTGCGCCCGGGCGAGCAGCTCGTCACGCTGCCTCCGGGCCGTACCGAGGATCTCCTCGCGCTGGCGTCGGGCCGCCCCGACGACCTGCTCGCTCTCGCTGCGGGTGCGCCCGGTGAGCCGCTCGGCCTCGGCCTGGGCCTGCTGGAGGATCTCGGTGCGCTGCTCGACGATCGCGCCGGCCTTGTGGACGTCGTCGGGGAGGTTCTCCCGCAGGTCGTCGAGCAGGTCGAGCAGGATGTCGCGGGGCACCATGCAGGAGCCGCCGGACATGGGGACGTTGCGGGCGTTCTCGATGACGCGGGTCAGCTCGTCGACGGTCTCGTACAGGCGGTACACGACCTCCGTCATGAGCCCTGCCCCCGGTGCGCGAGCAGCCGGTCGTGGACGGCCTTGGGCACGAGGCTGGAGACGTCCCCGCCGAAGGTGGCGATCTGCTTGACCAGGCTCGAGGACAGGTGGCCGACCTGCGGGGCGGTCGGCACGAAGAGGGTCTCGATGCCGGCCAGCTCGCGGTTCATCTGGGCCATCTGCAGCTCGTACTCGAAGTCACTGACCGCACGCAGGCCCTTCACGATGACCGGGATGTCCTTGCCGCGGCAGTAGTCGACGAGCAGCCCCTGGAAGTTGTCGACGGTGACGTTGGACAGGCCGGCCACGGCGTCGCGGAGCAGCTCCATGCGCTCCTCGACGGTGAACAGCCCCGCCTTGCCGGGGTTGACCAGGACGGCGACGACCAGCTCGTCGTAGAGGGCCGCCGCCCGGTTGATGACGTCGACATGGCCGTTGGTGACCGGGTCGAACGAACCGGGGCAGACCGCTCGCCTCACGGACAGCGACCGTACCGGAGCACGGCCTCGCCGTAGCGGCGGTCGCGCACTCCGGACAGGGGTGTCGGCCACTCCCAGGGCTCCTCGCGGCTGGAGCGCTCGACGACGACCACGGCCTCCTCGGCCAGCCAGCCGCCGGTGACCAGCGACCCGAGGACCCCCAGCACCTCCGCCACCGGCGTGGCGTACGGCGGGTCGGCCAGGACGAGGTCGAACCGGGCCGGTGGCGGTCCGGCGACGACCGTGGGCACCGAGCCCGCGACCACGCGCCCGCCGGGGAGGCCGACGGCGGCGAGGTTGGCGCGCAGCACCGGGAGCACCCGTGGGCCGGACTCGACGAAGACGACGCTGCCCGCCCCGCGGCTGAGCGCCTCCAGGCCCAGGGCGCCGGAGCCGGCGTAGAGGTCGAGGACGGCGGCGCCCTCGAGGTCGATGAGGGTGGAGAGGCTGTTGAACAGGCCCTCGCGGGCGCGGTCACCGGTCGGCCGCACTCCCGACGGGGGCACCGCGAGCCGCCGGCCGCGGGCCACGCCGGAGACGATCCGGGTCACCTCAGGCCTTCTCCAGGTACTCGGCGCGCTCGTCGGTGGCCAGGGCCGCGACCTCCATGGCCAGGCCCGGGAAGTCGGCCAGCCCGCCCTCGGTGGCGAGCAGCGCGGTGGCCTCGGCCCGGGCCTCGGCGATGAGCTCCTCGTCCTCGAGCAGGGACAGCAGCTTGATCGTCGACCGCCGGCCGGACTGCGCGGCGCCGAGCACGTCGCCCTCGCGGCGGGTCTCGAGGTCCAGCCGGGCCAGCTCGAAGCCGTCGGAGGTGGACGCGACCGCGGCCAGCCGCTGACCGGTGGGCGACGCGGTCGCCGCCTCGCTCACCAGCAGGCACAGCCCCTGGTGCTTGCCGCGGGCGACGCGTCCGCGCAGCTGGTGCAGCTGGCTGACGCCGAAGCGGTCGGCGTCCATGACGACCATCACCGTGGCGTTGGGCACGTCGACGCCGACCTCGACGACCGTGGTCGCGACCAGGACGTCGACGTCGCCGGCGGCGAAGGCGCGCATCCGTGCCTCCTTGTCCTCCGGCGTCATCCGGCCGTGCAGCACCTCCAGGCGCAGCCCGGCCAGCGGCCCGGCACGCAGCTCCTCGGCCACGTCGAGCACGGCCAGTGGCGGACGGCGGTCCGAGGCGTCGTCGGCGGGTGCGCCGTCGGCGTCGTCGGGCTCCTCCTCGGCGCCGGCGTCCTCGCCGATGCGCGGGCAGACGACGTAGGCCTGCCGCCCGGCCGCCACCTCCTCGCGCAGCCGCTCCCAGGCGCGGTCGACCCAGTTCGGCTTCTCCCGCGCCGGCACCACGGAGCTGGCCACCCCGCCGCGGCCGCTGGGCAGCTGCCGCAGCGTGGAGGTCTCGAGGTCGCCGTAGACGGTCATCGCGACGGTGCGCGGGATGGGCGTGGCGGTCATGACCAGCACGTGCGGCGGCCGGTTGCCCTTGGCGCGCAGCGCGTCGCGCTGCTCCACGCCGAAGCGGTGCTGCTCGTCGACGACGACCAGGCCCAGGTCGGCGAAGTCGACGCCCTCCTGCAGCAGCGCGTGGGTGCCGACGACGATGCCGGCGGTGCCGTCGGCGACCGCGGCCCGGGCCTCCCGCCTCGCGGCGGCCTTCTGCGAGCCGGTGAGCAGCACCACCCGGGTGCCCTCCAGCGCGCCGTCGAGCTCACCGGCGCGGCCCAGCGGGCCGAGCAGCGCACGGATGCTGCGGGCGTGCTGGGCGGCGAGCACCTCGGTGGGCGCCAGCAGCGCGGCCTGGCCGCCGGCGTCGACGACCTGGGCCATCGCCCGCAGGGCGACGACGGTCTTGCCGGAGCCGACCTCGCCCTGCAGCAGCCGGTGCATCGGCTGCTCGCGCGCCAGCTCCGCCGACAGCTCCTCCCCCACCTCCCGCTGACCTTCGGTCAGGGCGAACGGCAGCGCGGCGTCCACGGCGTCGAGCAGGCCACCGGACCGCGGCGGCCGGGCGATGCCCGGCTCCAGCGCGGCGGCCTTCCGGCGTGCGGCGAGGGTGAGCTGGAGGGTGAGTGCCTCGTCCCACTTGAGCCGGTGCTCGGCGTGCTCGACGTCCTCGGCGGAGGTCGGGCGGTGGATGTCGAGCAGCGCCGCCGCCAGGCTGGGCAGGCCGTGGCGGGCGCGGATCTCCTCGGGCAGCGGGTCGTCGACGAAGCCGAACCCGCCGGCCGCGTCGAGCAGGAGTTTCACCGACCGCTGGACCACCCAGCTCGAGACGTCCTTGGTGGCCGGGTAGAGCGGGATGAGGGCGCGCGCCCAGTCCTCGTCGTCGTCCCCGGTCATGAGGTGGCAGTCGGGGTGGGCGAACTGCTTGCTGTTGCGGTACTCGCCGACGGTGCCGGCGAACAGGCCCCAGGCGCCCTCGTGCAGGTTGGCGTGCCTGCGGTTGAAGAAGACCAGCTGCATCGAGTTGGCGCCGTCGCCGACGGTCACCTCGGTGAGCGTGCCGGGGCGGTTGCGCATCTTCCGCGTGGACACCTTGCGCACCTGGGCGAGGACCGTGACGCGGTCGCCGACCTGGAGGTCCTCGAGCTTGGTCATCTCCCCGCGGCGGGCGTACCTGCGCGGGTAGTGCCGCAGCAGGTCGCGGACGGTGTGCAGGGACAGCTGCTCGGCCATGGCCTTGGCCGTCTTCGCGCCCAGGACGCGGTCGAGCCGGGTGGACATGTCGACCGCCATCACTCCACCCCCACCTGGAGCGGGACGCCGCCCGGGCCGTCGTAGCGGGTCACCTCCACCATGGGGTGCTGCGTGGCGAGGTGCCGGCAGACCGCGTCGCCGAGGGCGGCGTCGGGGCCGACGACCAGCGTGACCAGCTCCCCGCCGGCCGAGAGCATCCGGTCCAGCAGCTCGCAGGAGACCCCCGCGAGGTCGTCGCCGACCAGCACGACGTCCCCCTCCGCCGACCCGAGGACGTCGCCGGGTCGGCAGGGGCCGGCGCTGGTCAGCGCCGCCTGCTCGGCCCGGGTGACCTCCGCCCACCGGGTGGCT
Source organism: Geodermatophilus sp. SYSU D00742 (assembly GCF_054049935.1). Classification (NCBI taxonomy): domain Bacteria; kingdom Bacillati; phylum Actinomycetota; class Actinomycetes; order Geodermatophilales; family Geodermatophilaceae; genus Geodermatophilus; species Geodermatophilus sp. SYSU D00742. The sequence continues at coordinate 86,952 of NZ_JBJGYJ010000007.1, forward strand.
GCGGCGGCCTCGGCCATCGTGATCACGTCGTCGTGGAAACGCCGTGCGGAGTCGGCGACGGCGAGCGCGGCCAGCCCCTGCACGGGGGACCGCGTGGGCACCACGACGACGTCGCGGTCCTCCTCGCGCGCGCGGTCGGCGGCCCGGCCGGCCAGCGCGGTCAGGGCGGGGTCGTTGGGCAGGACGACGACGGCCGCGGCGGCCGACGCGATGATCTCGGCGAGGACGTCGTCCTCGGTGACGCCGTCCGGGCCGCAGGTCACCACCCGGGCGCCCTCGCCGGCGAACAACCCGCCCGGGCCGTCCGCGGGGACGATCGCCACGACCGCCCGCGTGCCGGCGGCCGGTGCCGGTGCCCGGACCGGCGCCAGCGGGGTGACGGCGATGCGGTACGGCCGCCCGGCCTCGATGCCCGCCTCGATGGCGGCACCGACGTCGGTGGTGTGCACGTGCACGTTCCACTCCCGGCCGCCGGGGGTGTCGACGCCGACCACGACCAGGCTGTCGCCGAGCGCGGCCAGCCGGTCGCGCAGCCGGGCGACGGCCGCGTCCTCGCTGTCGGCCAGCAGGTACTGCACCTCGCTACCGGGCCCGGCGGGCGGCTGGTGCGGGAGGTCGGCGGGGTGCCCGTGGGGCCGCGTGGCGCGGCGCACCAGCGGCGGGCGGGACGGCTCGACCCCGGTCACCGTGGTGACCAGCGCGTCGAGCACCAGGCACAGGCCGGCACCCCCGGCGTCGACCACGCCGGCCTCCCGGAGCGCGGCGAGCTGCCCCGGCGTGGCCTCCAGCGCCGCACGGGCGCCGTCGGCCGCCGCCCGGACGACGTCGGCCAGCTCGGTGCTCCCGGCCGCGACCGTGGCCACCGCGGCCTCCGCACCGGCGCGGGCGACCGTGAGGAAGGTCCCCTCCTCGGGGTCGGCGACCGCGGCGTAGGCGGCGTCGGCGGCCTTCTGCAGTGCGGCGGCGAACGACGGACCGTCGGCCGGTGCCGCTCCGGCGAGCTGGTCGGCGAGGCCGCGCAGGAGCTGGGCGAGGATCGTGCCGGAGTTGCCCCGGGCACCGAGGACCGCGCCGCGGGCCAGGGCGGTCCACGGGGACTCCCCCGGGCCGGCCTCGCCCAGCGACGCCAGGGCCGCCTCGGCCGTCAGCAGGAGGTTGGTGCCGGTGTCCCCGTCGGGGACGGGGAAGACGTTGAGGTCGTCGAGCCGACCACGGGAGTCGGACAGGGCCGTGACCGCGGCCCGGCACCACTGTCCGACCGCGGCGTCGTCGAGCGCCGGCAGCACGGGCGGAGGGTACCCACGGACGGCGACAGGACCGCTGTCGCGAGCCGGTCGGCGACCTCACTCACGGGGTCCCCGACGGCGCCGGCGCGGAGCGGCTAGACTGTCGGACGGTCTGTATGCGGTCGCACCTGCGCACCGCCGTCTGTGAACGATTCTTTCTGGGAGTGATCCGCCGTGGCTGCCGTGTGCGATGTCTGTGGCAAGGGGCCCGGTTTCGGTATGTCGGTGTCGCACTCGCACCGCCGCACGCCGCGCCGTTGGAACCCGAACATCCAGTCCGTGCGGGCGCTCGTCGCCCCCGGCAACCGTCGCCGGATCAACGCCTGCACCTCGTGCATCCGCGCCGGCAAGGTCGTCCGCGGCTGATCCCCGCGGGCTGGTCCCACCTCCCGGCTCCAGCCGGGCAGAACCCCGGAGGTCGTCGACCTCCGGGGTTCTTCGCGTGCCGCTCCTGACCCACCGGATCGGCGGTCTCGGACGCGGCAGCGGGTGGACCGGCCGCTACAGCCCGCGGGCGCGGGCGGCCGTGACGACCAGGGCGACGACCGTGTCCAGCGGCAGCGCCGTGGAGTCGACGACCAGGTGGTAGTGGCGGGCCGCCGCCGGGTCGCAGCGGTAGAAGTGCCGCACGTAGCCCTCACGGGCGGCGTCGTTGGCCTCCAGCTCCCGGCGCACCTCCTCGACCGGCCGGCCCGTGCGCGCCACCGCGGCGGCCAGCCGGAGCTCCGGCGGGCCGTCCAGCCGCACGTGCAGCGCCCGCGGCCGGTCCCGCAGGACCAGCGCGGCCGCCCGGCCGAGCACCACGCCACCGGGGCCGTCGGCGATGTCGCAGACGACCCGCTCGGTCTGCAGCCGGAAGGCCCGCTCGTCGGGCTGCGGCGTCATCGGCACGATCCCGCCGACCGGGTCGGGCATCGTGCCCAGCGACGCCACGATCCGCCACAGCCCGCGGGCGACCTTCTCGTCGTTGGCCTCCGCGTCGCTCAGCGGCACGCCCAGCCGCCCCGCCACCTGCACCGGGATGGCGCGGTCGTGGAACTCCAGCCCGAGGCGGTCGGCGACGGCCGGCCCGATCTCCGCTCCCCCGGCCCCGTACGAGGCCGAGATCGTCACGACACCCGCGGTCCCGACGCCCATGCCGGTTCCTCCCCGTCCGCTCGCGCCAGTTCCTTGCCCAGGAACACCGCCCCGGGCGCGTCGGCGTAGATCCCGTACCCGGCCACGGGGGTGTACCCCAGTGCGGCGTAGAGGGCCAGCGCCTCGGGCTGCCGGTCGCCGGAGTTGAGCACGACCGCACGGTGGCCGGCGGCCGCCGCGCTGCGCTCCAGTTCCGTCATGACCACCTGCGCCAGCCCGCGGCGCCGGAACGCCGGCTCCACGTACACGCGCTTGACCTCCACGACGCCGTCCGCGTGCACCCGCCAGGCCCCGCAGCCGGCCGGGACGCCGTCCACCTCGGCGACGAGGAACAGCCCGGCGGGCGGGACGAACTCGGCCGGGTCGACGACGGCCTCGTCCGGCCCCCCGTAGCGGGCCACGTACTCCTGCTGGACGCGCGCGACCAGCGCCCGGGCGACGGGGTCGTCGTAGGGCACCGCGCGCAGCCGGGCCGGCACCCGCTCAGCGGAAGTGGACATGCCCCACCGCCTCCGCACCCACGGACTCCGCGACGGCCGCCGCCGGCTCACCGCCGACCAGCACGGCGGGCGCGGCCGGCGCCTCCCGCACCGCGCCGATCGCCGTCCAGCCGCCGGGCAGTGCGGTGCCCGCGGGGAAGGTCGCGATCAGGGCGTGGTCCTCCCCGCCGGTGAGCACCCACGCCAGCGGGTCGCCCCCGAGCGCCGCGGCGACCTGCTGCAGCGGCCCCGCCGGCTCCAGCGTCGCCCGGACCAGCGCGGCCCGGTCCAGGTCCACCACGACGCCGCTGTCGTGCGCGAGGTGCCCGGCGTCGGCCAGCAGGCCGTCGCTGACGTCGCACATGGCCGTCGCCCCCGCCTCGGCAGCGGCCGGTCCGGCCGCGTAGGGCGGCGCGGGGCGCCGGTGCGCGGCCACCGCCGCCACCGGGCTGGTGAAGCCGCGCCGGAGGACGGCCAGCCCGCAGGCCGACCAGCCCAGCCGCCCGGTCAGCGCCAGGACGTCGCCCGGCCGCGCACCCGAGCGCAGCACCGGGGCGCGACCGCCGAGGTCGCCCAGCGCGGTGACCGAGAGCACGACGGCGGTGCTGTCCGGCGCCGCCGAGACGGTGTCCCCGCCGACGACGGCGGCCCCCAGCGGGGCGCACTCCTCGGCCAGACCGGCGGCGACGCCCTCCAGCCACGCGGTGGAGGTGTCGGGCGGGCAGGCCAGCCCGACCAGCAGCGCGGTGGTCACGCCACCCATCGCCGCGACGTCGGCGAGGTTGGCCGCCGCGGCCTTGTGCCCGATGTCCTCGGCCGAGGACCAGTCCCGCCGGAAGTGGCGGCCCTCCACGAGGACGTCGGTGGTCGCCACGACCCGCCCGTCGGGGGCCCGCAGCACCGCGGCGTCGTCCCCCGGCCCCACCTCGGCGACCCGTGCGGCCCCCGCGTGGGCGAGGACGCGGGCGATGACGCCGAACTCGCCGACGACCCGCACGCTGTCGGCGGGGTCCTCCCGGGGCACCAGTGGTCGAGGGCGAGTCACCGGTCACCCTCCACCGCTGAGGTAGGTTGCCCAACTGTCCGCCCAGCGGCGCGGACGCCGCACCGGCAGCGCTGCCCGAGGAAAGGTCTCCCGTGGTCCACGCCTACATCCTCATCCAGACCGAAGTCGGCAAGGCCGCCCAGGTCGCCACGACGATCAGCCAGATCTCGGGCGTGACCAAGGCCGAGGACGTCACGGGTCCCTACGACGTGATCGTGCGCGCCGAGGCCGAGACCGTCGACGAGCTCGGCCGCCTCGTGGTCGCCCGCGTGCAGTCGGTCGACGGGATCACCCGCACGCTGACCTGCCCCGTCGTCAACATCTGAGCGCCCTGACCGAGAACCTCCCACCCCGCGACCCCGCCCCGGCCGGGGCGGCGGCCGAGGAGACCCCGGCTCCGGCGCGGACCCGCCCCGACGACCCGCTGCGGCGGATCGCGCTGCTGGTCACCGCGGTGGTCGTGCCGCTGGTCGTCGTGCTGCTGGTGCTCGTCCGCGTCGTGGACGACGGCAGGGGGGACGACGGCGGCCAGGGCGTGGCCGAGGTCGAGGGCTCCCCCGCCCCCGGCCGCGCGGAACTGCCGCCCCTGCCGGTGGAGGTGCCGCCGGTGACCCCGGAGGCCGACGCGTCCTGCCCGGCGCTGATGGCCGCGCTGCCGCTGGAGCTCGCCGGCGAGCCGTCCCGGCCGGTGCAGTCGGACTCGCCGTACGCCTACGCGTGGGGGGACCCGCCGATCGTGCTGGTGTGCGGTGTCGACCGCCCCGCGGGGCTGGAGCCGACGTCCCCGCTGATCCAGATCAACGGTGTGAACTGGTTCGTCGACACCACCGACCCCGACTCGGTCGTCTGGACCGCCGTCGACCGCCCCGTCCACCTCCAGGTGACCGTCAGCGCCGACACCGACAGCGCGCCGGTCACGGCGCTGGGCCCGGTCATCGGCGACACCCTCCCGATCCGCCAGCCGTAGCCGGTCAGGACGGCGGGAGGCGCTCCAGCTGGTCGGCCAGCACGGCGTGCACCTCGTCGGTGGCGGCCGTCACCGACTCCGCGACCGCGCTCACGCCGACGCTGAAGACCCCGTGCCCGCACCAGGCGGACACCGCGGGCCCGGGCAGCCCCGTGGCCGGGTCGGCCTCGTCCACCGTCAGCAGCCGGCAGCCGCCGGGCAGGTGGGGCGGGTCCTCGCGCAGCACGGTGCCGTAGAGGGCCGCCTCGTTCTCGGCGAGGTCCCGCGCGTACCCGCCCGCGCCGGCGCGGGTCTCGAACTGGTCGACGAACACGCTGGTCACCGGTCCACTCCCGGAGCTCCAGAAGCGCTCCCAGCCGTACCGGTACCCGTACTCCTCGAGCACCTCGGCCTCCCGGCCCGGGTCGAGGGAGTAGGCGGCGACGTCGTGGGCCGACTTCTCGCCGGCGGGCGGTGAGAGGTCCTCGTCGGGCACCCGCGGCAGCCCCGAGGGCACCGTCGCGACGACGAGCTCCTCCAGCTCCTCCGGGCTGGCCGGGGTGGGGTCGGCGGGTGCCGCGTTGGCCGCGCCCTCGACGGTCGTGGTGCACCCGGTGAGGGCAGCGGGCACCAGCCCGAGCAGCAGCGCCGTCCCCCCGAGCCGGGCCGGCACCGGCGGGGTCACGCCCGCGCGCCGCCGTCCAGCGCCGGGGCCGCCGGGCGGGCGGCGACCAGCGCCGCCTCGACCAGCCGGTCCACCAGCCCGGCGAAGTCCACGCCGGTCGCCGCCCACATCCGCGGGAACATCGAGATGGGGGTGAACCCCGGCATCGTGTTCACCTCGTTGATGACCAGCCGCTCGGCGCCGTCGGGGCCCTCGCCGAGGAAGAAGTCGACCCGGGCCAGGCCCTGGCAGTCCATCGCCAGGTAGGCCCGGCAGGCCGCCGCCTGCACCGCGCGGGTCTGCTCCGGGGTCAGGTCGGCCGGGACGTCGAACTCGGCGGCGTCGGCCAGGTACTTGGCGGTGAAGTCGTACCAGTCGGTGCCCGGGCGCAACCGGATCTCGGCCGGGAGGCTGGCCTCGGGCGGCCCGCCGTCGGGGCCGGCCAGGACGCCGCACTCGATCTCCCGGCCGGGGACGGCGGCCTCGACGACCACCTTCGCGTCGACCGCCGCCGCGGTGGCCACCGCCTCGGGGAACTGCGCCCAGTCGGTGACCCGGCTGATCCCGATGCTGGAGCCGGCCCGGGACGGCTTCACGAACACCGGCAGGCCCAGCCGCTCGCGGGCGGCGTCGTCGAGCAGCGCGGGGTCGGCCGACAGCGCACCGGCGGCGTCGCGGAGCACCACGTGGTCGCCCTGCGGCAGCCCGGCGGCGGCGAGCAGCTTCTTGGTGAACTCCTTGTCCATCGAGGCGGCGCTGGCGAAGACGCCGGACCCCACGTAGGGCAGGCCGCTCATCTCCAGCAGGCCCTGGATGGTGCCGTCCTCGCCGTAGGCGCCGTGCAGCACCGGGAAGACGACGTCCAGCTCGATCCGTGCGCCCTCGCCGTCCAGCCGCACCAGGCCCCGGCCGGCGGGGTCGCCCACCAGGGTCACCGCCGTCCCACCGGTGACCTCCGGCAGCACACCGTCGACGATCGTCAGCCGCAGCGAGGGGTCGGGCAGCACCCACCCGCCGTCCCGGGTGATGCCGACGGGGACCACGTCGTACCGGTCGGGGTCCAGCGCCGCGAGGACGCTCCCGGCGGAGACGCAGGAGATGGGGTGTTCCGCGCTGCGGCCGCCGAAGACGACCCCGACCCGCAGCTTGCCTGCCTGTCCGCTCATCGCGGCCGACACTAGTGGAGCGCCCCACCTCCGCCCCGGCGACCGGCGGGACCACGCGCGCCACGGAGCTGGTGGGCGGGTGGTGTGGGAGCCTCGACGCACGATGCGCGAGAACGTGGCTGCCGCCTCCGGCGGGGACCTGCCCGGGACGACGACCGGCGCCGGCGGGCCGTCCCGCTCCCACCCGCGGGCGCTGCGGCTGGCCGGCGCCGCGGTGCACCTCTACACCGCCAGCGGCACCGTGCTGGCGCTGCTGATCGTGCTGGCCGCCTTCGACGGGGACGCGGTCACCGCGCTGTGGCTGGGCCTGGCCGCCCTGGTGATCGACGGCACGGACGGGATGCTGGCGCGCCGGATGCGGGTCAAGGAGACGATCCCCTGGTTCGACGGGGCCCGGCTGGACGACATCGTCGACTACCTGACCTACGTCTTCGCGCCGGTCGTCCTGCTGTGGACCACCGGCTCGCTGCCGGGCGGGGCCCTCGGCTGGGTGGTGGCCGCGCTGCCGCTGCTGGCGTCGAGCTACCAGTTCTGCCGGGTCGACGCGAAGACCGACGACCACACCTTCCTCGGCTTCCCCAGTTACTGGAACGTGGTGGCGTTCTACGCGATCGTGCTCGACGCCGCCCCCTGGGTCACGACCGCCTTCGTGGTGGTGTTCGCGGTGCTCGTGTTCGTCCCCGTCCGCTACCTCTACCCGTCCCGGACCACCGCGCTGCAGGGGCTGAGCCTGGTGCTGACGGCGGTCTGGCTGGTCTCCTACGCCGTCCTGCTGCTGCAGGTGCCCGACCCGCACCCGGTGGTCGTCGTCCTGTCGCTGACGTACCTCGTCTACTACCTGGGCGTCAGCGGCTGGCTGACCGCGCGCGCGGCCCACCGCCGGCGCCGCGACGACCGTGCCGCGGGCCTGAGCCCCGTCGCCTGACCGCGGTCAGCGCAGCAGGGGCGAGCGCAGCACCAGCTCCACGTTGCGGTCCTGGGGCCGGCCGGCCAGGCCGGAGGAGAGCCCGGCCCACGGCACGTTGGCCGACAGCTCACGGTGCAGCGAGGCCAGTGCTGCCGGCTGGCGCGCCGCGGGGTCGAGCGGGTCCGGCGGCCGGGCCGGGCTGTCGTGGTCGACCATCGTGCAGACCAGCGACAACGTGCCGTCGCCGTTGTCGACGAACTCCACCAGCCGCGCCTGCCCCGGCCAGTCGACGACCGCGCAGGTGGTGACCTCCCAGAAGCCGCGGCCGGCCTCCTCCGGGTGCGCCCACGGCCGCACCTCGCTGACGTGGGTGTGCCCGTTGAGCCACAGGACGACGTTGGGGAACCGGTGCAGCAGCGCGACCAGGTCGGGCCCCCCGAGGACGTCGGCCCCCGCGCCGGGCCGCGGGTGCAGCGGGTCCTCCCGCGTCAGCGTGGAGAAGCCGTGGTGGGAGATGACGACGACCAGCCGGTCCTCGTTGCCGGTCGCGACCCGCGTGCCGTCGGCCTCCACGACCACCGAGGAGACCTCGCGCAGCCGCTCGGCCAGCCAGCGGCCCTGGACGGCGTCGATCGAGCCGTCGCCGCCGCCGGTGACCCGGGTGGTGTCCAGGCAGACGACCCGGATGCCGGGCAGCCCGTCCCAGGCGTAGTACGCCGTCCCGTCCCGGAGGTTGGCCTCGGTGAACCCGTGACCGGCCGGCTCCCCGCCGTCGGCGAGGTGGGCGGCGACGAAGTCCCCGCGGTCGATGAACCGCCGCGCGGCCAGGGGCGTGACGGTGCGTGCGCCGGCGGTCGTGAACACCTCCGAGGAGTGCGTGAACAGCCGCAGCGCGTCGTCCAGCGGCACGTCGGAGGCGAACTCGACGGGCTTGCGGTCGGCGAGCAGGAGGCCCTGCAGCGCCGGCGTGGGCACCCCCACGCCCTGGATCAGCGCCTCGTGGTTGCCGTGGCAGCCCAGCCACGGCAGCCGCAGCCCCTCCGCCCGGAAGGACGCGAACGCGGCGGCCAGCAGGCCCGGACGGTCGGGGAAGCCGTGCCGCGACCGGTACAGGTCCGGCTCTCCCCCGCCGTCGCACTCCGGGCGCCAGAACAGGTCGTGCGGCCAGCCCGAGGCCTGCACACCGTCGTAGGCGGTCAGCCCCGCCCCGGGCCACACCGGCCCGCCGCCCAGGATGTCCAGGAGCAGCCCGAGCTCGTTCCACTGGGCGTTGTCGATGGCGTCGCCGGTGGTGACCACCACCTGCACCGGGTGTCCGGTGCGCGGCCCGCCGGAGAGCCCGTTGAGCGTGCGGACCAGCGCGTCGATCGCGTGCGCGGTGATCGCCTCCTGCGGCCGGTGCATCGGCACGAGGGCACGCATCCGCGGATCGGTGAAGTGGCCGTTGAAGAACTCGAAGCGGGCCGGGGAGCAGACGTCGGCCAGCTGCATGTCGGTGACGTGGGCCAGGCACGCCACCGGCCGGACGCCGGTGCGCGGGCGCTGCCAGGTGGAGCCGACGAGCTCACGACGGGTCCGGTGCGGTTCGCCCGGGTGCCAGGCCAGACCGAGGTAGTCGGTGTCCCGGCCGCGCCGCAGCACGGGGCCCGCGCCCAGGACGCGCTCGAGGGTCGTGCGGCTCATGCAGGGACGGTCGTCGACTCGAGCACGGTGTCGGGGTGCCCCGTGCCCCCGGCGGCCGAACGCGGCATCACAGCGCCTCGAGCGCGGCGGCGAGGTCGGCGGTGAGGTCGGCGGTGTCCTCGATGCCGCAGGAGAGCCGCACGAAGCCGGCCGGGACCGCGTCGCCGCCCCACTGCGCCCGCCGGTCGATCGTGCTGTGCACCCCGCCGAAGCTGGTCGCGGCCGTCCACAGCCGGGTGGCGGCCAGCAGGCGGCCCACCGCCGCCTCGTCGACCAGCTCGGCGGAGACCACCCCGTTGGGGCGCAGCATCTGCCGGGTGGCCAGCTCGTGGGACGGGTCCCCGGTCCGCCACGGCCAGCGCACGCCGCTCACCGCGGGCGATGCCGCGAGGAGGTCCGCGACGGCCGCGGCGTTCCGCGCCTGACGGGCCAGCCGCAGGTCGAGCGTGCTCATCGAGCGGTGCCCGAGCCACGCCTCGAACGGCCCCGGCGTGCCGCCGGTGTGGTCGCGGAAGGCCTTCATGCGGGCGTACAGCTCGGCATCGGTGGTGCTGACGTGCCCGAGCAGCAGGTCGCTGTGGCCGGTGAGCGCCTTGGTGTCGCTGCCCACGGTGAGGTCGGCGCCGAGGGCCAGGGGCCGCTGCCCCAGCGGGGTCGCGGTGGTGTTGTCGACGGCGAGCAGCGCGCCGGCCGCCCGGGTGGCACGGGCCACCGCGGCGATGTCGCAGACGTCCAGCTGCGGGTTGCTCGGGGTCTCCAGCAGCACCAGCCGGGCGCCGTCCAGGTCGCCCCGGGCGGCGACCTCCTCGATCTCCGGCGTGGCCACGTACTCGACCCGGACGCCGAAGCGCTCCAGCTCCTCGCGGGCCAGCATCCGGGTCGCGTAGTAGCCGTCCGAGGGCAGCACGACGCGGTCGCCGGCGCGGGCGGTGGCCAGCACCGCCGCGCTGATCGCGGCCATGCCGGTGGCGAAGGACAGGCAGCGGCCGCCGTCGAGCTCCCCGACGGCGTCCTCGAACACCCGCAGCGTCGGGTGCTCGGTGCGGGCGTAGGCGTCGGCGCCGCCGGCGCGGGGTGGCTGGTCACCCAGGTGGTAGGGCGCGGCGAAGACCGGGGAGGGCCGCAGCGGGGCGCCCGGCACGGGCGCCGGCTCCCCCGCCCGCACCGACCGGGTGCCGTCGCCCCAGGAGTGGTCGCTCACTCGGGCTTCGCCTCCCTCGACATGATCTCCTTCACCATCTGCGCGGCCGGCACGCCCTCGTGACAGACCCGGACGACGGCCTCGGTCAGCGGCATGTCCACCCCGTGCGCACGGGCGAGGTCCAGCACCGGCCGGCAGCTCTTGACCCCCTCGGCGACCTGCCGGGTGGTCTGCTGGACCTCCTCCAGGGTCATGCCGCGACCGAGCTTCTCCCCGAAGGTGCGGTTGCGCGACAGCGGCGAGCTGCAGGTGGCCACCAGGTCACCGAGGCCGGCCAGGCCGGCGAAGGTGGTCAGCTCCGCACCGAGGGCCATCCCCAGCCGGGCGGTCTCGGCCAGCCCACGGGTGATCAGCGAGGCCCGGGTGTTGTCGCCGAAACCCATGCCCTCGGTGATGCCGCAGGCCAGCGCGATGACGTTCTTCACCGCGCCGCCGAGCTCGCAGCCCACGAGGTCCCGGTTGGTGTACGGCCGGAAGTACGGGGTGTGGCAGGCGGCCTGCACCTGCGCCGCCCGCTCCTGGTCGGTGCAGGCGATGACGGTCGCGGCAGGCTGCTCCTCGGCGATCTCCCGCGCCAGGTTCGGGCCCGACAGCGCCGCCACGCGCTCGGCGCCGGCCCCGGTGATCTCGCAGATCACCTGGCTCATCCGCTTGGTGCTGCCGAGCTCGATGCCCTTCATCAGCGACAGCAGCACCGCGTCGCCGGGCAGCAGCGGCGCCCACTCGGTGAGGTTGTCCCGCAGCGACTGCGACGGGACGGCGAGGACGACGATCTCCGCGCCCTGCAGCGCCTCGGCGGGGTCGGTGGTGGCCCGCAGCCGGTCCGGCAGCGCGATGCCGGGCAGGTAGTCGGGGTTCTCCCGCGTCTCGCTGATCGCCCGGGCGAGCTCGGCACGCCGGGCGTGCAGGGTGACCGCGCAGCCGGCGTCGGCCAGCACCTTGGCGAAGGTGGTGCCCCACGAGCCGGCGCCCAGCACCGCGGCGCGGGTGCCGTGCTCCGGCACGATCCCGCTCACGCCGCGCTCCCCGGCAGGTCGCCGGGCAGGGTGTGCCGGGGGCGGGGGGCGAAGGACGCCGGAGCCGGTTCCCCGCGCACCTCGGCCAGCTGGTCGCGGACGGCGCCCATCATCCGGTCGGTCACCTCGCGCAGCAGCTCCCCCGTCAACGGCCGGCCGGCGCGCACCTCGGCCCGCAGGTCCGTGAGGTCCACCGGCTCCCCGATCAGGTACTCGGCCGGCACGCGCAGCCGTGGGTGCAGCTTCTTGGCGTGGTAGTCGTGCAGCCGCTGCGGGCCCCACTGCGCCACCGGCAGCACGACCGCGTCGGTGCTCAGCGCCAGCCGGGCGACCCCCGTGCGGGCCTCCATCGGCCACCAGCCCGGGTCCCGGGTGACCGAGCCCTCCGGGTAGATCACGACGACGTTGCCGGCGGCGAGGTCGGCCTCGGCGGCCGCGAGCGACGAGCGCGCGTCGGCCGAGCCCCGGGCCACCGGGATCTGGCCGGCGGCGCGCAGGATCGGCCCGGCGAGCCCCTTGAACACCGACGCCTTGGCCAGGAAGTGCGGCACCCGGCCGCAGTCCCACACCAGCCGCGCGCACGCCAGGGGGTCGAGGACCGACACGTGGTTGGCCACGACCAGCACCGGCCCGGTGCGCGGGAAGCGCTCGGGGTGGCGGTAGCGCAGCCGGAACAGCAGCGAGGACACCGGGTACACGACGACGACGCACAGCCAGAGGGCCGGCGGGAGCGGCTTCCGGGTACGCCACCGGGACGGCGCTCGTCCGGGTCGGCCCGCGAGCCCGGCCTCCGGGGACCGGTCGTGGCTCACCGGCGACTCCCTCCTGCTGCTCCCGCGCTCCTGCCGCGCCGGATGTGATCTGCGTCCATGATCGGGCCTGCGCCCGCCCCGGCGCTCCACCGGGGTCCCGGCAGGCCCCCGGCAGGACCCAGGCCGGGCTGCTCCCGGCGCCGCCCGGTGTGCTCACATGGAGCCGTGTCCCCCTGGTCGGTCGTCGTCCCGGCGAAACGGCTCGCCGTCGCCAAGACGCGGCTGACGCCCCTCACCGGCGGCCCCGACGGGCCGCCGGGCACCGCGCACGCCCGCCTGGTGCTGGCCCTGCTCGCCGACACCGTCGCGGCCGCGCTGGCCTCGGCCGCGGTCACCGACGTCCTGGTGGTCACCGACGACCCCGACGCCGCGGGGGTCGTCACCTCCCTGGGGGCCCGGACCGTCCCCGACGCACCCGACCGCGGACTGAACCCGGCCCTGGCCCACGGCGCCCGCGCCACCGGCGCCCGGGCCGTCGCGGCGCTCTCCTCCGACCTGCCCGCGCTGCGTCCCGAGGAGCTCACCGCCGCCCTGACCGCGGCCGGGACGGCGCCACGGTGCTTCGTCGCCGACGCCCAGGGCACCGGGACGACGCTGCTGACCGCGGCCGGCGTCGACCTCGCGCCCGCGTTCGGGGCCGGGTCGGCGGTCCGGCACCGGGACGGTGGCGCGGTCGAGCTGACCGGCTCCTGGCCGGGGCTGTGCCGGGACGTGGACACCGCCGACGACCTGCGCGCGGCCCTGGCCCTGGGCGTGGGGCGACACACGTCGGCGCTGGTCGCGGAGGGCGTCCTCGGACCCCGGTGAGCGTCACCCGCCGTTCACCGGCCTACGGCACGATGGCCACGTGGCGAATCCCCGACCCGCACTGCCGGCCGACCGGTTCCTGAATCGCGAGCTGTCCTGGCTGGACTTCAACTCCAGGGTGCTGGAACTGGCCGAGGACGAGACCCTCCCGCTGCTGGAGCGGGTGAAGTTCCTGGCGATCTTCGCCAGCAACCTCGACGAGTTCTACATGGTGCGCATCGCCGGGCTCAAGCGCCGGCAGAGCACGGGGCTCACCGTGCGCTCGCCCGACGGGCTGACCATCCGGGAGCAGCTCGCCCGCGTCACCGAGCGCACCCGGGAACTGGTGCACCGGCACGGCGACGTCTTCACCAAGGACATCACCCCGCGGCTCGAGCAGGCCGGGATCCGGGTCGTGCACTGGGGCGAGCTGGCCGAGACCGAGGCCAAGCGGCTGCGCGACTACTTCCGCGACCAGGTGTTCCCGGTGCTCACCCCGCTGGCGGTCGACCCCGCGCACCCGTTCCCCTACATCAGCGGGCTCTCGCTCAACCTCGCCGTCTCGGTGCGCGACCCCGAGACCGGGGCCCCCCGCTTCGCGCGTCTCAAGGTGCCCAACAACGTGCCGCGGTTCGTGCCGGTGTGGTCGGCCGACCCGACGTCCGAGGCGACCTTCCTCCCGCTCGAGGACCTCATCGCCGCCCACCTGCCGCAGTTGTTCCCCGGCCTGGACGTCCTCGACCACCACCTGTTCCGCGTCACCCGCAACGCCGACCTCGAGGTGGAGGAGGACCGCGACGAGGACCTCCTGCAGGCGCTGGAGCGCGAGCTGGCCCGCCGCCGGTTCGGCCCGGCGGTGCGGCTGGAGGTGGCCTCGTCGATGGACCCGCGGATCCTGCAGGTGCTCATCAACGAGCTGGAGGTCGACAAGGAGGACGTCGTCCACGTCCCCGGCCTGCTCGACCTCGCCGCGCTGTGGGCGCTCTACGACCTGGACCGGCCCGAGCTCAAGGACGAGCCGTTCGTGCCGGCGACCCACCCGCGGTTGTCCGAGGGCGAGACCCCGAAGAGCGTCTTCGCCACGCTGCGCGAGGGCGACGTCCTGGTGCACCACCCGTACCACTCGTTCGCCACCAGCGTGCAGCGGTTCATCGAGCAGGCCGCCGCCGACCCGGACGTGCTGGCGATCAAGCAGACGCTGTACCGCACCTCCGGGGACTCCCCCATCGTCACCGCCCTCATCGAGGCGGCCGAGGCGGGCAAGCAGGTCGTCGTGCTGGTGGAGATCAAGGCCCGGTTCGACGAGGAGGCCAACATCACCTGGGCCCGCTCGCTGGAGCGGGCCGGCTGTCACGTCGTCTACGGGCTGGTGGGCCTGAAGACCCACTGCAAGACGGCGCTGGTCGTGCGCCGGGAGGGCGGCGTGATCCGCCGGTACTGCCACATCGGCACCGGCAACTACAACCCGAAGACCGCGCGCACCTACGAGGACCTCGGCATCCTCACGGCCGACCCGCGCGTGGGTGCCGATCTCACCGACCTGTTCAACACCCTCACCGGCTACTCGCGGCAGACGACCTACCGCCGGCTGATGGTCGCGCCGCACGGGGTGCGCGCCGGCCTGATCGAGAAGATCCGCCGGGAGGCGCGCAACGCCGCCGAGGGCCGCCCGGCCGGCATCCGGTTCAAGATGAACTCGCTGGTCGACGAGCGGATCGTCGACGCCCTCTACGAGGCCTCGATCGCGGGGGTCCCGGTGGAGCTGTTCGTCCGCGGCATCTGCTCGCTGCGGCCGGGGGTGCCGGGGCTGTCGGAGAACATCCGGGTGCGCTCCATCGTCGGCCGCTTCCTCGAGCACTCGCGGGTCATGCACTTCCGCAACGGCGGCGAGGGCGAGTGGTGGATCGGCAGCGCCGACCTGATGCACCGCAACCTCGACCGCCGCGTGGAGGTGCTGCTGCAGGTGTGCGACGAGCCGGCGCAGCGCCTGCTGGAGAACGTGTTCGACCAGGCGATGGCCGACGACGTGCGCTGCTGGGAACTCGGCCCCGACGCCGCCTGGACCCGCCGGGAGGGCAGGGACTACCAGGCCGGGCTCATGGCGCTGGCCGCCGCGCACGCCAACGGGGACTCCTGATGGTCGTCCGCGCCGCGGGCGGGGCGCTGTGGCGGCCGGCCGACGACGGCGGCATCGAGACGGCGGTGGTGCACCGTCCGCGGTACGACGACTGGTCGCTGCCCAAGGGCAAGCTCGCCGCCGGTGAGCACGCCCTGACCGCCGCCGTCCGGGAGGTCGTCGAGGAGACCGGACTGGCCGTCGTCGCCGGCCGGCGCAGCGTGCGCACCGAGTACGAGGTCGCCGAGGGAGCCAAGAGGGTCGACTACTGGCTGATGCGGGTGGTCGGCGGGGAGTTCGCCGCCAACGACGAGGTGGACGCGCTGCGCTGGCTGCCGTTGGAGGAGGCCGGGGCGCTGGTCAGCCACGAGGCCGACCGGGCGGTCCTGGCCGACCTCGCGCGGACCGGCGTCCCGCGGGAGCCGACCCTGCTGCTGGTGCGGCACGGGCGGGCCGGGGACAAGTCCGCCTGGGACGGCCCCGACGACGAGCGGCCGCTGGACGGCAAGGGCCGGCGGCAGGCGCGCCGGCTGGCCGAGGTGCTGCCGCTGTTCGCCCCGACGGCGGTCCTCAGCGCCCGCCGCGCCCGCTGCCGGCAGACCGTGGAGCCGCTGGCCGAGCACCTGGGGCTGGCGGTCGAGGACCTGCCCGAGCTCGGCGAGGAGGAGTACGACGCCGACCCGCGGGCGGGGCTGGCCGTCGTCGAGCAGCTGCTCGAGCCGCGGGAGACCCCCGGCGTGACGGTGGTCTGCAGCCAGGGCGGGGCGATCCCGTCGGTGCTGATGAGCCTGGGGGTGCGCTGGGCGGGGGTGGCCGGGGCGCTGTGGCCACCGGCGGCCAAGGGCAGCGTGTGGGTCCTCGGCGGCCGGCCGGGCGCGCTGGCGGCGGACTACTACCGCTCGTTCGAGCCCGACTCCGACGACGACGGCTTCCCGCGCTGAGGGGCAGGGAGGGCCCTCCCTGCCCCTCGGCGGGGAGGGCTCAGCCGGGGAGAGCGGGTAGCGCCGTGGGCAGCCAGGGCTGACGCCCGGCCTCGTAGGCCTCGATGTCGGCCAGGTGCCGCTCGGTGAGGCCGACGTCGTCGAGGCCCTCCAGCAGCCGCCAGCGGGTGTAGTCGTCGATCTCGAACGGCACCGTGACCGAGCCGTAGCGGACCTCCTTGGCCTGCAGGTCGACGGTCACCTCGGTGGTGGGATCGGCCTCGACCGCCGTCCACAGCGCCTCGACGTCGGCCTGCGGCAGCAGCACGGTGAGCAGCCCGGCCTTGGTCGAGTTGTTGCGGAAGATGTCGGCGAACCGGGAGCTGATGACGACCCGGAACCCGCCGTCCATGAGCGCCCAGACGGCGTGCTCGCGGGACGAGCCGGTGCCGAAGTCCGGGCCGGCGACCAGGATCGAGGCGTTCGCGTACTCCGGCTTGTTGAGCACGAAGTCCGGCTCGTTGGTGCGCCAGGCGACGAACAGGCCGTCCTCGAAGCCGGTGCGGGTGATCCGCTTGAGGTACTCGGCCGGGATGATCTGGTCGGTGTCGACGTTGGTCCGCCGCAGCGGGGCCGCGGTGCCGGTGTGCGTGGTGAAGGCGTCCATCGCCGATCAGACTCCAGCCGTCGTGAGGTCGGCGGACTCCAGATCCGCGGGGGCGGTGAGCTTGCCGGTCAGCGCGGTGGCCGCGGCGACGGCCGGGCTCACCAGGTGGGTGCGCCCGCCCTTGCCCTGCCGGCCCTGGAAGTTGCGGTTGCTCGTCGAGGCCGAGCGCTCCCCCGGCTTGAGCTGGTCGGGGTTCATGCCCAGGCACATCGAGCAGCCCGCGCCGCGCCACTCGGCGCCGGCCTCGGTGAAGACCTGGTCCAGGCCCTCGGCCTCGGCCTGCGCCTTGACCGCCACCGACCCGGGGACGACGAGCATCCGGGTGTCGGGGTCGATGTGCCGGCCGCGCAGCAGCTCGGCGGCGACCCGCAGGTCCTCGATGCGGCCGTTGGTGCAGGAGCCGAGGAAGACGGTGTCGACCTCGATCTCCCGCAGCGGCGTGCCCGGCGTCAGGCCCATGTAGGCCAGCGCGCCCTCGGCGTCGCGGCGGTCGTTCTCGTCGGCGATCTGCGCCGGGTCGGGCACGCTGGCCGAGATCGGCAGGCCCTGCCCGGGGTTGGTGCCCCAGGTGACGAACGGGGTCAGGGACGCCGCGTCGATGTGCACCTCGCGGTCGAACACCGCCCCCTCGTCGGTGCGCAGCGTCTCCCAGTACTCGACCGCGGCGTCCCAGTCGGCGCCCTGCGGGGCGTGCGGGCGGCCCTGCAGGAAGTCGAAGGTGGTCTGGTCGGGGGCGATCAGGCCCGCCTTGGCGCCGGCCTCGATCGACATGTTGCAGATCGTCATCCGGGCCTCCATCGACAGCTTCTCGATGGCGCTGCCGCGGTACTCGATGACGTGGCCCTGGCCGCCGCCGGTGCCGATCCGGGCGATGACGGCGAGGATGACGTCCTTCGCCGAGACGCCGGGGGGCAGCTCGCCGTCGACGGTGACCGCCATCTGCTTGGGGCGGTACTGCGGCAGGGTCTGGGTGGCGAGCACGTGCTCGACCTCGCTGGTGCCGATGCCGAAGGCCAGCGCGCCGAACGCCCCGTGGGTGGAGGTGTGGCTGTCGCCGCACACGATGGTCATGCCCGGCTGGGTCAGCCCGAGCTGCGGGCCGATGACGTGCACGATCCCCTGGTCGCGGTCGCCCATGGGGGCCAGCCGGATGCCGAACTCCTCGGCGTTGCGGCGCAGCGCCTCGACCTGCGCCCGGCTGACCGGGTCCGCGATCGGCTTCAGGATGTCCAGCGTCGGGACGTTGTGGTCCTCGGTGGCCATCGTGAGGTCCGGACGGCGCACCGTGCGGCCGGCCGCCCGGAGACCGTCGAAGGCCTGGGGGCTGGTGACCTCGTGCACGAGGTGCAGGTCGATGAAGAGCAGGTCCGGCTCGCCCGCGGCGCTGCGCACGACGTGGGCGTCGTAGACCTTCTCCGCCAGGGTCTTCGGCACGGCTGGTCCCTCCTGGGTGCGGTCTCGCTGCGGCCAGCTGGCCATCCCATGATATGGGATGCGAGTATTGCTGTGTGGGACAGCCTAACCCCGTTGCCGTGCTGGACAAAGCAGTGGCCATCCTCCGCGCCGTCGCGGCCGAGCCCGCGACGCTCGCCGAGCTGGTCGAGCGCACCGGCCTGCCCCGGGCGACCGCCCACCGGCTGGCCGTCGCGCTGGAGGGCCACCGCCTGGTCCGCCGCACCGCGGTCGGGGCGTGGGCGCCCGGACCGGGGCTGGCCGAGCTGGGCCGCGGCACCGCCGACCTCGCCGAGATCGCCGGCCGGCACCTGGTGACGCTGCGCGACGCCAGCGGGGAGAGCGCGCAGTTCTACGTGCGCGACGGCGCCTCGCGGGTGTGCCTGGCCGTCGCGGAGCGGGCCCACGGGCTGCGGGACACCGTGCCGGTCGGGTCGCGCCTGCCGATGACCGCCGGCTCGGCCGCGCACGCACTGCTCGCCTTCGCCCCGGCCGACGAGGTCACCCCGCTGCTGCCCTCGGCCAGCTTCACCGCGCGCACGCTGCTCGACGTCCGCCGGCGCGGCTGGGCGCACAGCGTCGCCGAGCGTGAGCCGGGCGTGGCGTCGCTGTCGGCGCCGGTGCGGGACGCCGCCGGCGGGGTCCTCGGGGCGGTGTCCATCTCCGGTCCGGTCGAGCGGCTGGGCCGGCGCCCGTCGCCGGAGGTCGTCGGCGCGGTGCTCGAGGCGGCCGGCGCCATCTCCCGCGCCGCCCGGTAGGAGCGCCTACCGGGTGGGGTGTCAGACGAGCCGGTGGGCCCCCCGAGCAGGAGTGACGGCGAAGGTCCGCGGCGCGCCGTACCCCTCCGCCGCGAAACGACCGGAGACCGCTCGCACGATGCCCGCGGTCCGCTCCGCGTCGACCAGCACGACCGCGCTGCCGCCGAAGCCGCCGCCGACCATCCGGGCACCGGCCGCCCCCGCCTCCAGCGCGGTCGCGACGGCGGTGTCGAGCTCGACGGTGGAGATCTGGAAGTCGTCACGCAGTGAGGCGTGGCCGGCGGTGAGCACCGGGCCGATCCCCTCCGGCCCCCCCGCCCCGCGCAGGATCTCCACGACCTCCAGCACCCGCGCGTTCTCGGTGACGATGTGCCGGGCGCGGCGCAGCAGCACCGCCCCCTCGGCGGTGCCGTCGTCCAGCGGGGCGAGCGCTGCCACGTCGGGGACGTCGCGCAGCGCGGCGACCCCGAGCCGCTCAGCGGCCTGCTCGCACTCGCGGCGCCGGTCGCCGTAGCCCCCGGTGGCGTGGTCGTGCGTCGTCCCGGTGTCGACGACCAGCAACTCGAGCCCGGCGGCGGCGAGGTCCAGCGGCACCTGCTCGCTGCGGCGGTCCCGGGTGTCGAGGAACAGCGCGTTGCCGGCCGTGCACAGCAGTGACGCGGACTGGTCGAGGATGCCGGTGGGCGCCCCCACGAAGTCGTTCTCCGCCCGCCGGGCGACGTCCACCAGGTCGGCGACGGCCAGGTCCGGCGCGGCCAGGTCGCGCAGCGCCAGGGCGACCGAGCAGGACAGCGCGGCCGACGACGACAGCCCCATGCCCGACGGCACGTCGCCGTCGACGAGCACGCTGACCCCGCCGGGCACGCGGTGGCGCAGCGCGTCCACGACACCGGCCGGGTACCCCGCCCAGCCGCCGGGCCGGCCGGGAGCCAGCTCCGCGACGGGCACCTCGACGCGCTCCCCCGGGTGCTGCAGCGAGACCAGGGCGACCACGCCGTCGTCCCGCCGGGCGACGGCGGCACGGGTGGTGTGCGGCAACGCGACCGGGAGCACGTAACCCTCGTTGTAGTCGGTGTGCTCGCCGATGACGTTCACCCTGCCGGGAGCGGCCCACACCCCCTCCGGCTCGCCGCCGAACGCCTCGGCGAAGGCCCGCCGTGCCCGCTCCACCACGCTCAACGCACGTCCCGCAGCTGCCCGGCCACGTCCTCCGGCGTCGTGTCGCTGATGAACGCGCCCATCCCCGACTCCGAGCCGGCGAGGTACTTGAGCTTGCCGGGGGCGCGGCGCAGGGAGAACAGCTGCAGGTGCAGCCACCAGTCGTCCCGGCCGCGGGTGACCGGCGCCTGGTTCCAGGAGGCGATGTAGGGCATCGGGGTGTCGAAGCGGCGCGCGAACCGGCCGAGGACGTCGAGGTAGAGGGTGGCCAGGGCGTCGCGCTCCTCCTCGGTGAGCGCCGGCAGGTCGGGCACCCGGCGGTGCGGGAACAGCTGCAGCTCGTAGGGCCAGCGGGCCGCGGCCGGGACGAACGCCGTCCAGTGCTCGTTGGCCGCCACCACGCGGGGCCCGGCGCGCTCGGCGGCCAGGACGTCGGCGAAGAGGTCCCCGCCGGTCTGCGCCCGGTGCCGCCCGACGGCGGCGAGCACCTTCTCCACCCGCGGGGTCACGAACGGGTAGGCGTAGATCTGCCCGTGCGGGTGGGACAGCGTCACCCCGATCTCCTCGCCGGAGTTCTCGAACGCGTAGACCTGCTCCACGCCCTCGATGCCCGACAGCTCGGCGGTCCGCTCGGCCCACACGTCGACGACCAGCCGCGCCCGCGCGGCGTCCAGCGTCGCGAACGAGCGGTCGTGCTCGCTGGTGAAGACGACCACCTCGCAGCGGCCGAAGCCCGGCCGCAGCCCGGTCAGCGGGGCCCCCGGCGCCGAGGGCGGGACGTCGAGCTCGACCGCCGTCGCCAGCGACGGGAAGCGGTTCTCGAAGACGACGACCTCGTAGTCGGCCTCGGGGACCTCGGTCGGCTCCCGGCCGGGCCGGGTCGGGCACAGCGGACACAGGTCGGCGGGCGGCAGGAAGGTGCGGGTCTGCCGGTGCGAGGCCAGGACGACCCACTCGCCGAGCAGGGGGTCCCACCGCAGCTGGGAGCGGGTGCTCACCGGGGGGAGGTCGCGCGGGTCCTCCGCCGTCCGTGCGGCGGCCGTGCCGTCCGCGTCGAAGTAGAGGATCTCCCGGCCGTCGGCCAGCCGACGACTCGTCCGGATCACGTGCACTCCCGCCTTCCTGCCGCCGGTCACTGTGCGTGAGCGGCGTCCAGACGCTAGTCCTGCGCCGGGACCGGCGGCCACCCGGTGCCCCGGACGGGGAGAGCCCCCGGCCGGATGGCCGGGGGCTCTCCCTGCTGTAGCCCCGAAGGGATTCGAACCCTCGCTACCGCCGTGAGAGGGCGGCGTCCTGGGCCGCTAGACGACGGGGCCGTGCGGTACTGCGGTGGTGCTGGAGGAACAGGACTTCCTCGCTGGGGTACCAGGACTCGAACCTAGACTAACGGAACCAGAAACCGTCGGGCTGCCAATTACCCCATACCCCAAGGGCCGTGCTGCGCCTCGCGGCGCTGGACATGAGCATACCCGATGGCCGGAGCCGGTTCCGGCACCCCCCGGGGTGACGGTCGTCGCAGGTCCTGCGCCGCCGTGACCGTCTCCGGCCGCAGCCGCTCCCGGGCGCGGGCCACCAAGGCCACGTAGGCGGCCATCGCCACCAGGTCGACGGCGACCACCAGCACGCCGGTACCCGCCGGCACCGCGTCGGTGGTGACGCCCTCCCCCAGCCCACCGGTCAGCAGGAAGACCAGCACGTTGTTGACCGCGTGCAACACGATCGCCGCCTCCAGCCCGCCGGTCAGCCACACGACGGCCGAGGCGGCCAGGCCGAAGGCGAACCGGTCGAGGAAGGTCCACACGTCCGGCGGGGCGTGCGCGGCGGAGAACAGCGCCGCGGTGACCACCCCGGCGACGACCGCGCCGGTCCGCGGGTTCCTCATCCAGCCGGCGATCGCCTGGCTCAGGTAGCCGCGGAAGACGTACTCCTCGGCCGCCGACTGCAGGGGCGTGGTGAGCACGACGACGAGCACCAGCCACAGGTAGGACGACGACGGGCCGGTGACGTCGCCGCCCTCGAGCAGGAAGCCCAGCAGCAGGGTGAGGAGGATGCCCACGCCGAGGGTGGGCAGCGACAGCAGGGTGAAGGGCAGGAACAGCCGCCAGCGCAGCCGCGCCAGGACCGACGACGACCACCCCCGCTCCATCCCGTGCGCCACCACCCAGGCCAGCCACACGATCGGGATGGCGACGATCAGCGACAGGTTGGTGATCAGCAGGACGCCGGGGTCGACCAGGTCGAGCAGCTGCAGATCGGGGAACGCCCCGGTGACGAACGCGGCGAGCACCACGATCGTGGCCGCCACGGTGTAGACGACGGTGACCAGCAGCAGGCCCAGCAGCGGCCGCCACCAGCGCCAGTCCCGGGAGCGCATGGCGTGCAGGTAGGGCACCGGGACGTCGTGTGGCGGCGTCCCCGGGGGCGGCTCGAACCGCAGGCCGGGCGGCGGGACGGAGTGCGGCCCGGGCTGCAGCGGCACCGGCCCCAGCGGCCAGGCCACCGGCCCGGCCCAGGCCCCGGTCGCCGGCAGCGAGTGCACCCCGTGCAGCGCGCCCGGCACGTAGGGCGGCGCCCCGTAGGGCCCCGTCGGCGGCGGCCCGGTGTAGGGCTCGTCGTCGGCCGGGCCCGGGTCTGCGGGCGGCCCCCAGGTGGTCACGGGGCGCCGATCACCCGGGAACGGCGGCCCGCGCCGCGGCGAGGCGGGCGAGGGTCCGGTCGCGGCCGAGCAGCTCGATCGACTCGTAGAGCGGCGGGGAGACCGTGCGGCCGCTGACCGCGACCCGCACCGGGCCGAAGGCCTGCCGGGGCTTGCGGCCCAGCCCCTCCACCAGGGCGTCCTTGAGGGCGCTCTCGACGGCGGCGGTGCTCCAGTCGGGCAGCTCGCGCAGCGCGGTCGTCGCCGCGTCGAGCACCTCGGCGGCCTCCGGACCGGCCAGCTGCTTCGCCGCGGCGGCCGGCTCGATCTGCACGTCGTCCACGAACAGGAACCCCAGCAGGCCGACCGCCTCGGAGAGCACGACCATGCGCTCCTGGGCCATCGGCGCGATCGCCCGCAGCACGCGGTCCTGCTCGGGCGTCAGCGGGTCGCCGACCAGCCCGGCACGGGCGAGGAAGGGCACGACGCGGGCGACGAAGTCGTCGACCGGCAGGGCGCGCAGGTGCGTGGCGTTGATCGCCTCGGCCTTCTTCACGTCGAACCGGGCCGGGTTGGCGCTGACCCGGGTGACGTCGAAGGCCTCGACCATCTCGGCCATGGAGAAGATGTCGCGGTCCTCGGCGATCGACCAGCCCAGCAGGGCCAGGTAGTTGGCGAAGCCCTCCGGGATGAAGCCGCGCTCCCGGTAGACGTCGACGTTGGACTGCGGGTCACGCTTGGACAGCTTCTTGCTGCCCTCCCCGGTCACGTACGGGAGGTGGCCGAAGCGGGGGGTGCCCGAGGCGACGCCGATCCCGTGCAGCGCCGCGTAGAGGGCCAGCTGGCGCGGGGTGGAGGGCAGGAGGTCCTCACCGCGCAGGACGTCGGTGATGCCCATGAGCGCGTCGTCGACGGGGTTCACGAACGGGTAGAGCGGCACCCCGTTGCCCCGCACGATGACGAAGTCGGGGACCGAGCCGGCGGCGAAGCGCACCTCACCGCGCACCAGGTCGGTCCAGACGAGGTCCTCGTCGGGCATCTTCAGCCGCAGGACCGGCTCGCGGCCCTCCGCCCGGAACGCCGCCTTCTGCGCCTCGGTGAGGAACCGGTCGGCGTTGTCGTAGCCGAGCTTCGGGTCCTGCCCGGCGGCGCGGCGGCGCGCGTCGACCTCCTCGTTGGTGGAGAACGACTCGTACGCGTGGCCGGCGGCCAGCAGCTTGCCGGCCACCTCCCGGTAGATGTCGTGTCGCTCCGACTGCCGGTACGGGCCGTGCGGGCCGCCCACCTCGGGGCCCTCGTCCCAGTCCAGGCCCAGCCAGCGCAGGCTGTCGAGCAGGTGCCGGTAGGACTCCTCGGAGTCGCGGGCGGCGTCGGTGTCCTCGATGCGGAAGACGAACGTGCCCCCGGTGTGCCGGGCGTGCGCCCAGTTGAACAGCGCCGTCCGGAGCAGGCCGACGTGCACCATGCCCGTCGGCGACGGGCAGAATCGGGTGCGGACGCCGGTCGCCGGCGGCGGGCCGGCGGGGGACGTCATCGGGCGCCGCCGGCGGTGGAGGCCGCGTCTGCGCCGGTGACCGTGTTGGCCAGCGTCCCCAGGCCCTCGATGGTGACCTCCACGCGCTGCCCCGGCTGGATCGGACCGACGCCCGACGGCGTACCGGTGAGCACGACGTCGCCGGGCAGCAGGGTCATCACCTGGGAGATGTAGGAGACCAGCGTCGGGACGTCGAACAGCAGCTGGCTGGTGCGGCCCTGCTGGCGCAGCTCGCCGTCCACGGTGCAGGTGACCTCCAGGTCGGCCGGGTCCTTACCCAGGCCGGGCAGGTCGGTCTCGATCCACGGGCCCAGCGGGCAGAAGGAGTCGAACCCCTTCGCGCGGGTCCACTGCCCGTCGCTGCGCTGCATGTCCCGCTCGGTGACGTCGTTGCCGATCGTGTAGCCGAAGATGCTGGCCGCCGCCTGCTCCGGGCTGACGTGCCGGGCGCCGCGGGCACCGATGACGACGCCGAGCTCGGCCTCGTGGTGGACGTTGGTGCTGCCGGGCGGGATGCGGATGGCGTCACCGGGGCCGATGACCGACGTCGAGGGCTTGAGGAAGAGCAACGGCTCCTTGGGCGCGTCCCCCGTCTTCATCTCCTCGACGTGCGCGGCGTAGTTCTTGCCGACGCACACCACCTTGCTGGGGAGGATCGGCGAGAGCAGCCGGACGTCGGCCTGCGCGAAGCGCTGGCCGGTGAAGGAGATGGTGCCGAAGGGGTGGCCCTCGATCTGGGCGACCTGGCCGTCCCCGT
The DNA here is from genome assembly GCF_054049935.1 of Geodermatophilus sp. SYSU D00742. Taxonomy (NCBI): domain Bacteria; kingdom Bacillati; phylum Actinomycetota; class Actinomycetes; order Geodermatophilales; family Geodermatophilaceae; genus Geodermatophilus; species Geodermatophilus sp. SYSU D00742. Next base: position 112,077 of record NZ_JBJGYJ010000007.1, read on the forward strand.
CGAGGACTCCGAAGGACATGCCCGAGGGCGAGGCGAAACGGACGATGCGCACGGGTCGAGGCTACTGACCCCCGCCCGGCGTGGTTCGCCCCTACGGTCGCACCCATGGCCTGCCGCCTCAGCGAACTCGTCGTCGACTGCCGGGACCCCGATGCGCTGGCGGCCTGGTGGGCGGAGGTCCTCGGGTACCGCGTCCTCTCCCGCGAGGAGGGCGAGGTGGAGATCGGCCCGGAGGCCGGCTCCGGCGGTCCCGCGCCGACCCTGGTCTTCGGCCGGGTCGACGACCCCGCCCCCGGGAAGCCGCGGCTGCACATCGACCTGTCCCCCACCGACCGGGACCAGGACGCCGAGCTCGAGCGGCTGCTGGCCCTGGGGGCGACCCGCGCCGACGTCGGCCAGACTGGCGAGGAGAGCTGGCACGTGCTCGCCGATCCGGAGGGCAACCCGTTCTGCCTGCTGCGCCGCCGGCTCGACCCGCTGGAGACCCCCGAGGAGCCGACATGATCCTGATCGTCATCAAGTTCCCCGTCCGGCCGGACCGGATCGAGGAGTTCCGGGCCAAGGCCGACGAGTACGCGGCGGCGGTGAACGCCGAGGAGGGCAGCCTGTTCTTCGAGTGGTCCCGCAGCGTCCTGGACCCGAACACCTTCGTCTGCATCGAGGGCTTCCGGGACTCCGAGGCCGGCGCCTCCCACGTGGCCACCCCGCACGCCAAGGCCGCCTTCGACTGGATGTCGGACCTGGTCGCGGAGCAGCCGCAGATCATCTACATCGACGCCCCGGAGGTCAGCGGCTTCGGGGCGATGGGCGAGGTCAGGCCGCGGGGCTGACCGGGCTCGGGCGGGCACCGGTCACCGGCGCCCGCCCCGGCGGTCAGGCCTGGACGGGGCGCGCCGGTGACCGGTGGCGGACGGCGTAGGTGAGGGCGTCGACCAGCGCGTGCCAGGAGGCCTCGACGATGTTGGCGTGGACGCCGACGGTGGTCCACTCCCCCACGCCGTCGGTGGTGTCGACCAGGACCCGCGTGGTGGCGCCGGTGCCGCCCTTCCAGCCGAGGATGCGCACCTTGTAGTCGGCCAGCGAGACCCCGGCCAGGTGCGGGTGGCGGCCGACCAGCGCCTGCCGCAGCGCGTTGTCCAGTGCGTTGACCGGCCCGTTGCCCTCGGCCGTGCTGATGACCCGCTCCGCCGTCCCGTCACCGTTGGGGAGGTGGACCTTGACGGTGGCCTCGCTGACGACGACGCCGTTGCCCCAGTGCTCGACGGAGGTCTTGTAGCTCTCCAGCTCGAACAGCGCCGGCGGGGCGTCGGGCAGCTGGGCGCGCAGCAGCAGCTCGAAGGACGCGTCGGCCGCCTCGAAGGACCAGCCGTCGGCCTCGAGCACCTTGACCTGGTCGACGACCCGGCCGATGACGTCGGCGTGCCCGTCGAGGTCGACGCCGAGCTCGCGGCCCTTGAGCTCGACCGAGGCGCGGCCGGCCATCTCGGTGACCAGGATGCGCATGTCGTTGCCGACGACGGCCGGGTCGAGGTGGTTGTACAGCTCGGGGCTGACCTTGATGGCGCTGGCGTGCAGCCCGGCCTTGTGCGCGAAGGCCGAGGCGCCGACGAAGGGCTGGTGGTCGTCCGGGGCGATGTTGGCCAGCTCGGCGATGGCGTGGCTGACCCGCTGCAGCTCGGCCAGGCACTCCCGCGGCACGACCGGCAGGCCCATCTTGGTGACCAGGTTGGCGATGAGGGCGAAGGTGTCGGCGTTGCCGGCGCGCTCGCCGTAGCCGTTCGCCGTCCCCTGGACGTGGGTGACGCCGGCCTCGACCGCGGCGAGGGTGTTGGCGACCGCGCAGCCGGTGTCGTCCTGGCAGTGGATGCCCAGCTTGCCGCTCACCCGCGAGCGGACGTCGGCGACGACCCGGCCCACCCCCATCGGGAGCATGCCGCCGTTGGTGTCGCACATGACACCGACCTCGGCACCGGCGGCGAAGGCGGTCTCCAGCACCCGCACGCCGTAGTCGGGGTCGGCCGCGTGGCCGTCGAAGAAGTGCTCGCAGTCGACGAACACCCGGCGGCCGTGGCGGACGAGGAAGGCGACGGTGTCGGCCACCATCGCCAGGTTCTCCTCCAGCGTGGTCCGCAGCGCCTGGTGCACGTGGCGGACGTCGGACTTGGCGACCAGGCACACGACCGGCGTCTCGGCGTCGAGCAGGGCGCGCACCTGGGGGTCGTCCTCGACACGCACGCCGGCCTTGCGGGTGGAGCCGAACGCCACCAGCTGGGCGTTGCGCAGCTTGAGCTCGGTGCGGGCCCGCGCGAAGAACTCGGTGTCCTTGGGGAGCGCCCCCGGCCACCCGCCCTCGATGAACCCCACCCCGACCTCGTCGAGCAGCCGGGCCACGGCCAGCTTGTCGGCGACGGAGTAGCTGACGCCCTCGCGCTGTGCGCCGTCGCGCAGGGTGGTGTCGAAGACGTGGAAGTCGGTGGCGGTCTCGAGGGACATCGGGTTCTCCCGGGTGCTGGTGGCCTGACGAACGACCCCGAACACGAAGAAGACCCCCCGGGTACGGGAGGTCTGCGCGCAGTCGGGGAGGGAACTGCGCGCTAGGCGATGACGATCAGGCCGGTGGGGTGCATCGGCTCCAGTAGACCATGCGCCCCGCCGTCCCCGGCAGGCGTGGCGCCGGGGACGGCGCTGCGGCCGGCCGGAGGCCCGCGGCGGCCCCGTCCCGGGGCCCGCCCCGCGCGGGCGGGCAGCGGGCCCCGGGACGCGGTCCTCCCACGGTGGGGACGACGGCCGGCTCAGCCGCTGGCGAGCGCGGCGAGGCGGTCGCCGACCTCGGCGGTGCGGACCTGCGCCTGCGGGTCGCGGGTGGACAGGTCGAAGGCGACGGCGGCGTTCACCTTCTTGGCCTGGTCGGTGCGCCCCAGGTGCTCCAGGAGCAGCCCCACCGACAGCACGGTGGCGGTCGGATCGGCCTTGCCCTGCCCGGCGATGTCCGGCGCCGAGCCGTGCACCGGCTCGAACATGCTGGGGTTGGTGCCCGAGGCGTCGAGGTTGCCGCTGGCGGCCAGCCCGATGCCGCCGGTCACCGCGGCGGCGATGTCGGTGACGATGTCGCCGAAGAGGTTGTCGGTGACGATGACGTCGTAGCGGCCCGGGTCGGTGATGAAGAACATCGAGGCGGCGTCGACGTGCTGGTAGGCGACGGCGACCTCGGGGAACTCCGCGGCGACCTCCTCCACCGTGCGCGACCACAGCGACCCGGCGTGGGTGAGCACGTTGGTCTTGTGGATCAGCGTGAGGTGCTTGCGCGGCCGGGCGACGGCACGCTCGAAGGCGTAGCGGACCACCCGCTCGACGCCGAACGCGGTGTTGAGGCTGACCTCGGTGGCCACCTCCTGCGGGGTGTCCTTGCGCAGCACGCCGCCGTTGCCGACGTACGGGCCCTCGGTGCCCTCGCGGATGCACAGCATGTCGATCGGGCCGGGCGCGGCCAGGGGGCCGGCCACCCCGTCGAAGAGCCGGGCCGGGCGCAGGTTCACGTGGTGGTCGAGCTCGAAGCGCAGCCGCAGCAGCAGCCCGCGCTCGAGGATGCCCGGCGGCACACCCGGGTCGCCGACGGCCCCGAGCAGGATGGCGTCGTGCTGGCGCAGCTCGTCGAGCACCGTGTCGGGGAGCAGCTCCCCGGTCCGCTGCCACCGGGAGGCGCCCAGGTCGTAGGGCGTGCTCTCCATGTCGGGAGCCACCTCGCGGAGGACCTTGAGGCCCTCGGCCACCACCTCCGGACCGATGCCGTCTCCAGGGATCACTGCCAGGCGCATGGCCACAGACCCTAGGTCAGCGCGGGGTGAGGTCCGCGGAGCGGGCCTCACGCGCGCCGATCCGGCCGGCGATGTCGCCCAGCAGCTCCGCCGGCACCGGGCTGTCGACGGTCACCGCCATGAGCGCCTCGCCGCCGCGGGTGGTGCGGCTGACCTGGGCGCCGGCGATGTTGATGCCCGCCTCACCCAGGGCCGCGCCGACGGTGCCGACCACGCCGGGACGGTCGGTGTAGACGAAGAACAGCAGGTAGCCGGACATGTCGAGGTCCATGTCGAAGCCGCCCACCTCGACCAGCTTGGGCACCTGGTTCTTGCCGAACAGCGTGCCGGAGACGGCGATCTCGGTGCCGTCGGCCATCGCGCCGCGCACGCTGATGAGGTTGCGGTAGTCGGGGCTGTCCACGTCGCTGGTCATGGCCACGTCCAGGCCGCGCTGCTGGGCGAACAGCGGGGCGTTGACGTAGGTGACCTGCTCCTCGACCACGTCGGAGAAGACGCCCTTGAGCACGGCCAGCTGGACGACGGAGACGTCGAACTCGGCGATCTTGCCCCGCACCTCGACGTTGACCGACTGGGCCAGCCCGCCGGCGACGGCGGTGAAGACCCGGCCCAGCTTCTCCGCCAGCGGCAGCCCGGGGCGGACGTCCTCGGCCACCACGCCGCCGGCCTGCACGTTGACCGCGTCGGGCACGAACTCGCCCTGCAGCGCCAGGCGTACGGAGTGCGCGACCGCGGTCCCGGCCTTGTCCTGGGCCTCGGTGGTCGAGGCGCCCAGGTGCGGCGTCACCACCGTGTTGGGCAGCTCGAACAGCGGGCTGTCGGTGCAGGGCTCCTTCGCGTACACGTCGAGGCCGGCGGCGCCCACCTGACCGGACTTGAGGGCGTCGGCCAGGGCCTCCTCGTCGACCAGCCCGCCGCGGGCCGCGTTGACGATGATCACGCCGCGCTTGGTGGTGGCCAGCTCCGTGGCGCCGATGAGCCCGAGGGTCTCCGGCGTCTTCGGCAGGTGGACGGTGATGAAGTCGGCCTCGCGCAGCAGCTCCTCCAGCGACACCATCCGCACGCCGAGCTGCGCGGCGCGGCCCGGCTGGATGTAGGGGTCGTAGGCGATGAGCGTGACGCCGAAGGCGGCCAGCCGCTGGGCGACCAGCTGGCCGATGCGGCCCAGGCCGACGACGCCGACGACCTTGTCGGTGACCTCGACGCCGGTGAACTTCGACCGCTTCCAGGTGCCCTCGCGCAGCGACGCGTCGGCAGCCGGGATGTGCCGCGCGGCGGCCAGCAACAGCGCCACGGCGTGCTCGGCGGCGCTGACGATGTTCGACGTGGGGGCGTTGACGACCATCACACCGCGCTCGGTGGCCGCGCCCACGTCGACGTTGTCCAGACCGATGCCGGCCCGGGCCACGACCTTGAGGTTGGGGGCGGCCGACAGCGCCTCCGCGTCGATCTGCGTCGCGCTGCGGATCATCACCGCCGACGCGTCGGCCAGCGCGGGCAGCAGGGCGGTGCGGTCGGCCCCGTCGACGTGACGGATCTCGACGTCACTGCCGAGCACCTCCAGCACGCTGGGCGCGAGTTCTTCGGCGATCAGGACGACGGGCGCGTGCGTGGTCACGGGACCACAGCCTAGGGACGGCCGCTCCCGAGCCCCCGGCCAGCCCTCCCAGGACGGGCGACACCTCCCGCGAGCGGGGTGGGTGTGCTTGCCCGCGGTGTGGCGCGCCGACATCCTGACCGCGCAGAGTCGGCACAGCCGGCGCCGACGGAGGAGACCATGAGCACCGACGACAACGAGCCCGGCAGCAGTGGCGGCTCGCCCCAGTACGGCCAGGCCCCCCAGTACGGCCAGGCCCCCCAGTACGGGCAGACCCCTCAGTACGGGCAGGGCCAGCAGTACGGGCAGGCCCCCCAGTACGGGCAGGGCCAGCAGAGCGGGCACGAGTCCCCGCAGTACGGGCAGCCCTACGGGCAGCAGTACGGGCAGGACCCGGGCCAGCAGTACCAGCCCTCGCCGTACGGCCAGGGTCCGGGCTACCCGCAGCAGTACGGCCAGGGGGGCTACCCGCAGCAGTACGGCCAGTACGGGCAGTACGGCCAGTCGGCGGTGCCCGCCAAGCCCGGCGGCGTCGTGACCGCCGCGGTGCTCGGCTTCGTCTTCAGCGCGCTCGGCGCCCTCGCGACCCTCGGCTTCCTCGCCGGCGGCGCGGTGTTCGGCTCCCTCATCGACGACCTCGCCGCGGCCGACCCCACGGTCGGGGAGGTCGACTCCGGCGCCGTCACCGGCGTCCTGGTCTTCGTCGGGGTGCTGGCGCTGGTCTGGACCGTGGTGATGATCTGGGGTTCGGTGTGGGCTCTCACCGGCCGCAGCCGCGTGCTGCTGCTCGTGGGCGGCTCCATCGCCCTGGCCTTCACCGCGCTGGTGTTCATCAGCAGCCTGGCCGATGCCGGGAACAGCGGCGCCGGCGGAATCATCACCAGCCTGCTGTTCTTCCTCGCGGCGCTGGCGATCGTCGTCCTGCTGGCCATGAAGCCGGCCGCCCAGTTCTTCGCCGCCCACCGCGCCCGCCGGGGACGCTGATCCGCGGCTCCGGGGGCCGGCAGGCCCCCGGAGCCGACGCGGCGGACCACACCCCGCCGCCGACCATCACCCGGGCGGGACCCAGTCCAGGAGGATGCGCCCGATGTCCAGCCCCAGCGGATCCGAGCCCGACCACGTCGCCGGGGGTGGTCCGCAGCCCCCGGGCGGCGGGCGGCCGTTCCAGGTGCTCGCCGCCGCCGCCCTCGGCTTCGTCGTCGCGTTCTTCCTGCTCGTCGGGGCGCTGGTCCTGTTCGCGGCGTCCACCGTGTTCGGCGCCCTGAGCGCGGTCTTCGGCGCCCTCTACCTCGCGCTGACCGCACTGAACGTGGTGGGCGGCGTCCAGGCGATCCAGGGCCGGGGCAGCACGCTGCTGAAGATCGCCGGTGGGATCACCGCCGGTCTCGGCGTCATCTCCCTGGCGACCTACCTCGTCCAGGGCAGCTTCGACCTCTCGACGCTGGTGTCGATCCTCATCGGCGCGGCCATCGTCTTCCTGCTGCAGCAGCCGGCGTCCAAGGCGTACTTCGCCGCCCGCGGCACCAGGTAGGGCCCCCACCGCGGGGAGGACCCCGTCCTCGCCACCCCCCGCGAGCTCAGGTCGGGCCCGGAACGAGGCCGTGGCGCCCTGCAGGGCCGACGACGGAGGCCCCCGCCACCGGCCGGCAGCGGGGGCCTCCGTGGCGTGGCCCCGTCCGGGGAGGACGGGGCCCCCGCCTCAGTTGCGGGCGGCGGTCCCGGTGTAGTCGTCGGACGCCGACACCCAGCTCATGAGGCCGCGCAGCTTGCGCCCGGTCTCCTCGATGGGGTGCGCCTCGGCCTCGGCGCGGCGGCGCTTGAAGTCCGGCGCCCCGGCGTCCTGGTCGGCGATGAAGGCCGCGGCCCAGGAGCCGTCCTTGATCGCGGCGAGGACCTCCCGCATCGTCGCCTTGACGTGCTCGTCGACGATCTTCGGGCCGGTGGTGTAGTCGCCGTACTCCGCGGTGTCCGACACCGACCAGCGCTGCTTGGCGATGCCGCCCTCGTACATGAGGTCGACGATCAGCTTCAGCTCGTGCAGGCACTCGAAGTAGGCGATCTCGGGCTGGTAGCCGGCTTCGATGAGGGTCTCGAACCCGGCGGCCACCAGCGCCGACATGCCACCGCAGAGCACCGCCTGCTCGCCGAACAGGTCGGTCTCGGTCTCCTCGGCGAAGGTCGTCTTGATGACGCCGGCCCGGGCGCCGCCGATGGCCTTCGCGTAGGACAGCGCCAGCTGCAGCGCCTGCCCGCTGGCGTCCTGCTCGACGGCGACCAGGCAGGGCACGCCCTTGCCGTTCTCGAACTCTCGGCGGACCAGGTGGCCGGGGCCCTTCGGGGCGACCATGGCGACGTCGACACCCGCCGGGGGCTTGATGTAGCCGAACCGGATGTTGAAGCCGTGGCCGAAGAACAGCGCGTCGCCGTCCTGCAGGTTCGGCTCGACCGACTCCTTGTACAGGTTCCGCTGCACGTGGTCGGGCGCGAGGATCATGATCAGGTCCGCCTCGGCGGCGGCCTCGGCCGGCGTCACGACCCGCAGGCCCTCGGCCTCGGCCTTGGGGCGGCTCTTGCTGCCCTCGGGCAGCCCGACGCGGACGTCGACGCCCGAGTCACGCAGCGACAGGGCGTGCGCGTGCCCCTGGCTGCCGTAGCCCAGGACGGCGACGGTGCGCCCCTGGATGATCGACAGGTCGGCGTCGTCGTCGTAGAAGATCTCGGCGGCCATGTGCGGTGCGGTTCCCTTCGTCGTGCTCTTCGCGGAATGAAGTGCAGTGGGTGGTACGGCTCTGGAGGGTGCTGTTCAGGCGGTGCGCTCGACCGGGCGCAACGTACCGGCGCCCGACATCGACCGCGGCCCCCGCCCCAGCGCGACGGTGCCGGACTGCGCCATCTCCTTGATCCCCAGCGGAGCGAGGACGGCGAGCAGGGCCTGGAGCTTGTCCGGCGTGCCGGTGGCCTCCAGCGTCACGGTGTCGGTGTTGACGTCGATGACGTGGGCGCGGAACAGCTCGGCGGTCTGCAGCACCTGGGTGCGGTCGGCCATGGGGGCGCGGACCTTGACCAGCAGCAGCTCCCGCTGGACGGCACCGGCCGCCTCCAGCTCGACGATCTTGATGACCTCGATGAGCTTGTTCAGCTGCTTGGTGATCTGCTCCAGCGGCTGCGTCTCGGCGTCGACCACGATCGTCATCCGGGACAGGTCGGGGTTCTCGGTCGGCCCGACGGCCAGCGACTCGATGTTGAACGCGCGCCGGCTGAACAGCGCCGAGACCCGGGCGAGGACGCCGGACTTGTTCTCGACCAGGACCGACAGGGTGTGGCGGGTCATGTGGGTGGTGCCTCTCCGTGTGGGCTTGCTGGGCGCGGCCCCGTCCTCCTCGCCCCGGGCCTGCGGGGGGCGAGGAGGACCGAGGGCGAGGAGGACGGGGTCCCTCCGCTAGACCTGGCCGTCGCCGAAGACCGGGCGGATCCCGCGCGCGGCCATGATGTCGTCGTTGCTGGCGCCGGCGGCGACCATCGGCCACACCTGGGCGTCGGAGCCCACGACGAAGTCGATGACGACCGGGGCGTCGTCGATCGCCATGGCCTTCTCGATCACCGCGTCGACGTCGTCCTTGCTCTCGCAGCGCAACCCCACGCACCCGAGCGCCTCGGCCAGGGCGACGAAGTCGGGGATGCGCACCGGCTTGGGCGTGCCGTTCTCGTCGACCGGGTGGAGCTTGGTGTTGGAGTAGCGGCCCTCGTAGAACAGGGTCTGCCACTGCCGCACCATGCCGAGGTTGCCGTTGTTGATGATGGCGACCTTGACCGGGATGCCCTCGATGGCGCAGGTGGCCAGCTCCTGGTTGGTCATCTGGAAGCAGCCGTCGCCGTCGATGGCCCAGACGGTGGTGTCGGGGCGGCCGTACTTGGCGCCCATCGCGGCGGGGACGGCGTAGCCCATCGTCCCGAGGCCGCCGCTGTTGAGCCACGTGCCGGGCTTCTCGTACTTGATGAACTGGGCGGCCCACATCTGGTGCTGGCCCACGCCCGCGGCGTAGATCGCGTCGGGGCCGGCGATGGCGCCCAGCCGCTCGATGACGTACTGCGGGGACAGCGCGCCGTCCTCGGGCCAGTCGTAGCCCAGCGGGTAGGTCTGCCGCCACGAGTCCAGCTGGGCCCACCAGGCGGCGAGGTCCGGGGTGCGCCCGGCCTCGTGCTCGGCGCGCAACGCGGTCACCAGCTCGGCGATCGTCTCCCGCGCGTCGCCGACGATCGGGACGTCGGCCTTGCGGTTCTTGCCGATCTCGGCCGGGTCGATGTCGGCGTGGACGACCAGCGCGTCGGGCGCGAACGTCGACAGCTGGCCGGTCACCCGGTCGTCGAAGCGGGCGCCGAGGGCGACCAGGACGTCGGACTTCTGCAGGGCGGTGACCGCCGCGACGGTGCCGTGCATGCCGGGCATGCCCAGGTGCTGCGGGTTGCTGTCGGGGAAGGCACCGCGGGCCATCAGCGTGGTCACGACAGGGGCACCGGTGAGCTCGGCCAGCTCGGCGAGCTCCGCCGTCGCCTGCGCCTTGAGCACGCCGCCGCCGACGTAGAGCACCGGGCGGCGGGCGCGGGCGATGAGCGCGGCGGCCTCGCGGACCTGCTTGCCGTGCGGGCGGGTCGTCGGCTTGTAGCCGGGCAGGTCCAGCCGCGGCGGCCAGGAGAAGTCCGTCGTGGCCTGCAGGACGTCCTTGGGGATGTCGACCAGGACCGGGCCCGGACGTCCGGTGGCGGCCAGGTGGAACGCCTCGGCGATCCGCTGCGGGATCTCCCGGGCGTCGGTGACCAGGAAGTTGTGCTTGGTGACCGGCATCGTGATGCCGCGGATGTCGGCCTCCTGGAAGGCGTCGGTGCCGATCGCGCCGCTGGGCACCTGGCCGGTGATCGCGACGATCGGGACCGAGTCCATGTAGGCGTCGGCCAGCGGCGTCACCAGGTTGGTCGCGCCGGGGCCGGAGGTGGCCATGCAGACCCCGACCCGCCCGGTGGCCTGCGCGTACCCGGTGGCGGCGTGGCCGGCGCCCTGTTCGTGCCGGACCAGCACGTGCCGGACCTGGGAGTCGAACAGCGGGTCGTAGGCCGGCAGGATCGCCCCGCCCGGGATCCCGAAGACCACCTCGACGCCGACCGCCTCGAGCGAACGGACGAGGCTCTGCGCCCCGGTACAGCCGATGAGCGGCTCGGCGGCGGCCTCGGCCACCGAGCGCGCGGTGGTCTCGACGCCGGCGAGCGCTGCGGCGGCCTCGCGCGTCGCGGACTCGCCGGGGGTGGTGCTGTTCATGGCGTCTCCTGGCAGTGCCCCGGTCAGGGGCGTCGGTTCGGGGGCCGTGCGGTGTGCACCGCGGGTGCCTGCGAGCGCGGGCCGGCCACCGTCCGGGAGTCCAGGGGGCCCGCAAACGAAAGACCCCTCGTGCCTGCGGGCACAGAGGGGTCAGCGCGTCGGTCGGGCGACCGACGCGCTAGGCGACTACGAGCAGCAGGCAGGCCGGGCGCACCCGCACACTGTGCGCCTCGACGCGCCCGCGCGTCAACCACCCCGTCCCACACAGTGGACCGCGAGAGGCTCAGACGTGGGACGGGACCCCGGCGTCGTCGAGCACCGCGGGGTCGAAGCGGTCCAGCAGCGCGGGCAGGTCCGCGGCGGCCACGGGGCGGCCCAGCAGGTACCCCTGCAGGTACCGGCAGCCCAGGGCGCGCAGCGTGGTGAGCTGGCCGGTCGTCTCGACGCCCTCGGCGACGACGTCCATGCCGAGCGTGCGCCCGAGCTCCACGACACTGCTCACGAGCGCGGCGGTGCGCGGGTCGTCCTCGATGTGGGCGACGAACGCCCGGTCCATCTTGAGCACCTGCACCGGCAGCCGGGCCAGCCGCGACAGGCTGGAGTTGCCCTTGCCGAAGTCGTCCAGGGACAGCACGCAACCCATGTCGCGGAGGGTGGCGAGATCGCCGTCCATCCGCTCCCCGGCGCCCATGAGCACCGACTCGGTCAGCTCCAGCATCAGCCGGTGCGCCGGCACCCCGGAGTCGCTCAGCACCGTCGCGACGTCGGCCGCCAGGCACCCGGCCTGCAGGTGCCGGATCGACACGTTGACCCCCAGCTGCAGGTCGTGGCCCGCGGCGAGCAGGGGCGCCAGCGCGGCCGTCGCCTCGGCGAGCACCCACCGCTGCAGCGGCACGATCAGGCCGTCGTCCTCGGCCAGGCCGACGAACTCGTCGGGCGGCACGGTCCCGAGCTCGGGGTGGTCCCAGCGGACGAGGGCCTCGAGCCCGAGCACGCGGCGGTCCGGGACGCCGACCACCGGCTGGTAGACCACCGAGAGCCGGCCGCCGGCGATCGCCGTCGGCAGGTCGCGGGCCAGCCGCGCCCGGCGGTCCACGACCCGGTCCAGCGCCGCACCCGAGGAGCGGACGCGGTTCTTGCCCGCGGCCTTGGCCGCGCGCAGTGCCAGGTCGGCGCGGCGCACCCCCTCGGTGGGCTCCTCGCCCGGGCGCAGGGCGGCGACGCCCACGCTGCCGGACACCCGGAAGACCAGGCCGCCGTCGGTGCCCCCCGCGGGGGACACCGGGCGGTGGTCCCGGTCCAGCAGCACCACCAGCCGCTCGGCCAGCGCCGTGGCCTCCTCGCGCCCGGCGCGCACGAGGACGGCGAACTCGTCGCCGCCCAGCCGCGCCACCACGTCCCCGTCCCGGGCGGCCGCGCGCAGCCGGTCGGCGACCTCGCACAGCAACCGGTCACCGGCGTCGTGCCCCGCGACGTCGTTGACCGCCTTGAAGCCGTCGAGGTCGACCAGCAGCAGGCAGCCGGGGTCGGGCGCGGCGAGCGCCGTGCGCAGCGCGGTCATGAACCGCGCCCGGTTGGGCAGGCCGGTCAGGAAGTCGGTGTAGGCCAGCCGTTCCAGCTCCCGCTGGGTGCCGGTGCGCTCGGTGACGTCGCGCAGGTGCAGCACCAGCCCGTCGTCGTCCCCGGCGCGCGCGGCGCCGCAGACCTCGACGTCCCGCCACTCGCCGTGGCGCGGCCGGAGGCGCACCGTCTCCGGCAGGCCCGGACACGTGCCGGTCCGCACCGCGGCGGCGACGCGGGCGACGACGTCCCGGTCGTCGGGGTGCAGCAGACCGGTCAGCGGCCGGCCGGTGAGGTCCGGCTCGGCCCAGCCCAGCCGCGCCGACACCGGCCCGGAGGCCCAGACGACCCGGTCGGCGCCGTCGAGGACGACGGTGGCGGCGTCCCCGCTGGCGGCCAGCGCGCGGAAGTACCGCTCGGTGCGCCGCAGGCGCCGGGTGACGCGGGCGCCGTCGACCGCCCACAGCCAGGAGCGGACCGCGGTGAGCACGACCAGCACCGCTCCCCCCGCGGCCTCCACACCGGCCAGCGGGCGCCCCGCGAGCACCGTGGCGCACAGGAGGAGCAGGACCCCCGAGGCGGCCACGTGGGCCAGGACGATGCCGCGCAGGGGCAGGGTGGCCGGGTCGTGCTCCGGCGCCTCCGGCTCCCCCGGGTCGGCCGTCACGCCGAGCACCGCGGCGGCGGGCACGGTGAGCCAGGCGACATCGGTGAGCACGGCGGTGGCCGTGCCGCCGAGCGTGCGGGCCAGGGCGCCGCTCACGGCGACCACCGCTGTCGCGGCGAGGGCGACGAGGAACCAGGTGGCGGCCCGCCGCCGCACGCCGGTGGCAGCGGCCAGCGTGACCAGCCCGATGCCGCACAACAGGGCCCCGACCGCGGGGCGACCCACCGGGAGGAGACCGTCGGCCGGCCCGGGCACCGCCGCCGGCAGGTCACCGAGCAGCACCGACCCCAGCACGCCGACGGCGACGACGACGGTGACCCCGTCGACCAGCAGGCGGGAGCCGGGCCGGAGGCCGGCGCGGAGCGGCAGGAACGCCGCGGCGGCGGAGAGCGCGACGGGGACCGCCAGGAGCACCGGCACGTCCTCGACCCCACCGGAGGAGAGGTCCCCGCCGACGGCGCGCAGGGTGGCCAGCACCTGGCCCAGGGCCAGCAGTGCCGTGGCCAGCGCGAGGGCACGCCAGGGCCGACCGGGTCGTCCGGGCAGCCGCGCGGCGCACCGGTCGACGACGACGGCCGCCACGCCGGAGCCCAGCGCCAGGCAGGCCGGGACGAGCCCGGGGGCCGCCGGGGGGCCGGTCAGCTCGAGCAGGGTGGTCGCGCCCGCCAGCCCGCCGAGGAGGACCAGCACCGCCACGACGAGGCCCGGACGGCCGTCCTCGCGGGGGTCGGTGCGCCGGCCGGCCATCAGCGCGAGCCGACGAGGCCGGGCCACAGCTCACCGGCGCCGTCGCACAGCAGTCCGGTGAGCTCCCCCAGCCGCATCGGCCGCGCCAGCAGGAAGCCCTGGGCGAAACCGCAGCCCAGGCCACGCAGGGCACCGAGCTGGGCGGGCGTCTCCACGCCCTCCGCGACCACGTCCAGGCCCAGCGCGCGGCCGATGGTCAGGACCGACTCGCACAGCGCGCGGCTCTTCGGGTCGCGGTCCACCCGTGCGACGAAGGACCGGTCCAGCTTGAGCACGTCGATGGGCAGCCGGGTCAGGTCGGCCAGGGAGAACCGGCCGGCACCGAAGTCGTCGAGCGCCACGTGCACGCCCATGAGCCGCAGCGCCTCGATGTCCACGCCCACGTGGTCGCCGTCGGCGAGCACGGTGGCCTCGGTGATCTCCAGGACCAGCCGCTCGGGCGGCAGCCCGGTGGCGTGCAGCACGGCCGCGACGTCCCCGACGAGGGTCCGCGCGGCGACGTGCGAGGAGGAGATGTTGACGCCGAGCTGCAGGGGCGCGCCCGTGCTCGGCAAGGACACCGCCGCGGTCGCCGCCTGCTCCAGGGCCCAGCGCTGCAGCTCGTCCATGACGCCGGCACGCTCGGCGACGGGCACGAACTCCGCCGGCGGCACGTCACCGAGCTCCGGGTGGCGCCAGCGCAGCAGCGCCTCGACGCCGCTGATCCGCTGCTCCTCCAGCGAGACCACGGGCTGGAACAGGACCGTGAACTCGCCACGTGTCCAGGCACCGGGCAGGTCGTCGCGCAGCCGGTCGCGGCGAGCGGCGGCGCTGCCGAGCGCCGGCCGGTAGCGCAGTGCGGTCCCCGGTCCGGAGACCGCCGCGGCGCGCACGGCCAGCTCGGCGCGGCCGGTCAGCTCCGCGACCGTCGTGCCGGCGGTCAGCTCGACGATGCCGATGCTGGCGGCGAGGTCGAAGATCCCCGCCGGGGTGTCCACCGGCTGCTCGATGACCGACAGGCAGCGGTCCGCGAGCAGGTCGACGGCGTGCGCCGGCCCCTCCACGAGGACGACGAAGGTCGCACCGTCGAGGCGGGCCACCACCTCGGGGCTGCGGACGGTGGCGCGCAGCCGGCGGCCGACCTCGACCAGCACGGTGCTGGCGACGTCGGTGCCGGCGTGCTCGCGCACCCCCTCGAGGCCCTGCAGCTCGACCAGCAGCAGGGTCGTGCAGGGCTCTCCCGGGTCGCCCGCCCGGGCCAGCAGTTGCTCGACGGTCCGCTGCCAGCCGGCCCGGTTGGGCAGGCCGGTGAGCGGGTCGGTGAACGCGACCTGCTCGAGGACGCGTTCCCGCTCCACCCGCTCGGTGGTGTCCCGGCAGTGCAGCACGACGGCACCGACGGAGGCGTCGGTGCGCAGGTCGGAGACGCTGGCCTCCAGGTGCCGCCAGGTGCCGTCGGCGTGCTGCATCCGCAGCGTGGTGGAGCAGGCCGACCGCACCCCGTCGGCGTCCCGGTGCAGCGCCCGGGCCACCGGGAGGACGTCCTCCGGGTGGACGAGCTCGAGCAGGTCCCGGCCGACGACGTCCCGTCCGGCGTCGCCGAGCGTGGTACCGAGCACCGGCGAGGCCCAGGTGACGCGCAGGCCGTCGTCGAGGATGAGCACGGCGTCGCCACTGGACGCCACCAGGGAGCGGAAGTAGGACTCGCTGCGCCGCAGCCGAGCGCCCATGCGCTGCTCGTCCCCCGCGGTCACCCACCGGTGGACGGCGGCCAGGACCGCGCAGAGCAGGACGCCGAGGATCGTCACGGGAGTGGTGCGGCCGCTGGCCAGGGCCGCGACGGTGGTGGCCATCAGCGCGCCGACCATGGCCAGGTGCGGCAGCACCTGACCGAGCTGGGTGGACCGGCCGCCGCCCGGACGGCGGCGGTCGCCGGCCTCGGGACGGGCCTCGCGGTCGGCGAGGGCCGCGGTCGCCAGCAGCGTCAGGCCGACGACGACGAGGAAGCGGGTGAGGTCGGTGAGCCCGGTGGACCCCGAGAGCACCGCCGAGGTGCCCAGCGCGCGGCCGGTGGTCGTCAGTGAGATCCCGGCGAGCAGCGCCAGGGCCATCCGCTGCCGGGAGCTCGGGATGACGCCCACGACCACCAGCGCGGCGGTCACCGTCGAGGTGGTGACCAGGACGGCGGCGGTGAGGACCGCCCCCTCGACCGGCGTCAGGTCGAACCAGCTGTGGTCGGTGCCCAGCACGAGCAGTTGGACGACGAGCGCGCAGGCGGTCCCGAAGAGGGCCACCTCGACAGTCGATCTCGGCCCGCGGCGCAGGCGCTCCCGGTCGACCAGGGTGAGCACGCCGACGGCGACCAGCAGGTAGCCGGGCACGGTGGGGAGCCAGCGCACGAGCGCCTGCTGCATCGGGTCCGCGGGGGCGACCACGGTGACCGCGAGGAAGCCGGCGACCGGCAGGAGCGGTGCGACGGCGATCAGCCGCCACCCGCGCAGGCCGCGCTGCCCCCCGTGGCCGGCACACCCGATGACGGCGGCCACGACGACGCCCATCACGGCGACCGCGACGTCGGCGGCGAACCCCCGGCCGGGCGTGCCGGCGGCCACCGCGCAGGTGCCCGCCGCGAGCACGACACTCGCCAGGAGCACCCACCTCAGCCTGTCCACACCGTGCATGTCGGCACGGGGTGCCGTGCTCCACAGCGGACCGGGGACGGGCTCACCCCTCGGGGTGAGCGACGCTCCCCGGCCCCGACCGGCAGGTCAGGACCGGGGAGTCGGCGTGCGGCTCAGCCGCAGATGGCGCCCTGCGCGGCCGAGCCGACGAGCTTGGCGTACTTGCCGAGGACGCCGGTGGTGTAACGCGGGGCCAGCGGCTGCCAGGTCCGGCGCCGCCGGTCGAGCTCCTCGGCGTCGACCAGGAGGTCGAGGGTGCGGGCGGCGAGGTCCAGCCGGATCGGGTCGCCGTCCTGCACGAGGGCGATCGGCCCGCCGTCGGCGGCCTCGGGCGCGACGTGCCCGACGCACAGCCCCGTCGTCCCACCGGAGAACCGGCCGTCGGTGAGCAGCAGGACGTCCTTGCCCAGGCCCGCGCCCTTGATCGCGCCGGTGACGGCGAGCATCTCGCGCATGCCGGGGCCGCCCTTGGGGCCCTCGTAGCGGATCACCACGACGTCGCCGGCCTTGAGGGTGCCCTCGGTGACCGCGTCCATGGCGCCCTGCTCGCCGTCGAAGACGCGGGCGGTGCCCTCGAAGACGTCGGCGTCGAAGCCGGCGGACTTCACCACGGCGCCGTCCGGGGACAGCGAGCCGCGCAGGATGGTCAGCCCACCCGTCTTGTGGATCGGGTCGTCCATGGCGTGGACGATCGTGCCGTCCAGGTCCGGCGGGGCGATCTCCGCGAGGTTCTCGGCCATCGTCTTGCCGGTCACGGTGAGGACGTCGCCGTGCAGCAGCCCGGCGTCGAGCAGCGCGCGGAGCACGACCGGGACGCCGCCCACGCGGTCGACGTCGGTCATGACGAAGCGGCCGAAGGGCTTGACGTCGGCCAGGTGGGGGGTGCGGTCGCCGATCCGGTTGAAGTCCTCGAGGGTGAGGTCGACCCCGGCCTCGTGCGCGATCGCCAGCAGGTGCAGGACGGCGTTGGTGGAGCCGCCCAGCGCCATGACCACGGTGATCGCGTTCTCGAACGCCTCCCTGGTCATGATCTGACGGGCCGTGATGCCCTTCCGCAGCAGGTTGACCACGGCCTCGCCCGAGGCGATGGCGATGGCGTCGCGGCGGCTGTCGGGAGCCGGCGGGGCGGCGCTGCCGGGCAGGGCCATCCCGAGGGCCTCGGCGACGCTGGCCATGGTGTTGGCGGTGTACATGCCGCCGCAGGAACCCTCGCCCGGGCAGGCCGCCTTCTCGATGGCGTCCAGCTCCTCGCGGCTGATGAGCCCGCGGGCGCAGGCGCCGACGCCCTCGAAGACGTCGATGATCGTCAGGTTGTCCCGGTCCCCGAGCCGTCCGGGCAGGATCGAGCCGGAGTAGACGAAGACGCTGGCGAGGTCCAGCCGGGCGGCGGCCATGAGCATGCCGGGCAGCGACTTGTCGCACCCGGCCAGCAGCACCGAGCCGTCGAGCCGCTCGGCGAACATGACGGTCTCCACCGAGTCGGCGATGACCTCGCGGGACACCAGCGACGCCCGCATGCCCTCGTGGCCCATGGAGATGCCGTCGGAGACCGAGATGGTGCCGAACTCCAGCGGATAGCCGCCGGCGGCGTGCACGCCCTCCTTGGCCCGCTTGGCCAGCCGGTCCAGGGAGAGGTTGCAGGGGGTGATCTCGTTCCAGGACGACGCGACGCCGATCTGCGGCTTCTCCCAGTCCTCGTCGCCCATGCCGACCGCGCGCAGCATGGCGCGGGCGGGGGCCTTGGTGATCCCGTCGGTCACCTCACGGCTGCGGGGCTTGACGTCTGCGGTGGTGGTGGGTCGGTCCTCGACGCTCGTCACGTCCGCCGAGGGTAGGCCGCTCGGGCGCGCTGACAAGGACAGCATCGATACTGGTACCGGCACCACCACCGACCGTCGACCGTCCCGGAGCCGCCCGTGTCGCCGTCCGCCCGCCGTGAGCTGGCCGAGTTCCTACGCTCGCGCCGCCGTCAGGTGGACCCCGGCCAGGCCGGTCTGCCGGCCGGTGGCGCCCGCCGCACGCCGGGGCTGCGCAGGGAGGAGGTCGCGCTGCTGTCCGGGGTGAGCCACACCTGGTACACGTGGCTGGAGCAGGGCCGCGACATCCGCCCGTCCCGTCAGGTGGTCGAGGCGCTGGCCCGCACACTGCGCATGTCCCCGGCCGAACGCGAGTACGTGCTCCGGCTGGCCGGGCACGGCGGGACGGCGCAGCAGGACGCGGCACAGGGCATGCCGGCCCACGTGCAGCGGCTGGTGGACGCGCTCGGCTCCTCCCCGGCGTACGTCATCACCGCCAGCTGGTCGATCGTCGGCTGGAACCGGGCCTACCAGCGGCTCTACCCGGGCGTCGCCGCCGTGCCGGCCGCCGAGCGCAACCTGCTGTGGCTGGTGTTCACCGACCCCGCCGTCCGCGCGCTGCTCGGCGACTGGACCACCGACAGCCGGCGCTTCCTCACCCAGTTCCGCGCCGAGGTGGGTCCCCGCCTCGCCGACCGGGACGTGGTCGACCTGGTCGCACGGCTGGAGGCGGCCAGCCCGCACTTCCGCGCCGGGTGGGCCAGCCACGACGTCGACCGGTTCAGCTCCGGCGAGCGGCGGTTCGAGCACCCCGAGGTCGGCACCCTGGTGCTGGAGCACCACCAGCTCACCCCGGCCGACGCCCCCGGACTGCAACTGGTCGTGTACACCGCGGCCGAGGGCAGTGACGCGGCCGACAAGCTGGCGCGGCTGACCGGCTGACCAGGTCTGGGACACTCGGCAGACGTGGCTGCTCCCGTCCGCATGCGGATGAGCCGGACGGCGTTGCTCCCGGTCGTCCTGCTGTTCCTCTGCGCCGTCCCACTGGCCTCGGCCGCGTCCTGGACTCCGGTCGTCCTTCTCGTGCCCGTCCTCGTCGCCGCCTGGGTGCTGCGGGTCGGCGTGGACGTCGACGACGACGCCATCACGGTGCGCTCCCTCGTCGGGCGGCGCCGGGTGCCGTGGTCGGACCTGTCCGGCATCCGGGTGGGGCGCCGCAACGACCTCTGGCTGGTCACCACCGGCGCCACGGAGGTGCGCCTGCCCGTGCTGCGCGCCCGCGACCTGCCCCGGCTGGCATCCGCCTCCGGCGGTCGCATCCCGGCCCCCTGACGGCCGACGTCGCCGTCGGCCCCGCAGAACCCGTGTGGCCAGGCCCTCAGTAGGCGTCGACGACGTTGACCAGCGGCTCGCCCGCCAGCACGCGGGTCACCTGGTCGACGACGGCGGCCGCCGCCCGCTCGTTGGTCTCCGGCACGTTGCCCGCGACGTGCGGGGTCAGCAGCAGCCCGGGGGCCGACCACAGCGGGTGACCCTCGGGCAGCGGCTCGGGCTCGGTGACGTCGAGCGCCGCCCGCAACCGGCCGGACCGCAGCTCGGCCAGCAGCGCGTCGGTGTCGACGACCACCCCGCGGGCGGCGTTGACCAGCAGCGCGCCGTCGGCCATCGCCGCGAGGAACCCGGCGTCGACCAGGCCGGTCGTGTCGGCCGTGACCGGCACGACGACGACCACGACGTCGGCCTGCGGGAGCAGCCGGGGCAGCTCCGCGGTGCCGTGGACGCCCTCGCGCGCGGTCCGGGCCACGTAGGTCAGCTCGACGTCGAACCCGGCGAGCATCCGCCCGACGGCCCGCCCGATGTCACCCGCGCCGACGACGAGCACCCGCGAACCGGCGAGGGTCGCGAACGCCACCGGGGACCAGCGGCCGGCGTCCTGCTCGCGGACGAAGTGGGGGATCCCCCGCTGGACGGCGAGCACCGCGGCCGCCACCCACTCCGCCGTCGACGGTGTGTGCGCGCCCCGGGCGTTGCACAGCGCGACGCCCTCGGGCAGCCGGCCGACGAACTTCTCCGCGCCGGCGCTGAGCAGCTGCACCAGCCGCAGCCGGGGCAACGCCGCCGCCACCTCCAGGTCGGCTCCCCCACCGCCGCGCGGCACCCACACCTGGGCCCGGGCGGCCTCGCCGCTGGGCACGTCCCCCGGCTCCACCCGGTGCGCGCGCACCCGGGGTGACACCGCCTCCACGGCGGCTGCCAGCGCCCGGGACGGGACGAGCACGTGCAGGGTCTCGTCCGGGCCGACGACGTGCGATCCGGTGATCGGGGTGGTCACGCCCGCCGACCCTAGAAGGACCCCGTCCTCCCCACCCCTCGCAGGCTCGGGCCGGGACCCGGGACGGGGCCAGGAACCCCAGGCGGGACCCCGTCCTCCCCACCCCTCGCAGGCTCGGGCCGGGACCCGGGACGGGGCCAGGAACCCCAGGCGGGACCCCGTCCTCCCCACCCCTCGCAGGCCCGGGCCGGGACCCGGGACGGGGCCAGGAACCCCAGGCGGGACCCCGTCCTCCCCACCCCTCGCAGGCCCGGGCCGGGGCCAGGAGCCCCAGGCGGGACCCGGCACGGGGCTGCCCGGCGCACGTACTGTGCTGGGGGTGAGCCGGTGGCGCGGGAGACGGGGGCCGGGGGCGGCCTGGGCCCTGCTGCTGACCGTCGTCCTGGCCGGGTGCGGCAGCGACGGCTACGAGCCGGCGGGTCCCTTCCGGCCGCTGCCCGAGGACCCTCCGCCGCAGGTGGGCCCGCCCACGGACACCACCCCGCCGCCCGCTCCGGGCGACCCGGCCGACCCGGGCTCCGGCGAGGAGGGCGGCGATCCCAACGTCGTCGCGTCGAACCTCACCGTGCCGACCGGCCTGGTCGTGCTGCCCGACGGCTCGGCGGTCGTCGGCGAGCAGGACAGCGGCCGCCTGCTGCAGGTCTTCCCGGACCGCTCCCCTGCCCGTGAGCTCATGACCGTCGCCGGGATCGACACGGCGGGCGACGGCGGCCTGCTCGGGCTCGCCCTGTCACCGACCTTCGCCGAGGACGGTCTGCTCTACGCCTACGTCTCCACCGCCACCGACAACCGGGTGGTCCGCTTCCCGATCGGGGGGACGCCGAACCCGGTCCTCACGGGTCTGCCCCGCGGTGAGACGCGCAACGGCGGCGGGTTGCTGTTCGGTGCCGACGGGACCCTCTACGTGGGCACCGGCGACACGGGCAACGCGGCCCTCGCCCAGGACCCGGCCTCACCTGGCGGCAAGGTGCTGCACGTCGACGTCTTCGGCCAGCCGGTCGGCGACGGGCTGGTGTACAGCAGTGGGCACGGCAACGTCACGGCCCTCTGCACCGACGGTGCCGAGACCGTGTTCGCGACCGACGAGGCGGTCGACGGCCCGGACGCTCTCGACCGGGTCACCCAGGGCGGGGACGCCGGCTGGCCGCAGCCCGGGCCGGGCAGCCAGCGGCCGGTGGTGGAGGTCCCCGCGCCCGAGGGCGGGCTGGGCGGCTGCGCGGTGTCCGGCCGGACCGTCTTCCTCGGCGCCCTCGACGGCCAGCGGGTCCACGCGGTCCAGCTGGACGCCGGTGGCGCCCCCGTCGAGGAGCCCACCGACTTCCTCGCCGAGCGCTACGGCCGGCTGCGGACCGTCGTCCTCGACGCCGACGGCGCGCTCTGGATCACCACGTCCAACCGCGACGGCATCGGCACCCCCGTGGAGGAGGACGACCGGGTGCTGCGGGTGCTCCCGCCCGGTGGATCGGCCGACTCCCCGCTCTGACGGCGGGCACACCCGCGGATCCGTCCGGTACGGAGCCGCGGATGTGCGCACGACTCAGCCGGCGAGGACGCGCTCCTCGAGCATGCGCCTGACGGTGGCGGCGTCGGCCTTGCCGCGGGTGGCCTTCATGACCGCGCCGACGAGCGCACCGAGGGCCGCCACCTTGCCGCCCTGCACCTTGGCGACGACGTCCGGTGCGCCGGCGATCGCGGCCTCGACCGCGGCGACCAGCTCGTCGGACTCCCCCATGACCGCCAGGCCGCGGGCCTCGACCACCTGCGCGGGGTCGCCCTCACCGGCGAGCACCCCGTCGAGCGCCTGCCGGGCCAGCTGGTCGTTGATCGTCCCGGCGGAGACCAGGCCGGTCAGCTCCGCGACCTGCCGCGGCGTGATGGCCAGCTCCGCCAGCTCGACACCGGCGTCGTTGGCCCGGCGGGCCAGCTCACCGAGCCACCACTTGCGGGCGTCGGCCGGGGTGGCGCCGGCGGCGACGGTGGCGTCGACCAGGCCGAGGGCACCGGCGCCGGTCAGCCAGCCCATCTCGGTGGCCGACAGCCCCCACTCCTCCTGCAGCCGCGCGCGGCGGGCGGCCGGGAGCTCGGGCAGCTCGGCGGCGAGCTTCTCCACCCACTCGGCGTCCGGGGCGACGGGGACGAGGTCGGGCTCGGGGAAGTACCGGTAGTCGGTCGCCTCCTCCTTGCTGCGCCCCGGCGAGGTGGTGCCGGTGTCCTCGTGGAAGTGCCGGGTCTCCTGGAGCACCCGGCCACCGGCGTCGAGGACGGCGGCCTGCCGGCGCATCTCGAAGCGCACCGAGCGCTCCACCGAGCGCAGCGAGTTCACGTTCTTGGTCTCGGTGCGGGTGCCCCACTCGAGGCTGCCGATCGGCGCCAGCGAGGTGTTCACGTCGCAGCGCAGGCTCCCCTGCTCCATCCGGACGTCGGAGGCGCCGAGGGTCTGGATGATGTCGCGCAGCTCGGAGACGTAGGCGCGGGCGACCTCGGGGGCCTTGGCGCCGGCTCCGGGGATCGGCCGGGTGACGATCTCGACCAGCGGGATGCCGGCGCGGTTGAAGTCGACCAGCGAGTGGTCCGCGCCGTGGATCCGCCCGGTCGCGCCACCGACGTGCAGGTTCTTGCCGGTGTCCTCCTCCAGGTGCACCCGCTCGATCTCGACCCGGTACGTCTCGCCGTCGACCTCCACGTCGAGGTGGCCGGCCGTGCACAGCGGCTCGTCGTACTGGCTGGTCTGGAAGCCCTTGGGGATGTCCGGGTAGAAGTAGTTCTTCCGGGCGAAACGGGACCAGCCGGCGATCCGGCAGCCCAGCGCCAGCCCGATGCGGATGGTCGCCTCGATGGCGGCGGCGTTGGCCACCGGCAGGGAGCCGGGCAGGCCGAGGCACACCGGGCAGGTCTGGGTGTTGGGGTCGGCGCCGAAGGTGGTGGCACAGCCGCAGAACATCTTCGACGCGGTGCCGAGCTCGACGTGGGTCTCCAGGCCGATGACCGGCTCGTAGCGGGTGAGGACCTCGTCGTAGTCCACCAGGGTCTCGGTCATGAGGGGTTGTTCTCCTTCGGGCCGGTGCGACCGGTCATCCACGCACCGACCGCGGTCAGCAGGCCCAGGACGATGAAGACGGCGAAGAACGCCTCGCCGGTCGCGATCCAGCCCACCAGGCCCACGAGGACGACGAACGCGGTGAGGGCCCAGGCGGCCTTGAGCGGCCCGTTCACGCCCCGGCCCCCGCGGTCGCCGCCCGCCGCGCCAGCTCGTCGAGGAGCCGGTGCCCGCGGGCGGAGTCCAGGGCGGCCTCGACGGCGGCGGCGACCCGGTAGCAGCGGTCGTCGGCCAGCGCCGGCGCCATCACCTGGAAGCCGACCGGCAGCCCGTCGGAGAGCCCGCACGGCACCGAGATCGCCGGCAGCCCGGCGAGGCTGGCCGGCAGGGTGCACAGGTCGGCGGCGTACATGGCCAGCGGGTCGTCGACCCGGGCCCCGATCGGCCAGGCGACGGTCGGGCTGGTCGGGCTGACCAGGACGTCGACGTCGTCGAAGGCGGTGGTGAAGTCGCGGGTGATCAGCGTGCGGACCTTCTGCGCCTGCCCGTAGTAGGCGTCGTAGTAGCCCGCCGACAGCGCGTAGGTGCCCAGGATGATGCGGCGCTTGACCTCCGGCCCGAAGCCCTGCTCGCGGGTCAGGGACATCACCTCGTCGAGGTGGTGGGTCCCGTCGTCGCCGACCCGCAGGCCGAACCGCATGCCCTCGAAGCGGGCCAGGTTGGACGACGCCTCGCTGGGGGCGATGAGGTAGTAGGCCGCCAGCGCCAGGTCGAAGGACGGGCACGAGATCTCGCGGACCTCGGCGCCCATGCCCTCCAGCAGCGCCACGGTCTCCTGGACCCGGGCCAGCACGCCGGGCTCGTAACCGTCGGTGTGCCCGTCGCCGCCGAGCTCGCGGACGACGCCGACGCGCAGACCCGCCAGGTCACCACCGGCGCCCTCGGTGGCCGCCTTCGCCAGCAGCGGCACCGGCGCGTCGATGCTCGTGGAGTCCCGCGGGTCGTGCCCGCCGATCGCCTCGTGCAGGACGGCGGCGTCGAGGACGGTCCGCGCCATCGGGCCGGCCTGGTCGAGGCTGGACGAGAAGGCGATGAGGCCGTAGCGCGACACCGAGCCGTAGGTCGGCTTGTGCCCCACCAGCCCGGTCACGGCGGCCGGCTGGCGGATCGAGCCGCCGGTGTCGGTGCCCAGCGCCCACGGGGCGAGGCCACCGGCGACCGCCGCGGACGAGCCGCCCGAGGAACCGCCGGGGATGCGGTCGGCATCCCAGGGGTTGCGCGTGGGGCGGTACGCGGAGTTCTCGGTGGAGGAGCCCATCGCGAACTCGTCCATGTTGGTCTTGCCCAGCAGCACCGTGCCGGCGTCCTTGAGCCGCGCGGCGACGGTCGCGTCGTACGGCGGCCGCCAGCCCTCGAGGATCCTGGAGCCGCTGGTCGTGGGCACGCCCTCGGTGACGAAGACGTCCTTGAGCGCGACCGGCAGGCCGGCCAGCGGGCCCAGCTCCTCGCCGGCGGCGCGGGCGGCGTCGATCTCCCCGGCCCGGACCAGCGCGGCGTCGGGGTCGACGTGCAGGTAGGAACCCAGCACGCCGTCCTCGGCGGCGATCCGGTCGAGGTAGGCGCGGGTCAGCTCGACCGAGCTGAGCTCGCCGGCGGTCAGCCGGCGGCCGAGCTCCGCGGCGTCGAGGGCGGTCAGGTCCTGGGACCGTGCCACGCCGGTCACTCCTCGTCGCCCAGGATCTGCGGAACGCGGAAGCGGTCGTCCTCCGCGGCCGGCGCACCGGCCAGGACGACGTCCCGCGGGAGGCTCGGGGTGACCACGTCGGGGCGGGCGACGTTGGTCAGCGGCACGGCGTGCGTCATGGGCGGGACGTCCTCGGTGTCGGCCTTGCCGACCTGCGCCACGGCGTCGAGGACGTCGGACAGCTGGCCGGCGAAGTGGTCGAGCTCGTCGTCGCTCAGGGCCAGACGGGCCAGGCGCGCCAGGTGCGCGACGTCCTGCCGCCCGAGGGATTCCTTCGGGGAGGGGCTGCTCACTACGGTGCGGACTCCAACTCACACGACGCCTTCCCAGGCCGCTCGCAGCCGGGGAACCAACCCCGCCACTGTACGTGGGGGGCCTCCCCGGCCGTCCGGCGGCGACGTCGGCCCACGACACCCTCGGGGTGCCTCGACCGCCGGCCGGTCGATGGGGGAAGCTGGTCACACCGCGATCGACGGAGATCGGCCCCGTACCTCGACCCGGAGGACCTGTGTCCTATCTCCTGCGGCTGGTCGTCCCCGACCGCCCCGGCATCCTCGGCGCCGTCGCCACCGCACTGGGCACCGCCGGGATCGACATCGTCTCGGTCGACGTGCTGGAGCGCGGCGGCGGCGTCGCGGTCGACGACATCGTGGTGGACCTCCCCGCCGACCGGCTGCCCGACAGCCTCATCACCGCGGCCCAGGCGGTGGACGGCGTCCAGGTGGAGTCGCTGCGGCCGTTCGCCGGACCCCTGGACACCCACCGCGAGCTGGAGTTGCTGGAGTCGCTGGCCCGGGCCCCCGAGGGCACCGGGGTCAAGCTGCTCGCCGCCGAGCTGCCGCGGGTGTTCCACAGCGGCTGGGCGGCGGTGCTGCACGGCGACGCCGACGGGCGCCCGTGCGAGGTGCTGGCCGCCTCCGACGCGGCCCCGAGCTTCGACGGCATGGCGCTGCCGTGGCTGCCGCTGTCCACGCCGCGACTGCTGCCCAGCGAGGAGGACTGGCTGCCCGAGCGCTGGCGGGAGATGGCCATCGAGATGATGGCCAGCCCGTTCGGCGGCCCGCGTACGGCCGTGGTGCTGGGCCGCTCCGGCGGGCCGGCCTACCGCCGGTCGGAACTGCTGCGCCTGGTGCACCTCACCGGGATCGCCGCGAGCGTCGCCCACCTGCCGCCGCTGTGAGCCGAGGGGCTCAGCGCGGGGTCTGCTGGTGGAGGACCAGCTTCCAGCCGTCCTCCCGGCGCACGTAGACGCTGCTCATCAGCGCCGAGTACGGCGCGGAGCCCTCCCGCTGTGCCACCACGCCGTAGGTGACCACCGCCGAGTCGGCGGTCAGCTGCCGGGCCAGCGGGGCCTCGAGCGTGTAGGACGCCCAGGGCGGACCCCCCATGGCGGCCAGGATCCCGGCGCGGTCGTCCACCCGCATGCCACCGGGCAGCAGCATCTCCACCGCGGCGTCGAGCACCCTGCCGTAGAAGGCGAGCGCGGCGTCCGGGGACGTCGCCAGCGCCTGCCAGCCCTGCTCCTCCAACGCGACGAGGTCGTCTCCGGGGACCTCAGGCACGGGCATCCTCCTCCGTCGGGATCGCGGCCCCGGCGCCGTCGCCGATCGTGGCCACCGCGCGGGCCGCCTCGGTGCCCTCCTCCAGTAGCACGCGGAAGCCGTCGTCGTCCAGGATCGGCGCCTTCACCTGGACCGCCTTGTCGTACTTGCTGCCCGGGTCGGCGCCCACGACGACGAAGCCGGTCTTCTTGCTGACCGACCCGGTGACCTTGCCGCCGCGCTCCTGGATCGCCGCGATCGCCTGGTCGCGGCTGAAGTCGCGCAGCGAGCCGGTGACGACGACGGTGACGCCGGTCAGGGGGCCCGGGCCGGCCTCCTCCCCCTCGTCGGCCATCCGGACGCCGGCTGCACGCCACTTCTCGACCACCTCGCGGTGCCAGTCGACGGCGAACCAGTCGCGGACCGACGCGGCGATGGTCGGGCCCACCCCGTCGGCGGCGGCCAGCTCCTCCTCGGAGGCCTCGGCGATCCGGTCGAGGGAGCGGAAGTCGCGGGCCAGTGCCTGGGCCGCGGTCGGGCCGACGTGCCGGATCGACAGCGCCACCAGCACCCGCCACAGCGGGACGTCCTTGCGGGTCTGCAGGTTGGCCAGCAGCTTGCGACCGTTGGCCGAGAGGGTGCCGTCCTTCTTCGTGAAGAAGGCGGTGCGGCACAGCGCCTCCTCGTCGAGGGTGAACACGTCGCCCTCGTCCTGCAGGAGCCGGCTCTCCAGCAGCGCGATCGCCGCCTCGTAGCCGAGCACCTCGATGTCGAAGGCGCCCCGGCCGGCGACGTGGAACACCCGCTCCCGCAGCTGCGCCGGGCAGGACCGCGCGTTCGGGCAGCGGATGTCGGCGTCGCCCTCCTTCTCCGGGCGCAGCTCGGTGCCGCACTCGGGGCAGTGCGTCGGCATCACGAACTCGCGCTCCGCGCCGGTGCGCGCGGCGACCACCGGACCGAGGACCTCGGGGATCACGTCGCCGGCCTTGCGGATGACGACCGTGTCGCCGATCAGCACGCCCTTGCGCCTGACCTCGCTGGCGTTGTGCAGCGTGGCCAGCTGCACGGTGGACCCGGCGACCTTCACCGGCTCCATGTACGCGAACGGCGTCACGCGCCCGGTGCGTCCGACGTTGACCCGGATGTCGAGGAGCTTGGTGGTCGCCTCCTCCGGCGGGTACTTGAACGCGATCGCCCACCGCGGCGCGCGCGAGGTCGACCCGAGCCGCCGCTGCAGGGCGACCTGGTCGACCTTGACCACCACGCCGTCGATCTCGTGCTCCACCGAGTGCCGCTGCTCGCGGTAGCGCTCGATGTAGGCCCACACGCCCTCGAGGTCGTCGACCACCTCGAACCGGTCGCTCACCGGGAGACCGAGCGCCCGCAGCCGTGCGTAGGCGTCGGACTGCCGCTCGGGGGTGAAGCCCTCGCGCGCGCCGAGGCCGTGCACGACCAGGCGCAGCGGGCGGGAGGCGGTGACCCGGGGGTCCTTCTGCCGCAGCGAGCCCGCGGCGGCGTTGCGCGGGTTCGCGAACGGCGCCTTGCCGGACTCGACCATGCCGGCGTTGACGTCGGCGAACGCGGCGACCGGGAAGTAGATCTCGCCGCGCACCTCCAGCAACGGCGGGACGTCGTCACCGGTCAGCTGCTGCGGGACGTCGTCCATCGTGCGCACGTTGGCCGTGACGTCCTCGCCGGTGACGCCGTCCCCACGGGTGGCCGCGCGCACCAGCCGGCCGCGCTCGTACAGCAGCGCCACGGCCACGCCGTCGACCTTGAGCTCGCACAGGTAGGTCGCCGCCGCGCCCACCTCGCGCTCGACGCGGGCGGCCCAGGCGGAGAGCTCGTCGCTGCTGAACGCGTTGTCCAGGCTCTGCATCCGCTCCCGGTGCTGGACCGGGGCGAAGGTCGCGGCGAAGCCGCCGTTGACCTTCTGGCTGGGCGAGTCGGGGGTGACCAGCGCGGGGTGCTGCGCCTCGATCGCCAGCAGCTCGCCCATCAGCTCGTCGTACCGGGCGTCGCTGACCAGCGGCGCGTCCTGCACGTAGTACGCGAACGCGTACCGGTCGAGCTCCTCGGACAGGTCGCGGTGCCGGGTGCGCGCGTCGTCGGGGACCTCGGTGAGGTCCTCCCGCTCGGTCACGGCAGCGACCTGCGGGGCGTCGACCGACGACTCGTCCAGCGCGGCTTCGGTGGTCACGACGGAACGGTATCCGGCGGGTACGACGGCGAACCGGCGCTCACCCGGCCGTGTGCGTCACTCCGGGAGCAGGTACCGCGCCGCCTCGCGCACGTGGGTCATCGCCGACCGCGCGTAGCCCGGGGTGGCCCCGGCCAGCCCGCAGGCCGGCGTGAGGGTGACCGCGGTGTGCTGCTGCTCGGCCGGGAAACCCAGCTCCCGCCACCACGCCCGCAGGCGCGAGGCGGTCGCCCTCGGGGCGGGCAGCGTCGCGTCGGTGCCCGGGACGACGCCGGGGAGCAGGTGGGTGCCGGCCTCGACGGCGGTACCGATGGCGTCGAGGTCCTGGACCAGGCCGAGGTCGAAGGAGACCCCGGCGGCACCGGCGGCCCGGAACAGCTCCAGGGGCGCACGGTCGGCGCAGCAGTGCACCACCACGGGCACGTTGATGGCGTCGACGACCGCCGCCAGCTCCTGCTCCACGACCGACGCCGCGACGGCCGGCAGCTTGCCGAAGCCGCTGACGGTGGGCAGCGCGCCCTGCAGGACGGCGGGCACCGCGGGCTCGTCGAGCTGCACCACGACCCGCGCGCCCGGCACCCGGGCGGTGACGGCGGCGACGTGCTGGCCCACCCCCTCGGCGAGGGACTGCCCCAGGTCGCGGCGGGCTCCGGCGTCGACGACGGCGCGGTCGCCCCGGGTGCGTTCCAGCCCGGCGGCCAGCGTCCACGGCCCCGTCACCTGCACCTTGAACGGCCCCTCGTAGGCCTCGGCCACGTCGTACAACGCGTCGAGGTCGCGGGCCAGGAACTCCTGGGCCCGGCGCTGGTCGACACCGGGGCGCGGGACCAGCCGCCAGCCGGCCGGCGTCAGCTCCACGGCGATCTCCACCAGCAGCGCGGCGCCGCGGCCGACGAGGTCGGCGCCCGCGCCCCGGCCGGGCAGCTCGGGCAGGTGCGGGAAGTCGGGGAGCTCACCGGTCACGGTGCGCACCGCCTCGGCGGCGTCGGTGCCGGGCAGGGAGCCCACGCCGGTCGCGGGTCCCCAGGACAGCGGCGGGGGCCCGGCGTCGGGGGTCGGGTCGATCGGCGAGGCGGGGTCGATCGGCGAGGCCACGACCACGACGCTAGTCGGCGGCCACGCGGCACCGTCCCGCACCGGTGACGCCGTTCGCGCGGCGCCGGTCCGGCCACGGCACCCCGGCTCGCGGGGCGCCCGCGCGGGGTCCGCTGTCAGGCGGGGACGGCGCGCTGCGCCGAGACGACGGTCCCCTGGCCGAGGACGAGGTCGCCCCGCTCGGCGTCGGGGGCGTACAGCACCGCCGACTGCCCCGGTGCCACGCCGCGCTGCTCGGAGCCCAGCCGCAGCAGCAACCCGCCGTCCCCGGCCGCGGCGACCGCGCAGGGCACGGGGTCGCCGTGCGCCCGCAGCTGCACCTCGGCGTCGAACGGCAGCCGCGGTGCCGGGCCGGACCAGGTGGGTGGGGCGGTGCGGACCTCGGTGACGCCCGCCTGCTCGGCGGTGCCGATG
This sequence comes from Geodermatophilus sp. SYSU D00742, assembly GCF_054049935.1. Taxonomy (NCBI): domain Bacteria; kingdom Bacillati; phylum Actinomycetota; class Actinomycetes; order Geodermatophilales; family Geodermatophilaceae; genus Geodermatophilus; species Geodermatophilus sp. SYSU D00742. The sequence goes on from NZ_JBJGYJ010000007.1 coordinate 142,593, forward strand.
GTCACCGTGCGCGACACCGGCTCGATGCCGAGCACGTACCGGGGCCGGGAGTCGCCGACGGCGACGCCGAGGCCGCGACGCTGTCCCACGGTGAAGCCGTAGGTACCGCCGTGCTCCCCCACCGTCGCACCCGTGGCAGCGTCGACGACCGGGCCGGGCTGCGCACCCAGCCGCCGGGCGAGGAAGCCGCGGGTGTCGCCGTCCGGGATGAAGCAGATGTCGTGCGAGTCGGCCTTCGTCGCCACCGCGAACCCCCGCTCGGCGGCGATCTCCCGGACCCGCTGCTTGGTCATCGACCCCAGTGGGAAGCGTGCACCGGCCAGCTGCTCGGCGGTGAGGACGGCGAGCACGTAGGACTGGTCCTTGGCCGCGTCGACCGAGCGCCGCAGCTGCCCGCCGGCCAGCCGCGCGTGGTGCCCGGTGACGACGGCGTCGAAGTCCAGTGCCCGCGCCCGGTCGAGCACCGCGGAGAACTTGATCTTCTCGTTGCAGCGCAGGCACGGGTTGGGCGTGCGGCCGGCCGCGTACTCGGCCACGAAGTCGTCGACGACGTCCTCGGTGAACCGCTCGGCGAGGTCCCAGACGTAGAAGGGGATGCCGAGCTCGTCGGCGACCCGGCGCGCGTCGTGGGCGTCCTCGACGCTGCAGCACCCGCGGGCGCCGCTGCGCAGCGTCCGCCGGTCCGGGGAGAGGGCCAGGTGCACGCCGGTGACGTCGTGGCCGGCGTCGACGGCGAGCGCGGCCGCCACGGCCGAGTCCACGCCGCCGCTCATGGCGGCGAGCAGGCGCACTACCGCCGTCCCATCCCAGCCCGCCGGGCCCGCTCCACCACCGGCCCGACGACGTCGAGCACCGCGTCGACGTCGGCGTCGACCGAGGTGTGGCCGAGGGAGAACCGCAGCGAGCTGCGCGCCCGGTCGGTGTCGGCACCGACCGCGAGCAGCACGTGGCTGGGCCGGGCCACCCCGGCGCTGCAGGCCGAGCCGGTGGAGCACTCCACCCCGCGCGCGTCGAGCAGCATGAGCAGCGCGTCACCCTCGGCGCCGGGGAAGGACAGGTGCGCGTTGCCGGGCAGCCGGCCCGGCCCGCCGGCGACGACGTCGTCGAGCGGGGCGCCGTTGAGCTGGACGTCGGGCACCTGGGCCATCACGCCCGCGACCAGGCGGTCGCGCAGGGTCGCCAGACGGGTGGCCCGCTCCTCGCGGTTCCCCACGGCCGTCGTCGTCGCCACCTGCAGGCCGACGATCGCGGCGACGTCGAGCGTGCCGGAGCGCACGTCGCGCTCCTGACCGCCACCGTGCAGCAGCGGCGTGCACTCCGCGTCCCGCCGCAGCAGCAGCACGCCGGCGCCCATGGGACCGCCCAGCTTGTGCCCGGTCATGGTGAGGGCGTCGACGCCGCTGGCGGTGAAGTCCACCGGCACCTGGCCGACCGCCTGCACCGCGTCGGTGTGCAGCGGCACCCCGACCGCGTGCGCGACCTCGGCGAGGGCGGCCAGGTCGCTGACCGTGCCGATCTCGTTGTTGGCCCACATGACGCTGGCCACCGCGACGTCCTCCCCGTCGCCGAGCGCCGCGGCCAGCGCGTCGGGGGTGACCCGGCCGGTCGGCTCCACCGGCAGCCACGTGATGTCGGCGCCGTCGTGCTTGGCCAGCCACTCGACGCTGTCGAGGACGGCGTGGTGCTCGGCCGGGCTGACCACGATGCGCCGGCGACGGGAGTCGGCGTCACGGCGGGCCCAGAACAGGCCCTTGACGGCGAGGTTGTCGCTCTCGGTGCCGCCGCCGGTGAACAGGACCTCCGAGGGGCGGGCGCCCAGCGCCTCGGCCAGTCGCTCGCGGGCCTGCTCGGCGGAGCGGCGCGCGGCGCGGCCGCTGGCGTGCAGCGAGGAGGCGTTGCCGACCCGGCCCAGCTGCTCGGTCATCGCAGCCAGGACCTCGGGCAGCATCGGCGTGGTCGCCGCGTGGTCCAGGTAGGTCATGACGCCGCCAATGTAGTCGCGGGTGCGGCGGCGCCCTCCTGGGCCGGGGCGGCCGCCCGGGGGGCGAGGACCGCGCCGACGAGGGCCAGGCCGGTGAGCACCGTCGCGGCGACGGCGACCGCGGCGGGCAGCGGCAGCAGCGCCGCGGTGGCCGCGGCGACGAGCACCCCGACCAGCCCGACGCAGAGGGCCGACCCGGTGACGTCCGCGATCTGGAACGCCGCGGAGTCCGCGCCCCGGCGGTGCTCCGGCGACTGCGCGAGCAGCAGCACGCCGACGCTGGGCATCCCCAGCCCCATGCCGAGCCCGGCCACCGCCCACGTCGCGTAGGCCGGCCACCCGCCCACCCCCGGGACGGCGACCAGCGCGCTGGCGCCCACCCCCACGGCCAGCAGCACGAAACCGGCCCGCAGCAGCCGGGCCCGGGACACCGCGGGGTGGCGCCCCTGCAACTGGGACGCGGTCGCCCAGCCGACGGCGCCGGCGGTCAGCGGGAGGCCGGCCGCGGTCGGGCTGAACCCGTGCAGCTGGGTCAGGGCCAGGGGCAGCAGCACGTCCATCCCGAAGAACGCCCCGGCCAGCAGCCCGCGGGCACCGACGACGGCCGGCAGCCCGGCCCGCGCGCGGACGACGCCGGCGGGCAGCAGCCGCCGCAACCCGAGGGCGAGCGCGACCAGACCCCCGCCGGCCAGTGCCACCGCGGCGAGGTCGAGCCGCTGGCCGGCGACCTGCAGCGCGCCGATCCCGATCCCGGCGAGCGCAGCCCAGGCCGTTCGGACACCCCCGCGGGGGGTCTTCCCGGACGACGTCGGCGCGGCGAGGTCGCGCAGCGCCGGGAGCACCAGCAGCACGCTGACCGTGACCAGGGGCAGCAGGCCGAGGAACACCCAGCGCCAGCCGGCGTGCGTGGTGACCAGCCCGGCGAGCACCGGTCCCACCAGCGCCGGGAGGACCCAGGCCGCGGAGATCGCACCGAACAGGCGGGGCCGCAGCGACGCCCCGTAGGCCTGCCCCGCGACGACGTAGAGCGAGACCGCGATCAGCCCGCCGCCGAGACCCTGCACGGCCCGGGCGGCCACCAGCAGGGCCATGGACCCGGCCAGACCCGCGGCCAGCAGCCCGGCGCCGAACACCGCGACCCCGGCGCCCAGCGCCGTCCGGGGGCCGCGCCGGTCGCCGACGTCACCGCCCACCACCATCCCGATGACCGAGGCCACCAGGTAGGCACTGAACGGCCAGCCGTACCAGGCCAGCCCGTCGAGCTCGTCGACCACCGTCGGCATCGCCGTCCCCACGGCCATCGCCTCGAACGCGACCAGGGTGACCAGCAGGAGCAGACCGGACGTCGGCAACCGGTGCCGACGGTCGAACAGCCCCGCCCCGGGTGCCTCCACGTCCACCTCCCCGCCAACCGTCGCCCGCGGCGACGGCTTCCCCGACACACCGAGCGCCGGCCCCGTCGGACGGGACCGGCGCTCGGTCGGCCCCGTCCGGAGGCCCGGGCCGAGCCTGCGAGGCGGAAGAGGGACGGGGTCCTCCTCCTACTTGCGGGCGGTGATCAGCTCGGTCGCGGCGGGGACGACGGTGTTGAGGTCGCCGACGACGCCGAAGTCGGCCAGCTCGAAGATCGGGGCCTCGGGGTCCTTGTTGACCGCCACGATCGTCTTGCTGGTCTGCATGCCGGCCCGGTGCTGGATGGCCCCGGAGATGCCCACGGCGATGTAGAGCTGCGGGGACACGGTCTTGCCGGTCTGCCCCACCTGGAAGCTGTGCGGGTAGAAGCCGGAGTCCACCGCCGCGCGGGAGGCGCCGACCGCGGCACCGAGGGAGTCGGCCAGCGCCTCGATGATGGAGAAGTTCTCCGCGCTGGCCACGCCGCGGCCGCCGGAGACCACGATCGCGGCCTCGGTGAGCTCCGGGCGGCTGCTCTTCTGCTCCACCACCCGGTCCACCACGCGGGTGGCCTTCGCGGCGTCGGACAGCTGCACCGTCACCTGCTCCTCCGCCGCGGCCGCCGGGGCCGGCTCGGGGGTGACCGAGTTGCCGCGCACCGTGTAGATCGGGGTGCCGGCGGTGACGCGCGAGTGCACGATCGTCGCCCCGGCGAACGCGGTCTGGGTCGCGGTGCCGTCAGCAGCGATCTCGGTGACGTCGGTGAGGAAGCCGCTGCCGGTCTTGACCGCCAGCCGCGCGGCGACCTCCTTGCCCTCCGGGGAGGAGGGGATCACGACGGCGGCGGGGGACTTGTCGGCCACCAGCTGGGCCAGGACCTCCGCCTTCGGCGCGACCAGGTACTGCTCGATCTCGTCGGACTCGGCGACGTAGACCTTCGCCGCGCCGTACTCGGCCAGCTGCCCGCGTGCCTCCGCCGCCGACCCCGGCGCGCCGGCGACGACCGCGGAGGGCTCGCCGAGCGCCCGGGCCGCGGTCAGCGCCTCCAGGGTGGTCTTGCGGACACCGCCGCCGGCCGGGTTCAGCTCGACCAGGACCAGGACCTCTGCCATGACTGCTCTCGTCTCCTCGTGCGGGTGTCGGTCTGGGCCGGGTCAGACGATCTTCTGGGCGGCCAGGAAGTCGACCAGCTTCTGGCCGCCGTCGCCCTCGTCGGGGACCTTCACGCCCTCGCCCTTGGGCGGGCGGCCGGCGAAGTCGAGCACCTGGCTGGTCGCCGAGCCCAGGCCCACCGTGCCCGGGTCGACGCCCAGGTCGGCCAGGGTGAGCTTCTGCACCGGCTTCTTCTTCGCCGCCATGATCCCCTTGAAGGAGGGGTAGCGCGGCTCGTTGATGGTGTCCCAGGTGGACACGATCGCCGGCAGCGGCGCCTCCAGCGCCCAGTAGCCGCCATCGGTCTGCCGCTCCACCTTGGCCACGCCGCCCTCGACGGTCAGCTTGCGGGCACCGGACAGCTGCGGCAGGCCCAGCCGCTCGGCCAGCAGCGCCGGCATCACCGACATCTGCGAGTCGGTGGCCTCCGCGCCGCACAGCACCAGGTCGTACTCCAGCTGCGACAGCGCCGCGGCCAGCACCGCGGAGGTCTGCACCGCGTCCGAGCCGTGGACGGCGTCGTCGGTGACGTGCACCGCGCGGTCGGCGCCCATCGACAGGCCCTTGCGGATGGCGTCGGCGGCCGAGTCCGGCCCCACGGTCAGGATGGTGACCTCGCCGCCCTGGGCCTCCTTGATCTGGAGGGCCTCCTCCAGGGCGTACTCGTCGATCTCGTTGAGCACGTTGTCCGCACTGGCCCGGGCCACGGTGTTGTCCGCCGGGTCCAGGGAACGCTCGCTCCCGGAGTCGGGGACCTGCTTGACCAGAACGACGATGTTCATCGTCAGACCTACCTCCGCGCTGGGGTCAGGGGCTCGCGGGCCCACGCCCGCCTGCTCCGATAGTGGAGGTTACCGCCGGGTAACGAGAACGCCCTCCCCGGCCCCGGTGACCCCCGTCACGCCGCGCCGTCGCGGTCGGGCGCGCCCCCCACCGGCTCGGCGGGGGCGACCAGCACGGGCCGCTCCGCGGGGACGACGGTCACCGCGGTGCCGGGGACCAGGTCGGCGCTCTCGGCGCTCGCGACATCCACCGCGACCTCGAGGTCTCCGGGCAGGGCGACCGCCAGGCGCGTGCTCGCGCCGGAGAAGGTGCGTGTCACCACCCGCCCGGCACCGGCCGGGTCGGCGGCGACGGTGAGCGACTCGGGGCGCACCAGCGCGACCACGTCCCCCGACGCCGGCAGCGCCCCGGTCACCGCCCGCCGGACGCCGAGCACGCGCACCCCCCCGTCGGTGGGCTCGGCGGGCAGCCGGTTCATCGTGCCGACGAACTCGGCGACGAACGCCGTCGCCGGCCGCTCGTACAGCTCGTCGGGCGAGGCCACCTGCTCCAGCCGCCCCTGCCGCAGCACGCCCACGCGGTCGGCCACCGACAGGGCCTCGGCCTGGTCGTGGGTCACGAAGACCGTGGTGATGCCGAGCTCGAGCTGGATGCGGCGGATCTCCTCCCGCAGCTGCACCCGGACCTGGGCGTCCAGGGCCGACAGCGGCTCGTCCAGCAGCAGCACCTGCGGCGCGACGGCGAGCGCCCGGGCCAGCGCCACCCGCTGCTGCTGACCCCCGGACAGCTGGTGGGGGTAGTGGCCGCCGCGGTCGGCCAGACCGACCAGCTCCAGGAGCTCGGCGGCCCGCCGCCGCTGCTCGCCCCGCCCGCGCCGGCGCACCCGCAGGCCGAAGGCGACGTTGCCGGCGACGGTGAGGTTCGGGAAGAGGCTGTAGGCCTGGAACACCATCCCCATGTCCCGCTTGCTGGCCGGGACGCCGGTGACGTCCCGGCCGTCCAGCAGCACCCGCCCGCTGTCGGGCCGCTCGAACCCGGCGATCGCCCGCAGCGCCGTCGTCTTCCCGCAGCCCGACGGGCCCAGCAGCGCGAGGAACTCGCCGCCGGTGACGTCGAGGTCCAGGCCGTCGAGGGCCAGCACCGAGCCGTAGCGGCGGGTGATGCCGTCGAGCCGGACGGCGACGCCGGGGCGCTCGCGCAGGTCGGGGGCCGCGGCGGCGCGCGCCGGGACCGGGGTGGTGGTCATGCGGACTCCTTCCCCGTCCGCCGGCGGTCCAGCGCGGAGATCAGCAGCAGCAGCAGCCAGGTCAGCAGCAGGGAGAGCACCGAGACCGCCACCGACAGCTGTGGCTGGGACCCGGAGATCTCCAGGATCCACGTCGGGAACGTCCGGAAGCCCAGGATCTGGGCGATGGTGAACTCCCCCAGCACCAGGGCGAGGGTGAGGAACGAGGCGTTGAGCACCGACGTGCGCAGCACCGGCAGCACGACCGAGACCAGCACCCGTGGCCAGGAGGCCCCCAGGTTGCGGGCGGCCTCGGTGAGGGTGCGCAGGTCGGTGCCGCGCAGCCCGGCGTCCAGGGCCCGGTAGACGAACGGCAGCGCGAGGACGACGTAGACGAAGACGAGGACCCACGGCAGCGACGGGCGCTGGAGGGCGAAGAAGACCTCGGCCAGCGGGGTGCCGAAGAAGTGGTCCGGGGCCCACGCCAGCACGCTGCGCACGCCGACGACCAGGGCGATCGGCGGGAGCACCAGTGGGAGCAGGGTGAGCAGCTCCACCGTCGTCCGCAGGCGGGGCAGGCGCAGCTCGACGAGGACGACGGTCGGCACCATGAGCAGCAGCGACAGCAGGACCGTCAGCACCGCGATGGTCAGCGAGCGGCCGAAGGTCTCGGCGAACCCCTCCGCGCCCGGGATCCGCGCGTAGTTCTCCGCCGTCAGCCCTCCCGTGCCGCGGTCGCGGACCGTGAACCACAGCGAGGCGGCGATCGGCACCAGGAAGTAGAGGCCGAACAGCGCGAGGACGGCCCAGCGCCAGGCGCCGGCCCCGCGCCGTCCCGGTCGGACCGGCGCCGCGGGCGCGACACCGCCGGCGCCGGCGATGCCGGAGGTGGCCATCGTCATGACAGCCACCGCTGGGTGCGGCGCTGCACCCAGGCGTAGAAGGCCATGACCAGGCCGATGAGCACGACCATCCCCAGCGCCAGGGCCTTGCCCAGGTTCTCCGAGCCGACGACGACGTTGCTGGAGAGGGCGTCGGCGATCTGCAGGGTGACCAGCGGGATGCTGCTGCCCACCAGCGCGCGGGCGGTGGCGTAGGCGGCGAACGCCGAGGCGAACAGCAGCATCGTGGCCCCGATGACCGGCGGCGCCAGGACCGGCCCACCGACGTGGCGCCAGTACTGCCAGCCGCTGGCCCCGAGGTTGTCCGCGGCCTCCCGCCACTGCGGGCGCAGTGCCTCCAGTGCCGGCGTGATGGTCAGGACCATCAGCGGGACCAGGAAGTACAGGTAGACCAGCGCCAGCCCGGCCATCGAGTACAGCGAGAAGCCCGACAGCCCGAGCGTGTCGGTGAGCAGCGCGGTGACCACGCCGGCGTTGCCGATCGTGGCGATGAAGGCGAAGGCCAGCGGGATGCCGCCGAAGTTGGCCAGCACGCCGGAGGCGGTGAGCACCAGTCTGCGCAGCAGCCGGCCCCGGCGCGCCCGCAGCACCGCGATCGCCAGCGTCAGGCCGAGCCCCGCACCGAGCACCGCGGTGATCGCCGACAGCTGCAGGCTGCCGACGTAGGCCCGCCGGTAGGCGCCCTCGGTGATCGTCGCGAGGTTGGCCGCCGACCAGTCCTCCTCGAACGTCACCGGGTCGGTGACCCGGAACGCCTCCACCCCGAGGACGACGACGGGCAGCACCAGGAAGACCGCCACGTACAGGAAGAACGGGACGGCGGCGAGCCGGACCAGCAGCCGGCCGCCCCCGCCCCGGCGCGCCGGTGGGCGCGCCCGGTCCGGGGCGGTGGCCTGCGGGCCGCCGTCCCGGACCGGGGTGTCCGCTGCGGTGCTCAGCCGGAGATCTCCGCGTTCCACCGCTCGGCAACCGCCTGCTGGGCAGCGGTCTCCTGCTCCTGGGTCGGGAACTCCGCGGTGCCCTCGACCGGCGGCAGCGCCGACAGCGCCTCGGTGTCGACCGTGCCGGCCTCCTCCATCGCCGGCAGCCGCACCGGTCGCGCGCCACCGTTGAGCCAGATGTTCTGGCCCTCGTCGCTGTAGAGGAACTCCTGCCACAACCGCGCGGCGGCCGGGTGCGGGGCGAACTTGCTGATCGCCTGGCTGTAGTAGCCGCCGAACAGGCCGTCGGTCGGGACGGCGACCTGCCACCGGGCACCCTGGTCGGTGAGGTCGTCGGTGAGGGCGGCGTTGTTGTAGTCCCAGTCGATGGAGATCGGGGTCTCGCCGCTGAGGATCGTCGCGGGGGTGATCTCGACGGGGTTCCAGTTGCCGGCGTCCTTCACCTGGCGGAAGAAGTCGATGCCCGGGCCGATGTCGTCGAGGCTGCCACCGTTGGCCAGCGAGGCGGCCCAGACGCCGGCGAACGCAGCCGCCGCCTGCGTCGGGTTGCCGTTGAGGGCGACCTGGCCGGCGTACTGCGGGTCCAGCAGCTGCGCGAAGGTGGTCGGGCACTGCGCGACGACCGTGGCGTTGCAGCCGATGGAGATGTAGCCCCCGTAGTCGTTGTACCAGTGGCCCTCGGGGTCCTTCTGGTCCTCGGGGATGTCGTCCCAGGTCTGCACCCGGTACGGGGCGAGCAGGTCCTGGGCCTGGGCCTGCCGGGCGAAGGCGGTGCCCAGGTCGAGCACGTCCGGGGCGCGGTCCTGGCCGCGCTGGCTGGTCACCGCGTTGAGCTCGTCCTGGCTGGACCCGTCGGGCAGGGCGCTGACGACCTCGATGTCGTACGTCTCGCTGAAGGTCTCGATCATCTCGCCGTAGTTCGCCCAGTCCGGCGGGAGGGCGATGACGTTGAGGGTGCCCTCGGCCTGGGCGGCCTCCACGAGGGCGTCGAGGTCACCGAAGTCCTGCAGCGAGGTCGCGGTCGCCGCGTCGCTGTCCGAGCCCCCGCCGCCGGAGCCCTCGTCCCCACCCCCGCACGCGGCCAGGACCAGGGCGGCGGTGGCCAGGGTGGCCGCCGTCCGCACGGTGGATCTTCTCGGGGCGCTGCGCTGCACGTCTGTCCTCCAGGGTGGGTCCGTCGAGCTGCCGGGATCGTGACAGGGAGCGGCCGTCCGGAACGGGGCGCCCACGCCGACGGCGGGTGTCGATCCCGGGAACGGCCGGTGCCCCGGCCCGCTCAGCGGCCGGTGAACGTCGCCTTGCCGGGGCCGCTCTCGAGGAAGGAGCGCATGCCGGTCTGCTGGTCCTCGGTGTCGAACAGCTCGGCGAACAGCCGGCTCTCGAGGGCCAGGCCCTCCTCGAGGGGCAGGTCCAGGCCCTCGTCGATGGCGCGCTTGGCCGCGGCCAGTGCCAGCGGCGGGCCCGCGGCGAACTTGCGGGCCATCGCCACCGCGGTGGACCGCACCTCGTCGTCGGGGACGACGGCGTCGGCCAGCCCGATCTCCACGGCCTCCTCGGCGCCGACGTGCCGGCCGGTGAAGACGAGGTCCTTGGCCTTCGCGGGTCCGACCAGGCGGGCCAGCCGCTGGGTACCGCCGGCGCCGGGGATGATCCCGAGCAGGATCTCCGGCTGACCGATCTTCGCCCCGGCGCCCATCACCCGGAAGTCCGCGCACAGGGCCAGCTCGTAGCCACCGCCGAGGGCGTAGCCGGTGATGGCGGCGATGACCGGCTTGGGGATGCGCTGGACGGCGGTGAAGGAGTTGGTGAGCTCGCGGCCCCAGGCGACCATGCCGCGGCCGTCGAGCTGGGACATGGCCTTGATGTCGGCGCCGGCGGCGAAGACCCGCTCCCCGCCGTAGAGCACCACCGCACGGACGTCCTCGCGCTCACCGGCCTCGAGCGCGGCGGCGCGCACCTCCATGTGCAGCTGCTCGTCGATCGCGTTCATCTTGGGACGGTCGAGGCGGATCGTGCCCACCCCGTCCGCCACCTGCAGGGTCACGAACTCCGGCGCTGCCATGGATGGCCTCCCAGGGGGTGGACGACGTCGTCGCCGCACCTTAGCCAGCGGGGGGACCCGGCGGCGCGGGCGGGAAGTGGTGGAGCCGCATGTCCTCCGGCACCTCGTCGTCGGGTACCACCACGAGGTCCGGCTCGCCGCGCGCCCCGGCGAGGGCGTCGACGAGGTCGCGGCACCGTCCGGGCGACGGCACGGAGAAGCCGGTACCGGTGACCACCCAGACCGCCGACCCCGCGGCCCGGTCGAGGACGTCGGCGGCCACCGCGGCCGAGGGGGTGCCGGTGGTGCGGCGGACGTAGTCGGTCCAGTCCACCCGGTCGGCGGGCCGCAGGTCCGGGTGGACGACCAGCTGCAGCCCCCGGTCGGACGGCACCAGCCGGTGTACTGCCGGCCCGAGCTGGTCGGGACAGAAGACGACGACGTCCCCCGCCCGGGCCACGGCCAGCGCGCGGGCCACCTCCCCCGCCTGCGTGCGAGGCGCGTCCAGCCCGGGCAGCGCGGTCGCCAGCCCCAGACCGGCCACCGCCGCCATGACGACGACCCGTGCGCGGACGCTGGGCAGCGCCACGGTCCCCAGCGCGACGAGGGTCAGGAACGGCAGGACGGCGACGCTGGTGTAGCGGGCCGACACCGCGCTGCCGGTGAGGACGCTGACCGCCGCCGCCACGAGGAGGGTCCCGAGCGTGAGGGTCAGCAGCGCCGCTCGGCACGGGCGCGGACGCAGGGACAGCAGCACCACGGGCACCCCGGGACGGCGGACCGCGGGGACAGCCAGCGCGCCCACCACCGCCAGCACCAGCAGCGCGGCGCCCAGCAGGCGCGCCGGCACCTGCCCCCCTCCCTGCCAGGCGTCCAACGCGACGGGCAGCACGCTGAGTCCGTGCAGCCGGGACCACGGCGTCCCCGTGTGGGCCAGCTGGACCAGCAGCGAGGGCACCCAGGGTGAGAAGAGCACCACCCCCAGGACGAGCCCGGTCAGCACCCGGGTCGCCGCCCGCCGCCGGGTGCGCAGGGCAGCCACGGCCACCAGTCCGGCCGCCGCGACCAGGTGCGCCGCCCACAGGTGCGTGAGCAGCAGCCCGCCGGTCACCACGCCCAGGGCCAGGACCGGCCACGCGCCGCGGGAGCGCAGCACCGCCCGCACGGCCATCGCGCCGAGCACGGTGAGCAGCACCAGCAGCGCGTACATCCGCGTCTCGCTGCCGTAGCGGATGAGGAACGGGGAGGTCGCCAGGAGCACGACCAGGGCGGACGCGGTGCGGCGGCCGGCCACCTGGCGGGCGACGCGCCAGGCGAGCGGCAGGGTCAGCACACCGAACGACCCGGACAGGGCGCGGACCGCTCCCGTGCCGGTGCCGAACAGGGTGATCCAGCCGTGCAGCAGCAGGTAGTACAGCGGCGGGGAACCGTCCTGCTCGAGCGCGGCCAGGAGCTCGGGCAGCGGCAGCCGCGCGATGGCGACGCTCTGCGCCTCGTCCAGCCACAGCTCCGGGGGTGCCACGAAGCGGGCCACCACCCCGGCGCAGACGGCGACCGCCACGACCACCGGGACGACGACGCCGACCCGGGACCGTTCGCCCAGCCGGGTGCCGATCCTGGCCAGCGGTCGGCTGCGCACCGCCACGGCCGGTGCGGCGCTCACCGCACCGTCGGGTCTAGGCGGCACGCGGGCGGCGCCGCGGCAGCACGGGGGCGTCCCGTCCCGTCCCGGACGCGGGCGTGGTGGCGTCGCCGTCGGCCGCGGACGCCACGGCGCCCTCGTGGTAGTCCTCCTCGACGTTCACCGCCCACACGTCGTGTGCGGTGCCGTCTGCGATGTTCTCGACGGTCAGCATGGCCGTCACCATCGAGTGGTCCTGGTTGTTGTACTTGTGCATGCCGTTGCGGCCCACCGGGTGCACGTTGGGCACCTCCTCCGCGAGCCACTCCCGGATGACGTCCACCCGCTCGTCGTAGCCGGCGTCGTAGACCGGGTACGCCTTGGGCATCCGCACCACGAAGCCGCGCTCCACCTGATCGGCGTCGACCAGCCCCAGCCGGGCCAGCTCGCTCGTGGCCAGGCGCACCAGCGCCTCGTCGTCGGACTCCCACATCCGGTCGCCCTCGTCGACGAAGTACTCCAGGCCCAGACAGGTCCGCCCGTCCTTGACCAGGAACGGCGACCAGCTCCCGAAGTTCTGGATCCGACCGACGCGGACCTCCGGGGAGTGGATGTAGATCCAGTTGTCCGGGAAGCCGGCCTCCTCGGGGACGACCAGGGCCACGGTCAGGAAGTCACGGTGGGACAGCCCCGCGGCCGCCTCGCGGACGTGCGCCGGCGCGGGCGGGTCCATCGCGAGCACCAGTTCGGGCAGCGGCATCGAGGAGATGACGTGGTCGGCCGGGATGCGCCGCGGCGACCCGCCGGCCCCGGTGGTGACGACGTCCACCGCGACCGCACCCCGGGCGTCCCGGTGGACGCCGGTGCAGCGGGCACCGGTGTGGACGGTCGCCCCGGCGTCCAGCACCCGCTCCAGCGTCCGCTCCCACATCATCCCCGGGCCGGTCCGCGGGTACTGGAAGCGGTCGATGAGCGTGGTGATCTGCCGGCCGGCAGTCGGGCGCAGCGCGTGCAGCACGGCCCGCCACAGGTCGAGGTCCTTGATCCGCTGGGCCGCCCAGTCGGCCTGGATGTCGGTGGCGGGGATGCCCCACACCTTCTCGGTGTAGGTCTTGAAGAAGATCCCGTAGAGCCGGCGCCCGAAGCGGGCCGACACCCAGCCCTCGAAGTGGCTCTGGTCGCGCGGGGGCCGCAGGCGGGCGGCCGCGTAGGAGGCCAGGCAGCGGGCCGCCTCCACCGGGCCCAGGCCGCGCAGGGCGTTCAGTGGCCGCAGCGGGTAGTCGAAGAGGCGGCCGGCGTAGTGGATCCGGGAGAGGCGGGGCCGGGAGAGGAACTCGTCGTCGTCGAGCATCTCGTGCCACCAGCGCTCGACCGCCGGCACCTTGGTGAAGAAGCGGTGCCCGCCGATGTCGAAGCGCCACCCGTCCCGCTCCACCGTGCGGCTGATGCCGCCGACGACGGTGTCGGCCTCGACGACGGTGACCGGCAGGCCGCGCCGGACGAGCTCGTGGGCCGCGGTCAGGCCGGCGGGCCCCGCGCCGACGACGACGGTGTGCTGCCGGGGTGCCGCCGATGATCCCTGCACGCGTCCTCCGAACGTCCCGGCGCCGCCGCCGGTGGTACGGGCCTCCGCCGGTGTCCGGGCCCGCGACGGGGGCGCCCTACCCCGGCCGGTCCGCGCCGGAACCTACCGCCGATCCCGGGCGGGCGTGCCAGACCTCCACCAGCCCGGTGGGCGTGGAGGTGGCCACGCGGGTGTAGTGCGCCGACAGCTCGGCCAGGACGGCGCGCGTGCGGCCGGCCTCGCGCACCTCCTCCTCCGCCCGGTCCAGGCCCAGCACCACGACGACGTCGAGGTCCCCGCGGACGGCCTCCAGCCGCACCGCGGGCGGGACCTGCTCCAGCGTGTCGAGGTCCGGCGCCATGCGACGCCACAGTGACGGCTCGTCGAACGCCACCTGGAAGTACGGGTGGACCGCCTCGTAGTGCCCGACGTCGACCCCTCCGGCCCGGACGGCCAGCCGGCTCGACTCGTGGCGCAGCGGATCGGGCACCCCGGGGACGGTGGCGACCGCCGACCGGCTGTACCGCAGGACGACCAGGGTCGAGGCAGGGGCGATCGCACCGGCCACCGACAGCAGCTCCCCGACCTCCGCCGCCGCCGCCCGCTGCGCCGGGAGCCGGGCGAGCGCCCCGACGGAGGCGGCCGTCACGAGGAGGACCACGGCCACCGCGGTCACCTGCCGGCTCCACCGGTGGGTCGCCGCCCACAACGCGAGCAGGAGGGGCGGGAACCAGGCCAGCCGGTCGGCGAGGAAGCCGAAGTCCGCCCCCAGGCGCCGCGGCGTGAGCCAGACGGCCAGGACCGACCCGGCGAGCAGCACGCCGAGCACTCCACGGTGCGGCCCACCGGCCGGGGTCCGCCGCAGGGCGAGCACGCCGAGGACCAGAAGCACCGCCGTCCCGACCGCCGCGGCGGCCACCACGGTCACCGGGGCGCCGTCGGTGCCCCAGTCGGTGACGAACGGCCGGGCGCCACGCACCAGGTCCCACAGCCGCCCGACCGAGGGTCGTCCCTCCGGCGTGGCCGGGGGTCCGTCACCGCCGGCGAGGTACACGGCGGTCAGCACCGCGCTCGGCAGGACGGCCACGACCGCGGGCAGGACGTGCCGCCCGAGGGCGGACCGCACCGCCGCCCCGCCCCGCACGCCGGCCCGGGCGCGGGCCAGCGCGAGGAGCAGGACCCCGCCCACGCCGACGGCCCACGGCAGCAGGTGCGCCGTCCAGGTGAGGACGCCCAGTGCCCCCACGCCGAGGACCGCCGCGGGCGACCACCCCGCCCGGCGGCGGAGGGCCGCGCCCAGGACGAGCAGCGCGCCGACCACCCCGAGCGCGAAGTTGTAGAAGCCGTAGGAGAGCAGGTGGGCGCCGGCGAACGGCAGGGCCGCCGCGCCCAGCCACCAGGCCTGCCGCGACACCCCGCGCGCGGCGTAGGCGAGCGCCGCGACCAGCCCGACCACGACGGCCGCGACGAGCACGCGCTCGGCGGTGTCGGGCCCGACCACCGGCAGCAGCCCGGCCAGCACCAGGGTGGTGAGCATGTTCGGGACGGGGGCGAGGTCGACCAGGTACTGCTCCCGGAGCAGCGCGCCCACGGCGTCGTCGTCACCGGAGTGCAGGAGCACCCAGGCGCCGGCCACGTGGGCCGGCCCGTCCTGCGTCGGCAGCGTGGGGAGCAGGAGGACCGGGACCAGCTGCACCGCCACGCCCAGCACGAGGACCGCCGCGAGCAGCGTCGTGGCGACGCCCGGGGACCCCCTCCAGGGTGCCCTCGGACGTGCGAGGGGACCCGGGAGGGGCTCCTCCATCAGGCCGCGCGGCGGGCGGTCCAGCGCCCGTCGGACCGCTGCAGGTGCAGCGCCAGCCCGAAGGTGTCCGACAGCGTCTGCGGGGTCAGCACCTGCTCGACCGGCCCGCCGGCCACCACCTCGCCGCCGCGCAGCAGCAGGGCGTGGGTGTAGCCCGGCGGGATCTCCTCGACGTGGTGGGTGACCAGGACCTGGGCCGGCGCGTACAGGTAGCGGGCGAGGTCGGACAGCCGGCTGACGAGGTCCTCCCGGCCGCCGAGGTCCAGACCCGCGCCCGGCTCGTCGAGCAGCAGCAGCTCGGGGTCGGGCATCAGCGCGCGGGCGATCTGCACGCGCTTGCGCTCGCCCTCGCTCAGCGTGCCGAACGGGCGGTGCGCCATCGGGGACACACCCCACTGCTGCATGAGCGTCGCCGCGCGGGTCAGGTCGTGGACGTCGTAGCGCTCCCGGAAGCGGCCGACGACCGCGTACCCGGCCGAGAGGACGACGTCGCCGGTGCGCTCGCCGGGCTCGATGCGCTGGGCCAGCGCGGCGCTGGTCAGGCCGATCCGCGGCCGGAGCTCGAAGACGTCGACCGCACCGAGGGTCTCCCCCAGCAGCTGCACCGTGCCCCGGGTGGGGTGCATGTGGGCGGCGGCCAGCTGCAGCAGCGTCGTCTTGCCCGCACCGTTGGGCCCCAGCACCACCCAGCGCTGGTCGGCCTCGACCGTCCAGTCGATCCCCCGCAGCAGGTGGGCCTGCCCTCGGACGACGTCCACCCCGTGCATCTCGACGACCGGCTCGCTCGACACACCCCCATCCAACCAACCCGCCCGGATCGACCGCCCTCCACCCGCCGGGAGCGTCGGGTTGGCACCATCAGTCCGTGCGCAGCAACCCGGACGACGCCACGGTCTGGCCCGGCTCCCCCACGCCGCTGGGGGCGCACTGGGACGGTACGGGCACCAACTTCGCCCTCTGGTCGGCCGGCGCGCACGCGGTGGACCTCTGCCTGTTCGACGACGACGGCACCGAGCACCGTCACCGGCTGCAGGAGACCACGCACCAGGTGTGGCACGGCCGGCTGCCCGGCGCCGGGCCCGGGCACCGCTACGGGTACCGGGTGCACGGCGGCTACGACCCCGGTTCCGGGGCGCGGTACAACCCGGCCAAGCTGCTGCTGGACCCCTACGCCCGCGCGGTGGACGGCGAGCTGACCCTGCACCCCGCGCTGTACGGCTACGTCCGGTCGATGCCGGACACCGTGCTCCCCGATCCGCACGACTCCGCGCCGTACGTGCCCCGCGGGGTGGTCGTCCACGACTCCTTCCCCTGGGACGGCGACCGGCGTCCGGGCACGAAGTGGTCGGACACCGTCATCTACGAGGTGCACGTCAAGGGCGCGACGATGCGCCACCCCGAGGTGCCGCCCGCGCTGCGCGGCACCTACGCGGGCCTGGCCCACCCCGCCTTCATCGCGCACCTGCAGCGCCTCGGGGTGACCGCGGTCGAACTGCTCCCGGTGCACCACTTCGTCAGCGAGCCCCACCTGCTGCGCCGCGGCATGACCAACTACTGGGGCTACAACACCCTCGGCTACTTCGCCCCGCACGCCGCCTACAGCTCGGCCGGCTCCGGTGGCCGCCAGGTGACCGAGTTCAAGGCGATGGTCAAGGCGCTGCACGCCGCCGGCATCGAGGTCGTCCTCGACGTCGTCTACAACCACACCGCCGAGGGCGACCACACCGGCCCGACCCTGTCGTTCAAGGGCATCGACAACGGCGGCTACTACCGGCTCGCCGGTGACGACCCCTCCCGCTACACCGACTACACCGGCTGCGGCAACACCCTCGACGTCCGGCGTCCGCCGGTGCTGGCACTGCTCATGGACTCCCTGCGGTACTGGGTCACCGAGATGCACGTCGACGGCTTCCGGTTCGACCTCGCCGCGGCGCTGGCCCGCTCGATGCACGACGTCGACCGGCTCTCGGCGTTCTTCGACGTCGTCCACCAGGACCCGGTGGTCAGCCAGGTGAAGCTCATCGCCGAACCCTGGGACATCGGCGAGGGCGGCTACCAGGTCGGCAACTTCCCGCCGCTGTGGACGGAGTGGAACGGCAAGTACCGCGACACCGTGCGGGACGTGTGGTCCGGTGCGCACGTGGGTGTCCGGGACCTCGCCTACCGGCTGACCGGCTCCTCCGACCTCTACCGCTCCGACGGGCGACGGCCGTTCGCCAGCATCAACTTCGTCACCGCCCACGACGGGTTCACCCTGGCCGACCTGGTCACCTACGAGCACAAGCGCAACGAGGCCAACGGCGAGGACAACCGGGACGGCGAGAGCCACAACCGGAACTGGAACTGCGGCGTGGAGGGTCCCACCGACGACCCGGGGACCACCGCACTCCGGGCCCGGCAGGTGCGCAACCACCTGGCCACGCTGCTGCTGTCGACCGGGGTCCCGATGCTCACCGCCGGCGACGAGCTCGGCCGCACCCAGCAGGGCAACAACAACGCCTACTGCCAGGACAACGAGATCTCCTGGATCGACTGGGACGCCGTCGACACGGACCTGCTCACCTTCGTGGCCCGCATCGTGGGGCTGCGCCGCTCGTCGCCGGTCCTGCGGCAGGAGGCCTTCTTCGAGGGCCACGAGATCCCCGGCACCGGCGGGACCCGGGACCTCGCCTGGTTCGCCCCCGGCGGCGAGCAGCTGACCACCGCGGACTGGTTCGACACCGGGCTGCAGACGATCGGGATGTACCTGGACGGGCGGGGCATCCGGCACCGCGACGAGCGCGGCCGCCCGGTCCAGGACGACTCCTACCTGCTGCAGGTGCACGCCGGGCCCGAGCCGGTCACCGTGCACCTGCCGGGGCCGCCCTGGTCGGACGGCTACGAGTTCGTCGTCTCGACGGAGTTCCCGACCGGCGCGCCACCCACGCCGGCGTTCGTCGCCCCGGGCCCGCTGGAGATGCCCCCGCGCAGTCTCTGGCTGCTGCGCGTGCTCCGCCGTCCCTGACCGCGGCACCCCGCGGGGTCCCGACCCCGCCGTGCTCCGGGCACACACCGCAGTCGGCTCCCGTGCGGTGCCGGTCCCACCGGGCCCGCGGTGCGCGAGGGACGCAGGCGACGGCTCCTGGCCGCGGGCGGACCGGTCGCGGGGGCCCGGAGGGCCTCCCCACCGGGACACGGGCAGCGGACGGCCCCGTCCCGGCTCCCGCCCCCGGCGTGCGGAGGGCGGGGCGGACGGGGTTCCTCCCTCAGTCCTGGACCTGCTCGAAGGTGATGACCGTCCAGCCGAGCAGCAGGCGGTCACCGTCGGAGAGCGGGTGGGCGACGCCGGGCTCGAGCTGGGTCCACTCGGTGGCCTCCGGACCCGCGACGTGCGTGCCGTTGAGCGAGCCGAGGTCGACCAGCGAGACCTCCCGGCCGTTGCGCTGGATCGCGGCGTGGGCCGAGGACAGCACGTTCTGGGTGTCGGCGATCGGCACCGGCCGCGCCGAACCGGCGGTGACCAGCTCGTGGTTGTCGGGCCGCCGGCCGAGGACGAGGTCCTCGTCGACGGTCACGACCAGGCCGTCGTCGAAACGCAGGATCGGTGCCGCGGCCGGTTCGGGCTTCCAGAAGGCGGTCGCCTCACCGCCGTCCGACTCCTGGGGCGCGGCCGCCGTGGCGCCGTGACCGGAGCTGCCGAAGCCGGCGTCGGAGCCGGCGGTGAACGACGACGCCGCCGGGGACGACGGCACCGCGGCCGACGAGGCGTGCGCGGCCGCGGCCAGCTGCAGCATCGCGCCGGACCCGGGGACGGTGCCCTCGACCAGGTCGTAGGCCACACCGGGGGGCATGGACGGCACCGGCTGGCCGGGGCCCACGTAGAGGGTCTGCCCGAGCTGGAAGCCGGTGGCGAGCGTGCAGCCGTCGACCGACGTGCCGGAGACCGGGACGCCGTCGACCGCGGGCTGGCCCTTGCCGCACCACAGCGCCACACCGGTGCCCGTGCCACCCGCGGTGTCGACCAGGACCAGCGCGAAGGACGCCGAGCTGCCGCCCAGCGACGCCACCTGACCCGCGACCGCGCCGAGCACGCGCTCGGCGCCGGGGCCGGAGACCCCCAGGCAGGCGTGCAGGGCGGCGACGAGCGCCGGCGCCCCCGGCGCGTCGACCCACAGCAGACCGCCTCCGCGTCGGGCGACGACGGAGTCTCCGGGCAGGACTTCACAGCGGTCGGGCATGGCGCAAGCCTAATGACCTCAGGCACGAGGAGGCGGACCGGCGACGCGCCACGCCGACACGCCGCACCGCGCCCGGGACCGGTGCGACCGGCGTGACGGTTGTGCCCTCCGGGGCCCCGCCCCGGGCGCCCGGCCCCCTGCCGGGTCCCGCCGCGAGCGCCCTCCCTCAGGCGCTGGCGACCACGCCGAGCTCGGCCGGGTCGGCCAGGTGCGGGGAGTTCGGCAGCACCCGCACGGTGTAGCCGAACGCGCCCGTGCGCTCCAGCGGCAGGGTCGCGGTGAACCAGTGCCGGGAGCCGTCGGTGTGCTCGTGCGTCATCGGCAGCGTGGTCACCTCGTGCAGCCCGTCGGCGTCGTCGACCCGCCCGTACGCCGCCTGCACCTGGACGTCGGCGGGGGTGAGGCCGGGCAGCTCCACCTCCGCGCGCAGCGCCAGCGTGGACCCGATCTCGGGGGTGTCCCCGGCGCCGGTCGCCTCGACGTGGGCGACCCGGACGGCGTTCCAGTGGTCGAGCAGGTGCGCCCGCCAGCCGGCCTCGGTCCGGGCCGCGCCGTAGCCGCTGTCGGCCATCGCGCGGGCGGAGCCGGCCGCCGGCACGTACAGCTGCTGCACGTAGTCGCGGACCATGCGGGTGGCCAGCACCTTGGGTCCGGTCTCGCGCAGGGTGTGGCGCACCATCTCGACCCAGCGGGTGGGGATGCCGTCGCGGTCGGTCTCGTAGAAGCGCGGCAGCACCTGGTTGCTCAGCAGGTCGTAGATCGCCCGCGCCTCGATCTCGTCCCGCCGGTCGGCGTCGCTGACGCCGTCGGCGGTGGGGATGGCCCAGCCGTTCTGGCCGTCGAACCACTCGTCCCACCACCCGTCGCGGATGGAGAGGTTCAGCCCGCCGTTGAGCGCGGCCTTCATGCCGGAGGTGCCGCAGGCCTCCAGCGGGCGCAGCGGGTTGTTCAGCCAGACGTCGCAGCCCCAGTAGAGGTAGCGGGCCATGCCGATGTCGTAGCCGGGCAGGAAGGCGATGCGGTGCCGGATCTCGGGGTCGTCGGCGAACTTCACCATCTGCTGGATCAGCTGCTTGCCGCCGTCGTCGGCCGGGTGGCTCTTGCCCGCGATGACCAGCTGGACGGGCCGCTCCGGGTCCAGCAGCAGGGCCTTGAGCCGCTCGGGGTCGCGCAGCATCAGCGTCAGCCGCTTGTACGAGGGCACCCGGCGGGCGAAGCCGATGGTGAGCACGTCGGGGTCGAAGGCGGTCGCGGTCCAGCCCACCTCCGACTCCGCCGCGCCCCGCGACAGCGCGGTGTCGCGCAGCCGCCGGCGCACCTCCTCGACCAGCCGGCCACGAAGCAGACGGCGGGTGCTCCACAGCTCACCGGCGGAGATGCGGTCGACGCCGTCGAAGTGCGCCGCGCCCTCCGCCTCCACGGGGTCGCCCTGGCTGCTGGCCTGGCTGCCCAGGTCGACCAGCTCCCGGGCGGTCCACGTGGGGGCGTGCACGCCGTTGGTGATCGAGCCGATCGGCACGTCGCCCTCGTCGAAGCCCGGCCACAGGTTGCGGAACATCGACCGGCTGACGTGCCCGTGCAGCTGGCTGACGCCGTTGGCACGCTGGCCCAGCCGCAGGCCCATGTGGGCCATGTTGAACTTGGTGGGGTCCTCCTCGGCGCCCAGCGGGATCAGCTGGTCGAGCGGGACGCCGAAGCCGGCGAAGTAGCGCTCGATGAGCGCGCGCGGGAAGCGGTCGATGCCGGCCGGCACCGGTGTGTGGGTGGTGAACACGGTGCCCGCCCGCACCGCCTGCAGCGCCTCGGCGAACGACAGCCCGTGTGACTCGGTCAGCTCGCGGATCCGCTCCACGCCCTGGAAGCCGGCGTGGCCCTCGTTGGCGTGGAAGACCTCCGGCTGCGGGGTGCCGGTGCGCGAGCAGTAGGCGCGTAGAGCACGGACGCCGCCGATGCCCAGCAGCATCTCCTGGCGCAGCCGGTGGTCCTCGTCCCCGCCGTAGAGCCGGTCGGTGACGCCCCGCTCGGCGGGCGCGTTCTCCTCGATGTCGCTGTCGAGGAGCAGCAGCGAGACCCGGCCCACCTGGGCGCGCCAGACGTGGGCGTGCAGGGTCCGCCCCTCGGGCAGCGGCACGGTGATGACGACCGCCGAGCCGTCGGGCTGGCGCAGCAGCTTCACCGGCAGCCCGTGCGGGTCCAGCGCGGGGTAGCGCTCGAGCTGCCAGCCGTCGGCGGACAGCCCCTGCTCGAAGTAGCCGGCGCGGTACAGCAGGCCCACCCCGATGAGCGGGACGCCGAGGTCGGAGGCGGCCTTGAGGTGGTCGCCGGCGAGGATGCCCAGGCCGCCGGAGTACTGCGGCAGCACCTCGGTGATGCCGAACTCCGCGGAGAAGTACGCGATGGACGCCGGCGCGTCGGCCCCGAGGGACTGGTACCAGTGCGGGCCCGACAGGTACTCCTGCAGGTCGTCGACGACGTCCTGCAGCCGGCGCAGGAAGCGACGGTCCCTGGCCAGCGCGGCCAGCCGCTGCGCCGACACCTCGCCGAGGACCTTCACCGGGTCCCCGTTGCAGGTGCTCCACAGGTTCGGGTCGAGGGCCTCGAACAGGTCGCGGGTCTCGGGGTGCCACGACCAGCGCAGGTTCGTCACGAGCTGCGACAGCGGCATCAGCTCCTCGGGGAGCGACGCACGGACGGTGAACCGACGGAGAGCACGCACGGGCCGAGACTAACCAGGGCCGGGCCCGGCCACAGGCCGTCGCCGGTGGGGTGCCCACGGGGGCGGCACGGTGCCCACCCGAGCGTCGCTGCCGGGTCCGCCGCCGACATGCCCGCGCGCCGCGGGATCGATAGCGTGGCCGCGATGACTCGCCGCGCTGACCTCCGTCTCGGCATCACCGATGTCGCCCCCGTCGTTGCCTGCGGGTCCTTCCCGGCCCGCGCCGTGGTCGGCGAACACCTGCCGATCACCGCCACCGTCTTCCGCGAGGGCCACGACGCCGTCGCGGCCAACGTCGTCTGGACCCCGCCCGGAGCGGACGGCGCCGCGCAGCCGCTGCGCCGCATGGCCCGCTTCGGGCCCGAGCCGGACCGGTGGATCACGACGGTCGTCCCCGACCGGGAGGGGATGTGGACCTACCAGGTCGAGGCGTGGAGCGACCCGCTGGCGACCTGGCACCACGCCGTCGAGGTGAAGATCGAGGCCGGCCAGGGCCCCGAGGACCTCGCCAACGACCTCGAGGAGGGCGCGCGGCTGCTCGACCGGGTCGCCGCCGGGGCCTCCGGCGAGTGGCGCGGGCGGGTCACCGACGCCGCCGCCGCGCTGCGCGACACCTCACGGGAGCTGACCGCCCGGGTGGCCCCGGCGCTGGCCGCCGGGCTGCAGGAGTACCTGCACGAGCACCCCGTCCGGGAGCTGGTCACGCCCGGGCCGCGGTACGAGGTGTGGGTCGACCGGCCGCGGGCCCTCTACGGCTCCTGGTACGAGTTCTTCCCCCGCTCGGAGGGCCCCGTCGTCGGCGGCACGCCCACCCACGGCACCTTCACCACCGCCGCCGACCGGCTGCCGGCGGTCGCCGACATGGGCTTCGACGTGGTCTACCTGCCGCCGATCCACCCGATCGGCAAGGTCAACCGCAAGGGGCGCAACAACACCCTCACGCCGGGTCCGGACGACGTCGGCTCACCGTGGGCCATCGGCAGCGACGAGGGCGGGCACGACGCCGTCCACCCGCAGCTGGGCACCATGGACGACTTCCGTGCCTTCGTCGCCCGCACCCGTGAGCTGGGCATGGAGGTGGCGCTGGACTTCGCGCTGCAGGCGGCGCCGGACCACCCGTGGGTGAAGAGCCACCCGGAGTGGTTCACCACCAAGCCCGACGGCACCATCGCCTACGCGGAGAACCCGCCGAAG
This sequence comes from Geodermatophilus sp. SYSU D00742, assembly GCF_054049935.1. NCBI lineage: Bacteria > Bacillati > Actinomycetota > Actinomycetes > Geodermatophilales > Geodermatophilaceae > Geodermatophilus > Geodermatophilus sp. SYSU D00742. The sequence continues at coordinate 166,126 of NZ_JBJGYJ010000007.1, forward strand.
AAGTACCAGGACATCTACCCGATCAACTTCGACAACGACCCCGAGGGCATCTACGCCGAGTGCCTGCGGGTGATCCGGGTCTGGATCGACGCCGGCGTGCGCATCTTCCGCGTGGACAACCCGCACACCAAGCCGCTGGACTTCTGGCACTGGCTGATCTGGACGGTCAAGGAGACCGACCCCGACGTGCTGTTCCTCGCCGAGGCCTTCACCCGGCCGGCGATGATGCACCAGCTCGCCCGCCTCGGGTACACGCAGTCCTACACGTACTTCACGTGGCGGACCCAGCGCGGCGAGCTCGAGGACTACGGCCGCGAGCTGGCCCGCAACTGCCACTACATGCGGCCGAACTTCTTCGTGAACACCCCGGACATCCTCCACGAGTCGCTGCAGTTCGGCGGCCCGCCGATGTTCAAGATCCGGGCCGTGCTCGCGTCGATGATGAGCCCCACCTGGGGCGTCTACTCCGGCTTCGAGCTGTTCGAGCACGTCGCCGTCCGCCCGGGCAGCGAGGAGTACCTGGACAGCGAGAAGTACCAGCTGCGGCCGCGGGACTGGGCCGCGGCCGAGGCCTCCGGGCGCAGCCTCGCGCCCTACCTCCGCCGACTCAACGAGATCCGTCGCGCCCACCCGGCCCTGCAGCAGCTGCGCACGCTGCGGTTCCACGGCGTGGACAACCCCAACCTGATCTGCTTCTCCAAGACCGACCCGGGCTCCCAGGACGCCGTCATCGTGGTGGTCAACCTCTCCAGCCACCACACCCAGATCGGCACCACCGCCCTGGACCTGCCCGCGCTCGGGCTGGAGTGGTACGAGCGGTTCACCGTGACCGACGAGCTGAACGGCGCGAGCTACGACTGGGGCCAGTTCAACTACCTGGAGCTCGACCCCTACCGGGAGCCTGCGCACGTCTTCTCCGTCACCTACCCCCGCGCGGTCCAGGTGCCGCCGCCGGTCGCCTGACAGAGGACCCGCGTCCCCCCGCACGCGGGCCACGAACTCCCATCCGCTCCCCTGCTGAACCGAGGGCGACTTCCTGCAATGACCGTTCCCGTCCCCGACCTCCCCGAGGGTCGCTCCGACTCCCCCCGCTCGGCGCTGCCGGCCCCCGGCGCCGACCCCGAGTGGTACAAGCGCGCCGTCTTCTACGAGGTGCTCGTCCGCGGCTTCGCCGACAGCAACGCCGACGGCGTCGGCGACCTGCGCGGCATGATGGACAAGCTCGACTACCTGCAGTGGCTGGGTGTCGACTGCCTCTGGCTGCCGCCGTTCTTCGCCTCACCGCTGCGCGACGGCGGCTACGACGTCAGCGACTACACCGCCGTCCTGCCGGAGTTCGGCGACATCGACGACTTCAAGGAGTTCCTCGACGCCGCCCACGCCCGCGGCATGCGCGTGATCATCGACTTCGTCATGAACCACACCTCGGACCAGCACCCCTGGTTCCAGGCCAGCCGCAGCGACCCCGACGGCCCCTACGGCGACTTCTACGTGTGGGCCGACGACGACACCGGCTACGCCGACGCGCGGATCATCTTCGTCGACACCGAGAGCTCCAACTGGACGTTCGACCCGGTGCGCAAGCAGTACTTCTGGCACCGCTTCTTCTCCCACCAGCCCGATCTCAACTTCGAGAACCCGCAGGTGCAGGAGGCGATCATCGACGCCCTGCGCTTCTGGCTGGACCTCGGCATCGACGGCTTCCGGCTCGACGCCGTCCCCTACCTGTTCGAGGAGGAGGGGACCAACGGCGAGAACCTCCCGCGCACCCACGAGTTCCTCAAGCACGTCCGCAAGGTGGTCGACGCGGACTACCCCGACCGGGTGCTGCTGTGCGAGGCCAACCAGTGGCCCGCCGACGTCGTCGAGTACTTCGGCGAGAACGGCGACGAGTGCCAGATGGCCTTCCACTTCCCGGTGATGCCGCGGCTGTTCATGGCCGTCCGGCGGGAGCAGCGCTTCCCGATCTCGGAGATCATGGCCCAGACGCCGGACATCCCGGACAACTGCCAGTGGGGCATCTTCCTGCGCAACCACGACGAGCTGACCCTGGAGATGGTCACCGACGAGGAGCGCGACTACATGTGGGCGGAGTACGCCAAGGACCCCCGCATGAAGGCCAACATCGGCATCCGGCGGCGGCTGGCGCCCCTGCTGGACAACGACATGGACACCCTGGAGCTGTTCAACGCGCTCCTGCTGTCCCTCCCGGGCTCACCGGTCCTCTACTACGGGGACGAGATCGGCATGGGCGACAACATCTGGCTCGGTGACCGGGACGGGGTCCGGACGCCGATGCAGTGGACGCCGGACCGCAACGGCGGCTTCTCCACCGCCGACCCGCAGCGGATGTACCTGCCGCTGAACCAGGACCCGGTCTACGGCTACCAGGTCACCAACGTCGAGTCCCAGCTGCGCAACACCACCTCGATGCTGCACTGGATCCGGCAGATGATCCGGGTCCGCAAGGAGCACCCGACCTTCGGGCTCGGCAGCTACGAGGAGGTCGGCTCGCGCAACCCGACGGTGCTGTCGTTCGTCCGCCGCTTCGGCGACGACGTCGTGCTGTGCGTGAACAACCTGTCCCGCTTCCCCCAGCCGGTGGAGCTGGACCTGCGCCAGTTCGAGGGCTACACCCCGGTCGAGCTCACCGGCCGGGTGGAGTTCCCGCAGATCGGCGTCCTGCCCTACATGCTCACGCTGGCCGGTCACGGCTTCTACTGGTTCGAGCTGAGCAAGCCCGCCGAGCCGGCGCCCGAGGAGTCCGAGGACTGGGAGAGCACCGCCTCCAGCGCGGTCGCCGAGTCCCTGCTGGCCGCCGGGGTGGTCTCCGCCGCGACGGAGATCCCCGGCGACAGCGACACCCGGTCCGGAGACGACGTCCCGCCCAGCCCCGGAGGCGACCGATGAGCGCACTGACCGACCTGCTCCGCGAGTGGATGCCCCACCAGCGCTGGTTCGGGAGCAAGGGCCGGGAGTGGACCGGCATCACCGAGGACGGGTTCCTGCTCGACCAGGCCGACCCGGTCCTGTCGGTGCACCGGGTCCGGGTGTCCTACACCGACGGCGCGAGCGAGACCTACCTGGTGCCGCTGTCCTGGCGCGACCACCCCGTCGACGAGCTGAGCGGGGCCTTCGTCGGCGCGGTGCCCTCCGGGGACAGGGAGAGCTACGCCTACGACGCGATGCGCGACCGGGACGCCACCACGCCGTGGCTGATCCACCTGGTCAACGCCTCGACGATCGGGCCGATGCACTTCCACCCGGCGGGGGCCTCCTTCATCCCCGAGGGCGTGCCCGGCGACATCGTCTCCACCGAGCAGAGCAACACCTCCCTGGTCTACGGCCAGGAGGCGATCTTCAAGCTGTTCCGCCGGCTGGAGCCGGGGCTCAACCCGGACGTCGAGATCCACGACGCCCTGCGCAAGACGCAGAACCCGCACATCGCCCCCCTGCTGGGCCACATCGAGATCGACGACCCCGACCCGGCGGCCGAACCGGCGACGGTCGCGATGCTGCAGACCTTCGTGCCCAACGCCAGTGACGGCTGGCGACTGGCGACCGCCAGCGTCCGCGACCTCTACGCCGAGGGCGACCTGCACGCCGACGAGGTGGGCGGGGACTTCGCCGCCGACAGCGAGCGGCTGGGCGCGGCGACCGCGTCGGTGCACGCCGACATGGCCGAGGTCCTGCCCACGGAGCCGGCCGACCGGGCCTGGTTCGGGACGCTGGCCGAGCAGATGACGGACCGGCTGGAGGCGGCGATCACCGTCGTCCCGCAGCTGGCCGAGCACGCCGACGGGCTGCGTGCGGTGTACGCCGCGGTGGCCGACGCCCAGGAGACCGTCGTCCGCCAGCGGGTGCACGGCGACCTCCACCTCGGGCAGGTGCTGCGCACCGCCACCGGCTGGATCGTGCTCGACTTCGAGGGCGAGCCGGCCCGCCCGCTGGCCGCGCGCCGCGAACTCGACAGCCCCATGCGCGACGTGGCCGGCATGCTGCGCAGCTTCGACTACGCGGCTCGGCACATGCTCGTCGAGCAGCCCGACGACCCCCAGCGCGCATACCGCGCGCAGGAGTGGGCAGAGCGCAACCGCAGCGCCTTCTGCGCCGGGTACTCCGCCGCCAGCGGCATGGACCCGTGCGGCGACTCACCGCTGCTGCGGGCCTTCGAGGCGGACAAGGCCGTCTACGAGTGCGTCTACGAGGCCCGGAACCGCCCGCACTGGCTGATGATCCCGCTGCAGTCGCTGACCCGGCTCACCGCCGCAGGCTGACGCGCGGGTGCACCCGACCACCGACCACCGCACGGAAGAGGACGGCGACGCGATGACGACCCCCGAGGGGACGACCGACAGCACCACCGGTGCCACCGGTGCCACCCAGCCCACCACCGACTCCGGCAGCCGCCCGCCGGCCACCAAGGAGGAGCTGCAGGCTGTCGTCGAGGAGAAGGCGGCCCGGGCCCAGGCCGCCGAGAGCGAGCCGGTCGTGAACCCCACCGCGCCGCGCAAGCGCGCCGCGGCGAAGAAGGCACCGGCGGCGAAGAAGGCACCCGCGGCCAAGAAGGCCGCGGCGGCGGGGAAGGCCTCGGCCGCCGCAGACGGCGCGGCCGAGGGCGCCCCCGCGAAGGCGACCGCCAAGCGGGCCGCCGCCAAGAAGACCACCCCCCGCACGGCCGCGGCGAAGAAGGCCGCGGCCGCGCGCGCCGCCGGCGACGTCGACGCCCCGCAGGACGACGTCGTCCTCGCGCAGGGCGGCACCGCCACACCGGTGGTCGCGCCCGCGCCGATCGCCGAGCCGGGCAGTCCCAGCGGCGCGCCGGCTCCGCAGCCCGAGCCGCCGAGCCCGGACCCGGCCGAGCCGAGCACCCCGCAGGCACCCGAGGACGGCGCGGCCGGGCCGGACACCGCCGCCACCGCGGAGGTGGGCACCTCCGCCGGCGGGGTCGCGACCGGTGACGCCGGGGCGGGCGCCCCGGGTGGGCTCGCGACCGGTGGCACGCCGGCCGCCGGGACCGCCGACACCGCAGCAGCCGGTGCCACCGGCGGAGACGCCGCGACCGGCACCGCCGCCGGCGGGCCGGCTCCCGAGGAGGTCACCGGGGAGCAGCTGCGCGCGATCGTCGAGGGCTGGTCCTACGCGCCGCACAGCGTCCTCGGCGCGCACCGCGCCGCGCAGGGCTGGGTGGTGCGCACGCTGCGGCCCGACGCCGTCTCGGTCGCCGTCGTCGACCAGGACGGCTCCCGCTACGAGGCGCGCCAGCTGCACGGCGGCGGCATCTACGAGGCCCGGCTCCCCCAGCAGCCCGGCGACTACCGGATCGAGGTGGCCTACGGCGACGGCCAGGGTGGCACGAACACCTACACCGTCGACGACCCCTACCGGTGGCTGCCCACGGTCGGCGAGCTCGACCAGCACCTCATCCGCGAGGGCCGGCACGAGCGGCTGTGGGAGGTGCTCGGTGCCCACGTCCGGCGCTACGACACCCCCGGCGGGCCGGTCGAGGGCGTGTCCTTCGCCGTGTGGGCGCCCAACGCCCAGGGCGTGAAGGTCACCGGCGACTTCGACTACTGGCAGGCCCGCGCCTACCCCATGCGGTCGCTGGGGTCCTCCGGCGTCTGGGAGGTCTTCATCCCCGGCGTCCAGGTGGGCACGCGGTACCGGTACCACGTGCTGGGCCGCGACGGCGTGTGGCGGGAGAAGTCCGACCCGCTGGCCTTCGCCACCGAGGTGCCACCGCTCAACGCCTCGGTCGTCACCGAGTCCGCGTACGAGTGGCACGACGACGAGTGGCTCGCCGAGCGGGCCGGGGCCGGCTGGCACCAGCGGCCGATGAGCGTCTACGAGGTGCACATCGGCTCCTGGCGGCAGGGCCTGTCCTACCGGCAGCTCGCCGACGAGCTGGTCGACTACGTCGTGGAGGCCGGCTTCACCCACATCGAGTTCATGCCGGTCGCCGAGCACCCCTTCGGCGGGTCCTGGGGCTACCAGGTCACCTCGTACTACGCCCCCACCGCCCGCTACGGCAGCCCCGACGACTTCCGGTACCTGGTGGACAAGGCCCACCAGGCCGGTGTCGGGGTCATCGTCGACTGGGTGCCCGCGCACTTCCCCAAGGACGACTGGGCGCTGGCCCGGTTCGACGGCACCGCGCTCTACGAGCACGCCGACCCGCGCCGCGGCGAGCAGCAGGACTGGGGCACCTACGTCTTCGACTTCGGCCGCTCCGAGGTGCGCAACTTCCTCGTCGCGAACGCCCTCTACTGGTGCAAGGAGTTCCACGTCGACGGCGTCCGGGTCGACGCGGTCGCCTCGATGCTCTACCTGGACTACTCCCGCACCGAGTGGCTGCCCAACAAGTACGGCGGGCGGGAGAACCTCGAGGCGGTGGCCTTCCTGCAGGAGATGAACGCCACCGTCTACCGCGAGGTGCCCGGCGTGGTCACCATCGCCGAGGAGTCGACCGCGTGGCCGGGCGTCACCCGGCCCACCCACCTCGGTGGCCTGGGCTTCGGCTTCAAGTGGAACATGGGCTGGATGCACGACTCGCTGTCCTACGTGCAGCGCGAGCCGGTGTACCGCAGCTACCACCACGGGCAGCTGACGTTCTCGATGATGTACGCCTACTCCGAGAACTACGTGTTGCCGATCAGCCACGACGAGGTCGTCTACGGCAAGGGCTCGCTGCTGCGGAAGATGCCCGGTGACCGGTGGCAGCAGCTGGCGAACCTGCGCGCCTTCCTCGCCTACATGTGGGCGCACCCGGGCAAGCAGCTGCTGTTCATGGGCTCGGAGTTCGCCCAGGACGCCGAGTGGGCCGAGAGCCGCTCGCTGGACTGGTGGCACCTCGACGACCCCGCCCACCGCGGTGTGCTGTCCCTGGTCACCGACCTCAACGCCCGCTACAAGGAGCTGCCGGCGCTGTGGTCGCAGGACGTCGACCCGGCAGGCTTCCAGTGGATCGACGCCAACGACGCCTCGGGCAACGTGCTGTCGTTCCTGCGCTACGGCCTCCCGGGCGCCGGCGGTGCGGCCGACGAGGGGGGGACCGGGGCCGGGCAGGCGCTCGCGTGCGTCGTGAACTTCTCCGGTGCGCCGCACCACGGCTACCGGGTCGGGCTGCCCCGTCCCGGCTTCTGGCGCGAGGTGGTCAACACCGACGCCGAGGGCTACGGCGGCTCCGGCGTGGGCAACATGGGCGGCATCGAGGCCGTCGAGCAGCCGTGGCACGGCCAGCCGTACTCGGCCACGGTGTCGGCCCCGCCCCTGGGCACCGTCTGGTTCCTGCACGAGGGCTGAGCACCTCTCCCCTGCGCGGCCGGGCGCACCGTCCCCGGCCGCGCAGGGCGGTGTCCCGGACGAGGGAGCACGCCTCTCCGAGGCAGGTCCGGCGCCGCACGGCCGCCTCCCGCGACGGCTCGCTCCGGGGCGGCACCGCCTGCGACCTGGGCCCCTGCCCCGCCGGCACCGCGCCGGCCGGGCCGTTCCCGGAGCGGAGCCGGCGTCGCGGTGCGACGATGCCCTGGCCATGCCTGCTGCCCTCCTGCGCCGGGTCGTCCCGGTCCTGTTGGCCGTCGCCACGCTGTTCGCCGCGACCGGCTGCTCGGTCGTCGTGCTCGGCCGCCCCAGCGCCGCCGACCCACCGCCGGACGACGCCGATCCCGGCCGCGTTGACGTCGTGGGCGCCGTGGACGGGCCGATCGACGTCCTGGCCCGCAACGCCCTCGCCGACCTCGAGGACTACTGGGCCGAGCAGTTCCCCGACGTGTTCGGCGGCCGCTTCAGCCCGCTGACCGGCGGCTACTTCAGCGTGGACCCGGCCGACGTCGACCCGGCGGTGTACCCGCAGGGCGTCGGGTGCGGCGCCGACCCGCGCGAGGTCGAGAACAACGCCTTCTACTGCACGGGCCAGACGGTGAACTCCGACTCGATCAGCTACGACCGCGCCTACCTCGCCGAGCTCGCCGACGGCTACGGCCGGTTCATCCCCGCGCTGGTGATGGCGCACGAGTTCGGTCACGCCGTCCAGGCGCGGGTCGGCTCGCCTCCGACGTCGATCGCCACCGAGACCCAGGCCGACTGCTTCGCCGGCGCGTGGACCGCGTGGGTCGCCGAGGGGCAGGCCACGCACTCGCAGATCCGCGAACCGGAGCTGGACCAGCTGCTGCGCGGCTACCTGCTGCTGCGCGACCCGGTCGGGACCAGCCCGACCCAGGAGCAGGCGCACGGGTCCTACTTCGACCGGGTGTCGGCCTTCCAGGAGGGCTTCGACGACGGCCCGACCGCCTGCCGCGACCGGTTCGGGGAGGACCGCGTCTTCACGCAGGGCCGGTTCACCAGCGACGAGGACTTCCGCAGCGGCGGCAACGCGCCGTACGGGACGATCGAGCAGATCATCGAGACGTCCCTGCCGGAGTTCTGGGAGCGCGCCTTCACCGAGGTGCTCGACGGCACGTTCCGGGCACCGCGGCTGGAGCCCTTCCGCGGCACGGCCCCGAACTGCGCCGCCGACGACGTCGACCTCGTCTACTGCCCGGCCGGGGACGGCGTCGGCGCGGGCGGGCTGGTCGGCTTCGACGAGCAGGACCTCACCGGGCCGGCCTACGAGGGGCTCGGTGACTACGCCGTCCCCACGGCCGTCGCGATCCCCTACGGGCTGGCCGCCCGCGACCAGCTGGGGTTGTCGACCGAGGGCGACGAGGCGCTGCGGTCGGCGGTGTGCCTGGCCGGCTGGTACAGCGCGCAGGTCTACAACGGCGAGCTCACCAACGTGGTCATCTCCCCCGGCGACCTCGACGAGAGCGTGCAGTTCCTCCTCGAGTACGGCAACGACCCGCAGGTGCTGGGCCCGACCGACGCCTCCGGCTTCCAGCTGGTCGACCTCTTCCGCGGCGGGTTCCTCGGAGGCGCCCGCGCCTGCGACGTCGGCGTCTGAGGCCCCCTCCGGGTCCGTCGACGGTGCGGCCGTGCGCCCCTGCCGGGTCCCGCCGCGGGCCCGGCGGGGTCCTGGAACGGCCACCCCCCAGGACCCCGCCGGCCCCGTCCCGGGCCTGCGACGGTGGGCGGGACGGGGTCCTCCCAGGCGGGAGGGAGGGGGGCCTCCTAGTACAGCGCGATCGTGAGCTCGCGGCGGGCGGCGCCCACCCGCGGGTCCTGGTCCCCGACGACGCCGAACAGCTCCACGAGGTGCTTGCGCGCCTGGTCGCGGTCCTCACCGGCGGTCCGGCGGACGACGTCGAGCAGGCGGGCGAAGGCCCCCTCGACGTCCCCGGTGCCGAGCAGGAAGTCGGCGGCGCGGGTCTGCGCGGTCACGTCGTCCGGCGCGGCGTCGGCCCGGGTGAGGGCGTCGGGGCCGGCCTCGTCGGCGCGACGGAACAGCTGCACCTGGCGCAGCGCCAGGCCGGCGACCGGGTGGTCGGGCTCGGCGTCGACGATCGCCTGGTAGGCGGCCTCCGCCGCGGCGAGGTCGCCACGCTCGAGGGCGGCCTCGGCGGCGTCCAGGCGCGGGTCGTCGTCCTCCGGCTCGCCCTCCTTGGCGCCGGGCACCGCGCCGCCGGTGGTGGCGCGGACCAGCTCGGTGACGAACTGGCGGGCCTGCTCCTCGGGGATGGCGCCGGTGAACTCGGCGACCAGCTGCCCCTGCCAGACGGCCTTGACCGCCGGGATGCCCTGCACCCGCAGCCCCTGGGCGAGCGCGGGGTTGGCGTCGACGTCGACCTTCGCCAGCACCCAGGACCCGCCGCCCTCCGCGGCCAGCCGCTCGAGCACCGGGGACAGCTGCTTGCACGGCCCGCACCACTCGGCCCAGAGGTCGAGCACGACCGGCACCTGGAAGGAGCGGTCGAGCACCTCGGTCTGGAAGGTGGCCTCGGTGACGTCGACGACCGCGGTACCGGGGGCACCCGCCGGGGCGCCAGGGGTGGCCGCGGCCGGCGGGGGTGCGGCCTGGGCCCGCGCCGCGGCCTCGGAGCGGGCCTTGACGGCGGCGAGGTCGACCGCGCCGGCGAGTGAGGCGGCCAGCTGCGCCTGCTGGGCCTGTGCGCGCGGGTCTGGGCGTCCGGGGCGGGAGGGCTGCATGACCTCGATCATCCCACCGCCGCCGCCGGGACGTCGGGGGTGCTCAGCCGACGGGGGCCTCGGCGTCGGCCACGTCACCGGCGCCGAGCCGGACCCGCTTGAGGATGTCGAACAGCGTCTGCAGCTCTGCCTCGGGGAGGTCGCCCAGCCCGAAGTCGAGGGCGGTGAGCGCGGCGGTGGCGTCCTCGACGACGGCCCGGCCCCGCTCGGTGATGCCGGCGAGCACGCCGCGGCCGTCGGCGGGGTTGGGGCGGCGGTCGACGTAGCCGGCCGCGACCAGCCGGTCGATGGCGTTGGTGACGCTCGTGGGGTGGACCATCAGCCGGCTGCCGATCACCTTCAGCGGCAGCTCCCCGGTGCGGCTGAAGGTCAGCAGCACGAGGACCTCGTAGCGCGCGAACGTGAGCGCGTGCGGCCGCAACGCCTCGTCGAAGCGGGCGAGCAGGATCTGCTGGACGCGGAAGACCGAGGTGGCGGCGCGCATCGCCGCCGCCGGGCCGAAGTGCTGCTCCCACGAGTCCCCGGCGCGCTCGATGGGATCGAAGGGCAACCCCAGCGGTCGGACCATGGCACCAGAGGCTACGGGCTGGTCGCGTGCGGCCCCCAGTGGCGACCTGGGGTGGGTGACCCCGTGGCACCGCTCCCCCGGGGACCACGGCGGCGCCGGTGGGCCCCCCGACCCGAGACGGCGTGGGGCTACCGCGGGGCCGGGCGCAGGGGCGGTACGTGCCGCACCCCGAAGACCTCCTTGAGCGCGACCCGCGCGGCGTTGTCCCCGCAGGCGCCGTGGACGGCCGGTCCCGGCGGTGTCGCCGAGGAGGCGAGGTACACGCCCGGCACCGGGGTCTTGTAGGTGTTCCAGCGCGGGACCGGCCGGGCCAGCATCTGCCGCAGCGTCGCCTGGCCGTTGGAGATGTCGCCGCCGATGTAGGCCGGGTTCCACTTCTCCATCGCGACGGCGTCCTTGGTGACCCGCTCGACGACGGTGTCCCTGAACCCCGGCGCGAAGCGCTCCACCTGGTTCTCGATGGCCTCGGTCATGTCGACGTCGGCGCCGTGCGGCACGTGCACGTAGGCCCAGAAGACGTGCCCGCCCTCCGGGGCCCGCGTCGGGTCCGGGACGGTGGGCTGGACGGCGAGGACGTACGGGCGGTCGGTGAGCTCGCCGCGGTTGGGCGCACGCTCACCGGCGATCGTCTCCTCCAGCGTGCCGGCGATGTGGACGGTCCCGGCCCGGCGGACGTCGGTATTGGTCCAGGGCACCGGTTCGGACAGGATCCAGTCGACCTTGAAGACGCCGGCGCCGTGCTTGTACCGCCGGACCCACCGCCGGTAGCCCTCGTGCACCCGGTCGCCGGCCATCGCCACGAAGGCCTCGGGCGTGGTGTCGAGCAGCACGGCCGGTACCCCGTCGAACTCGCGCAGGTCCGTCACCAGGTGCCCGGTCACCACCTCGCCGCCCTGCTGCTCCAGCGCGGTGACCATCGCGTCGGCCAGGTTCTGCGAGCCGCCCTCGACCAGCGGCCAGCCGACGTGGTGACCCAGCATCGTCAGCAGCATCCCGAGCGCGGAGGTCAGCGGCTGGCTCAGGTCGAGCATGCCGTGGGCGGCCGCCCCGCCGAGCAGCGCGCGGGCCCCCTCGGTCCGGAAGTACCGGTGGGCCAGCCAGCGCACGTTGGGCAGCCCGTTGAGCCCGAACCTGGTGATGGCGCCGACGCTGCGCGTGGGCAGCCGGCGCAACTGGCTGGTCAGGAAGAAGTCGACGACGTCGGTGCCGTGCTCGACCAGCGGCTCGAACAGGCGGCGGTAGGCCGGCCCGTCCGCGCCGAGTCCCGCCGCGGTCTCCTCGAGCGAGCGGTACGCCACCGCGGCACCCCCGCCGTCCAGGGGGTGCGCGTAGTTGACCTCCGGCTGCACCAGCCGGACCCCGCGAGCGGCGAGGTCGAACTCGCGGAAGAAGGGCGCCGCGGCCGCCATCGGCTGCACGATCGAGCAGACGTCGTGCCGGTACCCCGGCCGCATCAGCTCCTCGGTCCGCATGCCGCCGCCAGGACGCTCGGCCGCCTCGACGACCTGCACGCGGAGACCCGCGGCGGCCAGCCGCAGGGCCGCGGCCAGCCCGTTCGGCCCGGCTCCGACGACGACGGCGTCCGGCTTCCCGTTCACCCCGCCATCCTGCCCTCAGCAGGTCACAACTGCGCGAGGAGCGCGTCGGCGGCCCGGAAGGGATCGGTCTCCCCCGCCACCACGGCCTCGGCCAGCGCACCGAGCGCTGCCGAGCCCCGCACCTCCCCCATCCGCTCCCGCAGGGTGCCCAGGGCGATCGCCTCGATCTCCCGTGCCGCCCGCGCGGTCCGGCGGCGGGTGCCCTCCCCCGACGACTCCAGCCAGCGACGGTGCTCCTCGACCGCGGCGAGCAGGGTCCCGATGCCCTCGTCGCCGCCGCGCGTGGCGACCGTCCGGCAGACCGGGGGCCGCCAGGCGCCGTCCGGCCGATCGCCCAGGGAGAGCATCGCGCGCAGGTCGCGCACGGTCTGGTCGGCGCCGTCCCGGTCGGCCTTGTTGACGACGAGGACGTCGGCGACCTCGAGGATCCCGGCCTTCGCCGCCTGGATGCCGTCGCCCATGCCCGGCGCCAGCAGCACCAGGGTCGTGTCGGCCAGCGAGGCGATCTCCAGCTCGGACTGCCCGACGCCGACGGTCTCGACCAGCACCACGTCGCACCCGGCGGCGTCGAGCACGCGCAGCGCCTGTGGCGTGGCCCAGGCCAGCCCGCCGAGGTGACCGCGGGAGGCCATGGAGCGGATGTACACCCCGGCGTCCCCGGCCGAGTCCTGCATGCGGATCCGGTCGCCGAGCAGGGCCCCGCCCGAGAACGGGGACGAGGGGTCGACGGCGAGCACGCCGACCCGCTTCCCGGCCTGCCGGTGGGCCCGCACCAGTGCCGCCGTCGTCGTCGACTTGCCGACGCCGGGCGCCCCGGTCAGGCCGATCACCTGCGCCCGCCCGGTGTGCGGGGTCAGGGCCGCCGCGACGTCGCGGACCGCCGGGCCGGCGTCCTCGACGAGGGAGATCAGCCGGGCCACCGCGCGGGCCTCGCCGTCCCGGGCCCGGGCGACGAGGTCGGGGACGTCCACCACGCGACGGCCCCGTCGCCCACGGGGGGCGACGGGGCCGGTCGTCCGGACGGCGGTGCCGTCCGGCGTCACGCGCGGGCGGGCACGTGCAGGATCAGCGCGTCGCCCTGCCCACCGCCGCCGCACAGCGCGGCGGCACCCACGCCACCGCCGCGGCGGCGGAGCTCCAGCGCCACGTCCAGCACGATGCGGGCACCGCTCATGCCGATCGGGTGACCGAGGGCGATCGCGCCGCCGTTGGGGTTGACCTTCTCGGGGTCGATCCCGAGCTCCCGCGTGGAGACGAGCGCGACGGCGGCGAAGGCCTCGTTGAACTCGACGAGGTCGAGGTCCTTCGGGTCGATGCCCTCGCGCTGGCACGCCTTCTGGACGGCCCGCGACGGCTGGCTCTGCAGCGTGGCGTCCGGCCCGGCGACGACCCCGTGGGCGCCGATCTCGGCGATCGGGGTGATGCCGAGCTCGGCGGCCTTCTCCGCGCTCATCACCACCACCGCGCAGGCACCGTCGGAGATCTGCGACGCGGTGCCGGCGGTGATGGTGCCGTCCTCGGCGAAGGCCGGCTTCAGCCGCGACAGGGTCTCCACCGTGGTGTCGGCGCGGACGCCCTCGTCGTCGCGGAACTCGATCGGGTCGCCCTTGCGCTGCGGGATGAGCACCGGGGTGATCGCCTCGTCGAAGACGCCGTTCTTCCCGGCGCGCGCGGCCTTCTGGTGGCTCTCCGCGGCGAACGCGTCCTGCTCCTCGCGGGTCAGGTCGTAGCGGCTGTTCGCCCGCTCGGTCAGCGCACCCATCGCGACCTGGTCGAAGGTGTCGCTCAGCCCGTCGTGGGCCATCGAGTCGACCAGCTTCGTGTCGCCGTACTTCACACCGGTGCGCGAGTCGGCCAGCAGGTGCGGCGCCTGCGTCATCGACTCCTGACCGCCGGCCACGACGACGTCGAACTCACCGGCGCGGATCAGCTGGTCGGCCAGCGCGATGGCGCTCAGGCCGGAGAGGCACACCTTGTTCACGGTGATGGCCGGCACGGTCATGGGGATGCCGGCGGCCACCGCGGCGGGCCGGGCGGGGTTCTGACCGGCGCCGGCCTGCAGCACCTGCCCCATGATCACGTACTCGACCTGGTCGCCGGAGATGCCGGCCCGCTCCAGCGCCGCCTTGATCGCGACCCCGCCGAGGTCGGCCGCGGAGAAGTCCTTGAGCGAGCCGAGCAGCCGGCCCATCGGGGTGCGGGCGCCGCTGACGATGACCGAACGGGGCATGGGGGCCTCCAGTGCCGGGCCGCCGTCGACGGCGACCGGTGTGCTCAGAGCTGGCCGCGCTGGCGCGGCTTCGGGCGTCCCCTCAGGATAGGACCGCTCGCGCGGCTCCCGGCCCGCCTGTGATGCCCCTCACACCGAACTGTCGTCCCAGACGTCTCTTCGGGAGGATGCCGCCGTGACCACTGACGCCCCCTCGGGCCTGCCGGCCGGACTGTTCACCACCATCGACCACGTCGGGATCGCGGTGCCCGACCTCCGCGAGGCGATCGCCTTCTACGAGTCGGCCTTCGGCATCCGTTCCGTGCACGAGGAGGTCAACGAGGAGCAGGGCGTCCACGAGGCGATGCTCGCCGTCGGCGACGGCGAGACGCGGATCCAGCTGCTGGCGCCGCTCACCCCGGAGTCGACGATCGCGAAGTTCATCGGCCGCTCCGGCCCGGGGCTGCAGCAGCTGGCCTTCCGCGTGGACGACGTGGAGGCCGCCGCCGCCAGCCTGCGCCAGCGTGGCCTGCGGCTGCTCTACGACACCCCGAAGCGCGGGACGGCCGGCAGCCGGGTCAACTTCGTCCACCCCAAGGACGCCGGGGGGGTGCTCGTCGAGCTCGTCGAGCCGGCGAGGGGCGGGCACTGACCCGCCGGGCTGACGGGGTGCCTACTCATCGGTAACATCTCGCGCCACCGCACCGCTGGCGTCCTCCGCCCGCACCGCCCCCGACCACAGCCGACGAAGACCCGGGAGAACGCGTGAACGAGATCAGGGACGCCATCCTGGCCGACCAGCTGGACGCCCTCGCGGGCCTCCCGGTGCCGGAGTCCTACCGCGCCGTGCTGGTGCGCAAGGACGAGCAGGGGATGTTCGAGGGCCTGCCGACCAAGGACAAGGACCCCCGCAAGTCCCTGCACGTGGAGGAGGTGGCGACCCCGGAGCTGGGCCCGGGCGAGGCGATCGTCGCGGTCATGGCGTCGTCGGTGAACTACAACACCGTCTGGACGTCGATCTTCGAGCCGGTCTCCACCTTCGGCTTCCTGGAGCGCTACGGCCGCCTCCACGACCTCGCCAAGCGGCACGACCTGCCCTACCACGTGGTCGGGTCCGACCTGGCCGGCGTCGTCCTGCGGGTGGGGCCGGGGGTGCACCGGTGGTCGCCCGGCGACGAGGTCGTGGCGCACTGCCTGTCGGTGGAGCTGGAGGACCCGGCCGGCCACGACGACACGATGCTCGACCCGCAGCAGCGGATCTGGGGGTTCGAGACCAACTTCGGTGGCCTGGCGGAGCTGGCGCTGGTCAAGAGCAACCAGCTGATGCCCAAGCCGGCCCACCTCACCTGGGAGGAGGCCGCCAGCCCCGGGCTGGTCAACTCCACCGCCTACCGGCAGCTGGTGTCCCGCAACGGCGCGGACATGAAGCAGGGCGACGTCGTCCTGATCTGGGGCGCCTCGGGCGGGCTGGGTTCCTACGCCACCCAGATGGCGCTCAACGGCGGCGCCATCCCGGTCTGCGTGGTGTCCAGCCCCGAGAAGGCCGACATCGTCCGTTCGATGGGTGCCGAGCTGGTCATCGACCGCTCCGCCGAGGGCTACACGTTCTGGAAGGACGAGCACACCCAGGACCCGCGGGAGTGGCAGCGGCTGGGCAAGCGGATCCGGGAGCTGACCGGGGGCGACGACCCCGACATCGTCTTCGAGCACCCGGGCCGGGAGACCTTCGGCGCCAGCGTGTACGTCGCGAAGAAGGGCGGCACGGTCGTCACCTGCGCCTCCACCAGCGGCTACCTGCACCAGTTCGACAACCGCTACCTGTGGATGAACCTCAAGCGGGTGATCGGCAGCCACTTCGCCAACTACAAGGAGGCGTGGGAGGCCAACCGCCTCATCGACCGCGGGCTGGTCCACCCGACCCTGTCGAAGGTCTACCCGATGGACCAGGTCGGCCAGGCCGCCTGCGACGTCCACCGCAACGCCCACCAGGGCAAGGTCGGTGTCCTGACCCTGGCGCCCGAGGAGGGCCTCGGGGTCAAGGACGGCGAGAAGCGCGCGAGGCACCTCTCCGCGATCAACCGCTTCCGGGGCGTGTGAGGGAGGACCCTCACCCGAGCCCTCCGTAGGAGGACCCCCGCCCGGGCCCTGCGCGGGTCGGGGCACGCCGAGGGCGGGCCCTGCAGGGGGCCACGGACATGGCGCCTGCCAGGTCGGGCTGGCACCATGCGGGGGAGTCCCCGGTGACACGCCCCCTGCTGCCGACTCTGCGAGGATGGACGTATGAGCGACCCCCGCCGCGACATGCTGCCCATGCGTGAGGCCCAGCACTCGTTCGACGTCGTGCTGCGGGGTTTCGACCGACACCAGGTGGCCGAGACCATCGAGCGGCTCGAGGCCGACATCCGGGTGGCGCTCGCCGACCGGGACGCCGCGATGGCCCGCTCCGCCGACCTCGCCGGCCAGCTCTCGGCCCTGCACGGGGAGATCGACTCCCTGCGCCGCAAGGCCGCGTCGGCGGGCCCGGCCACCTTCGAGAACATGAGCGAGCGCATCTCGCACATGCTGCGGCTGGCCGAGGAGGAGGCCGCCGACATCCGGCGAGCCGCCCAGGAGGAGGCGCAGGCGCTGCGGGAGCAGACCGCCGCCGAGGAACGGGCGATGCACGAGCGGCACGCCGCCGGCCGCGCCGAGGTGGAGCGGATGATCGCCGAGGCCCGGCAGAACGCCGAGCAGATCGCCAGCAAGGCCCAGATCCGCGCCGACGAGCTGGTCAGCAAGGCACAGGAGAAGGTCGCCCGGCTCGACGCCGAGTCCCAGGCCCGGCGGACGAAGGTCGAGGAGGACTTCGAGATCGCCCAGCGGGCCCGCCGGCAGGAGGCCGCCCAGCGGGACCAGGAGCGCGACCGCGCCTCCGCCGAGGCCGCCCGGCAGCGGATCGCCGCGGCCGAGCAGCACGCCGCCCAGCTGGTCAGCGAGGCGGAGGCAGCCGCGGCGGCCATCCGGTCGGTCCGCGACGAGCTGGCCGGCCGGCTGGCCGAGGCCCGGCGGGTGCTGGAGACGCTGCCCCACCTCGGCGACCGCCGACCGGAGCCGACCGCCGGCCCGAAGCCGCCGGTGCCCGGGTCGGACCGGCCCTCGCCCACTCCCCGGCAGCCCCAGCACGGCACCGCCCCGCAGCCCTCGCCCACACCCAGGCCCGCGGCGCAGGAGCCCGTCGGACCGGTGACCGCCCAGCAGCGCGCCGTGCAGCCGACCACGGCTCCGCAGCCGGCGGCCGCCCGTCCCGCCGATCCGCCGCGCACGGGCACCGGCGAGGCCGCCGCGGCCCGCCAGCCCACGCGGCCCCCGGCACAGCCGACCGCTCCCGCCCACCAGCCCCCGCCGCAGCAGGACCCGGCCCTGCAGCCGTCCGCCGAGCAGTCCCCGGAGGAGTCCGAGGGTGGTCCGGCGGCTCCCTCCGCCCAGACGACCCAGCAGCTCCGTCCGGTCTCGGCCGGCGAGCGGACCGACCCGCCGACGCTGGTCCAGCCCGCGGTGAAGCCCGACCAGCCCGACACCGGCAGCCGCCCGGTGACCCCCGGCCGGCGCTGAGCGGCCACCTGGTCCCCCGCACGGCGGGCGGCGCACCGGTCCGCCGTCGCGCCACACCCCTCGTGCTGCGCGGCCTGGCGGTGCTGCTGCTCGCCGTGGGCCCGGTGCTGGCCGGCGTCCCCGCGGCGGCGGCCGAGACCGCCCTGCTGCGCGTCGCACACCTGTCCCCGGACACCCCCGCCGTCGCCCTCTCCGTCACCGCCCGCGGTACCGGGCAGGCCGTCGGCGCACCGGAGGAGCTCGGCTACGGCGCGCTGTCGGAGCACCGGGAGGTGCCTCCGGGTGGCTACGCGGTGAGCATTCGTGCCGTGGACGCCGACCGCGGCAGCCCGCCGCTGCTGTCGGCGACGGTCGACGTCCCCGCCGGCGCCGCCCGCACGGTCGCGGCAGTGGGCTCCTTCGCCGACCTGCGCCTGGTCGTCCTGGACGACGAGCTCACCCCTCCGCCGCCCGGCGCGGCCCGCGTCCGCGTCCTCGCCGCCGCCGGCACGCCGCCCCTGGACGTCTCGGCGGGCGGCGTCCCCGTCGCCACCGGCCTCGGCGCCACCGAGGCCGGGCCGTACGTCGCGGTACCGGCCGGCGCCACCACGCTCCGGGTGCGGGCCGGGGACGTACCGGCCGACGTCCCGGTGGAGCTGGCCGCCGGCTCCCTGTACAGCCTCCTGGTCCTGGACCGGCCGGACGGCGGGCTGACCGTCCGCGCCGTGCTCGACGCCGCCGGCGCGGCCGTCGTGCCCACCGGCGGGGTCGAGACCGGCGCCGGGGGGACGGCGGACGGCTCCCCGCTCCCTGTCCTGCTGGCCGGTGCGGCGCTGGTCACCGCCGTCCTCACCGTGCTGCGGCTGCGGGCGCGGACCCGGTGACCGCCGTGCGGCGCCCGGTGCTCCCGGTGGCGCGCCGGCTGCTGGCGGCCACCGCGCTCGTCGCCGGCGCCGTCGCGCTCGCCTCTCCGAGCCCCGCCCCGACCGGTCCGGCGACGCAGGCAGCCGCGGCGCCCGTCGTCGCGGAGGCCGGCGCCCTCGCCCCCGCCGTCGCACCGCTGCGGGTGCGGGTGCCGGCCATCGGCGTGGACAGCCCCCTGGTCCGGCTCGGGACGGACGCCACCGGAGCGCTGGTCCCGCCCACCGGGTACGACCGGGCCGGCTGGTTCCCCGGCGCGGCAGCGCCCGGTGACGTCGGGCCGGCCGTGGTCGCGGGGCACGTGGACTCCCCCGACGGACCGGCCGTGTTCTGGCGCCTGCGGGAGCTCGTCCCGGGCGACGAGGTGCTGGTCGACCGCGGCGACGGGACGACGGTCCGCTTCGTCGTCACCGACGTCGCCCGCCACCGGAAGGAGGACTTCCCGACCGCCGCGGTCTACGGGCCGACCCCCCGCGCGGAGCTGCGGCTGGTCACCTGCGGCGGGGCGTTCGACCCCGGCCGGCGCAGCTACACCGACAACGTGGTCGTCTTCGCCCGCCTGGTGTGAGCGGCCTCCCGCGGCGCTCTCCCCGCATTCCTCAGCGACGCCGGGAACGCGCCCGCCAGCAACTGGTGTGCCAGTGGCGGCGGTAGTCGGCGGCCGAGTCGGTGTCCCAGGGCTCCAGGTCGGAGTCGCGGGCGTAGGCCGCCCAGGTCACCAGGTGCGGCACGCCCGGGCGGATCTCCTGGTCGCAGCCGGGGCACCGGTAGGTCTTGCCGGTGGCCGAGCCGGTGACCGCCCGCACCACCCAGTCACCGTCGGCGGCCTCCTCGACGGGGTCGGGATGGCGGAACGGGTCGCGGCCGGCCGGCCG